>NZ_JBITTU010000009.1:0-29111 GCF_044542075.1 Leeuwenhoekiella sp. NPDC079379
TTTATTGTAAAATGAATTTTGAATCTTCGCGAAAATCAAGGCTTAGGGATAAAACGGCCTGTTTGAGCTCTATTTTAAAGACCTAAGTCTTTAAAATAAGCGAGTAGTAATAGCCCGGTCGCTGCACAAAGCAGCGAAAATCAACAAAAGCATCCTACATTATTACTGTAACTCTACACAAATAATTCAATTCATCCTTATTTATTGACATTTGGGTTTCAATAATAATGTAAATAAGTAAGCTAATTTTAAGTTTAGCCGTCTAATCAATATCTAAACACTACTTATGAAAACTACAGTACTTGCAATAGTTTTATTTTTTACAGCTAATTTAATCGCTCAAACATCTACTTCTATAACAGTAACTATAGATAATGCTGTGAGTGATGAGGGCCTGGTGATTTATGGCCTATACCCTCAATAAACTTTTATGAAAGCCTCACCTCTATTTTCTAAAAAAAGCTCTATTGAAAATGGCAAAGCTTCAGTAATCTTCGAAAATATAAAACCTGGATTATATGCTATAGTATGTTTTCAAGATATCAATGGTAATGAACAAATGGATTTTTTCTCTAATGGTATGCCAAAGGAACCTTATGGTTTATCTAATAATCTTATGACTATGGGACCACCTGAGTGGGATGATTGTAAATTTGAAGTTAAGACTGAACCCGTGAATTTAGAAATTAGATTTTAACTCTAATCTAAATGTAAGAATACGAGTTAGTAAAAAATTGTCTTTTTTAAATGACTTTTTTATTAAATATATCGTTTGGTCATTCTATTTTTGACACTATAATATATATGTATGACCATTACGCAACTTAAATATGTTTTGGCAGTAGCCGAAAATCAAAATTTTACCAAGGCAGCAGAAAAAACTTTTGTAACACAGCCTACCTTGAGTATGCAAATACAAAAGCTAGAAGATGAACTGGATATTATTATTTTTGATCGCGGAAAGAAACCAATTGAACTAACTGATATAGGTCGCAAAATTGTAATACAAGCTCGTAATATTGTAAATGAGGCAAACAGGATTACAGATATTGTAGACCAACAGAAAGGATTTATAGGTGGAGAATTTAGACTAGGAGTTATACCTACTGTCATGCCTACACTATTACCTATGTTTCTACGTAATTTTATTAATAAGTATCCTAAGGTAAAATTGAAAATTGAAGAATTACCAACCGAAACAATTATTGAACGACTTGAAGATGGGCATCTAGATGCAGCTATTGCAGCAACTCCACTAAACCTTGATTCTATTAAAGAACGTCCCTTATATTATGAACCTTTTGTAGCTTATATTCCTTCAAATCATAAATTACATTCTGTAGAGAAAATAACCATAGAAGATTTAGACCTTAATGATATGTTATTATTAGAAGATGGTCATTGCTTTAGAGATGGTGTGATTAATTTGTGTAAAGCAAACCGAAATTATGAAAAAGATACCTTCTCTTTAGAAAGTGGTAGTTTTGAGACTTTAGTGCGACTTGCTAATGAGGGTTTAGGAATGACACTTCTGCCTTACCTACATACACTTGAAATTAAAAATGAAGAGAAAAAATATTTACATTTTTTCAAAGATCCTGCACCCGCAAGAGAAGTTAGCTTACTCTATCACAAAAGCGAATTAAAAATGCAAATAATAGAATCATTGAGAACTACCATTGCCGGTGTAGTTAAAGGAGCTATTACTTTTCAAAACGTTCAAATAATTAGCCCTATTCCTCAGAAACTAAATAATTAAGATCATAAGAAAGGGCTTCTAAATAGAAGCCCTTTTTTGTAAATTTCATTTTATACACTAAGATAAATCATGCATTGATTAAGTTCTGGATTAGTTTTGGTTATTTCTTGAATCCAGACCCGAAGTTCTTCTATTTCGTAAGGGAGTAGTCGTTTTGCAGCCTTCTGTAATTCTTTGCAGAAAAGTACACTATCAAAACTTACTTTTTTTAAGATCGTCTTAGTATACTCAAACATTGCTCTTGCCATATTCGAATTAATTTAAGTTAGAAAATTTTTTGAGTAGTTTTAAATCAAAAGCAGTTTATTAAGATATTTCTAAATTTACTCTATTAATTCTAAAAATACTGTTAAAATGTGATGTGTACATTTAAAATATTTAGTTTAAAATCTGTTATCTCCATCAAGTAAATCACCAAGACCACCTAATAGACTCCCTTCTCCTTTATCTTTCCCACTCATTTGTGGAGCAGAAGCTAAAACTCGTTTTGCTAAACGGCTAAAAGGAAGCGACTGAATATATACAGTACCGGGACCGGTTAGAGTAGCAAAAAAGACCCCTTCGCCACCAAATAATGTATTTTTTATACCTCCTACAAATTCAATATCGTAATTTACCGTGTGATCAAAACCTATTATACAGCCAGTATCCACTTTCAACTTTTCTCCTGCGTGTAATTCTTTAATAAATGTTGTACCACCTGCATGCACAAATGCCATACCATCACCTTCTAGTCGTTGCATTATAAATCCTTCTCCACCAAAAAGACCACGACCTAATTTCTTAGAAAATTCTACTCCTATTGAAACCCCTTTAGCTGCACAAAGAAATGCATCTTTCTGGCATATAAACCTCCCACCATTTTTAGTTAAATCTATAGGAATGATTTTACCTGGGTACGGAGATGCAAAACTTACTTTTCTCTTACCAACAAGGTTATTATAAAATACCGTCATAAACATGCTTTCACCGGTAAGTAGTCGCTTACCTGCACCAAATATTTTATTTAATAAACCGGTATCATTTTTAGAGCCGTCCCCAAAAATAGTTTCCATTTTAATACCGTCTTCCATCATCATAAAAGTTCCGGCTTCAGCAATAACGCCTTCTTGTGGATCTAATTCGATCTCAACATATTGCATTTCTTCTCCAAAAATCTGGTAATCTATTTCGTGTGCAGTCATCTTAATATTTCGTTTTTTGATTAGATTGATTCTACTAATAAGTACGAGATATAAGCGAAATGTTACAGAAGTATTTTATTCTAATTAATTTTTCAATCCCTGAATCTCTTTTGTTTTGAAAGAAGGAGTAACGATTTTAGTTTTTACTCTTCACTCTAACAGTCCACTGAAAATCAAATGTACTAACGGTTATCCCTTCTTTATTTGTACCTACACTTTGCATCCAAAATGTTTGTCCCTCACCGGTCGCAATTGTTTTTTGAATTGCTTCTTCAATTTTATGACCGTCATTACATGTAAAAGTGATTTTGCCGGTAGCTTTTTTTGTGAATGAAGCTTTGTTATTTGCCACCAGCATAGAAATTTTATGACCACTTTGCTTAATTTGATCTATAACCATTGCTCCGGTACTTAACTCTGCAGCCATACCCTGCACTGCCCAAAACATAGAATTAAATGGATTCTGATTAATCCATCTATGAGTAACTGTGGTAATAGCTGTTTGAGCCGTTATAGATTTTATACGCACCCCGCATAACCAAGCCGAAGGTAGCTTAAAAAGTATAAAAGTGTTGAATTTACTAGGTGTTACAGACATAATTAGAGTGTTATTTTGTTCAAAAATAGGCTTAACATTTCAGTTGAGTAAATTTCTTTTTTGTTAATATAAAGTTAAATTTAAGTACTATGCAATACAAAATACCTGTCTTTGTATATATATTTGCATAAGAAAATAATAAGCAATGGAAACTAGTATTACAAATCATCAGAAAAACGTAGCGACATTTATTCATTTATCTGTATTTGCTCAATTTATAATTCCGTTAGGAAATTTTATAGCGCCACTATTAATTTGGGCGGCTTTAAAAAAAGAATCGATCTATGTAGATAATCACGGGAGACGTGCTCTTAACTTTCAAATGAGCACTACTCTCTATGCCATTGCCATAATACTTATCGCGATACCCTTTATTTTATGGCAAGCAATTAATGCCTCAGATAAATTGGGGAATATTCCTGAACAATCTTTTGAGAGTTTTATTATTCCAAATGATGCTATAGGTTTAATTGTAATAGGGGTGGTCTTCGGGATACTACTATTGGCTCTTTGCATTCTTTCACTCTTCTCAGTCATTTCTGCTGCAGTAAGTGCTAGCAATGGAGAGATCTATAAATACCCTCTTAGTATAAACTTTTTAAAACCGCTTAGTGTTTCTAATGAGGAAACACCTTTAGACTCATCACCTAAAGCTTAAGCAAAATTATTTCACCATAGTGGTGAGTCAAAAACGAACAGTTATTAATCGCTTAACAATGAGAATCTATGAAGATTGAAAACACAAAAGCGCAAATGCGTAAAGGTGTTTTGGAGTATTGCATCTTATCTATATTAAAAGATGAAGATGCCTATGTTGCCGAAATACTAGACACGCTAAAGGACGCCAAGTTACTGGTAGTTGAAGGTACAATTTACCCACTACTTACCAGACTTAAAAATGCCGGCTTACTTAACTATCGCTGGGAAGAATCAACCAGCGGGCCGCCTCGTAAATATTACGGACTCACAGACACCGGAAAGCTCTTCTTAAATGAACTATCATCAACCTGGGACGACCTTCATAAAGCCGTTCAACTGGTAACCAATCATAAAGCTAAAAACAATGAATAAGACAGTTAATATTAATCTAGCAGGTCTATTTTTTCACATAGATGAGAATGCTTATGCAAAATTACAACGCTATCTCGACGCAATTAAAAGATCGTTTACAGACGCACAGGGTCGTGAAGAAATTATTCAGGATATAGAAGCACGTATAGGTGAACTTTTTAATGAACGGGTAAAAAACGAACGTCAGGTAATAGGGCTTACCGAAGTTGACGAAGTCATTAATATAATGGGACAGCCCGAAGATTATCGTCTTGATGAAGACCTTTTTGAAGATGAGCCTGCGCCTACATATACTGCGAACACCTCTAAAAAATTATATAGAGATACAGATAACTCATACCTGGGTGGAGTTTGTGCTGGTTTAGGTCATTATTTTCAGATTGATGCGATCTGGATTCGTTTAGCCCTAATCCTATTAACAATTTTCTCTTGGGGTGGTTTCATACTAATCTACATTGCTTTTTGGATATTTGTTCCTGTAGCTCGTACGACTTCAGAAAAACTTGAAATGCGGGGAAAGGCCGTGAACATAGACAATATACAGCGTAAAGTAAAAGAGGGTTTTGACACTGTTGCAGATTCTGTAAAAAATGTTGACTATGTTAAATATGGCAATCACGCCCGCAAAGGAGCAGATTCTTTGGCGACAAGTCTGGGCACATTTGTAATGTTTATCCTCAAGGTATTTGTGAAATTCATAGGCATACTACTTGTTATAATAGGTGGCTCTACTTTAATCGCCCTGTTTGTAGCCTTAGTATCTGCAGGGACACTAGATGTATTTGGACAACAAGGTAGAATTCTAGGTTATGCAGAGATGGTAAACACATCAGGAGCTCCTATATGGTTAATTACAGTGCTTACTTTTTTAGCGGTAGGAATACCATTCTTCATGTTGTTTTATCTAGGATTACGCATCTTAGTTAATACTTTAAAAAGATTAAGCCTAACGGCGAAATTATCTCTATTGGGTTTGTGGTTAATCTCGTTAATTGCGATTGCAGTTTTAGGTGTACGACAAGGTATGGCTACTGCTGTTGATGGAGAAGTCTTAATTACTGAAGTTATTGCAGTTAATCCTACAGATACCCTAAAGGTAAAAATGGTAACGCAGAACCAGTATGGTGCAGACAAATACCACAATACAAGCTGGAAAATACGCACAGATGCAAATGGAAAAAAAGTAATTTATAATAGAGATGTAAACCTAAGTATTCAAAAAAGCGATTCGCCTGAAGCGAAACTCATTATCAAAAAGAATGCCCAGGGAAGCTCTTATGAAGAAGCCGAAGAGCGCGCTGGCACTATTTACTATAACTTTAAGTATGAAAATGGTACTTTATTACTAGATAACTATTTTGTAACTGAATTAGCAAGTAAATTTAGAGATCAAGAAGTAAATCTAATTATTGCAATACCAGAAGGAATGACTTTGCTAACAGATGAAAACATCTCTTCCTATCACAGAAGCAGATATTCAGATTTACTCGATCACGATTACATAGGGTATTATACGATTATGCAATCTAATGCCCTTGAATGTACAGATTGTCCTAAAGAAGAATTAGAAGATATAAACGATTGGGAATATTCTGAATTAACAACTGATACAACTTCAACAGATGGTGTTTATGAATACAAAGCTAAAGTTTCTCCTAAAAAAGATGGGGTTATGGTTAAGCAGAAAGAAATTATAGATAGTGTTTATACGAAACAGGACTCAATAAATTAAAATCACTCATCAATCAAAATCAAATATTATGACCACTCTAATTAAATTAATCATAGGTACACTAGTAGCACTTGTAATGACCTCGTGTAATTTCAATTTTGAAATGGGACAAGTTAATGGTAACGGAAATGTTGTTACTAAAAACCTCAACTTGAGTCAGGAGTTTTCTAAAATTCACAGTAGTAATGGTTGGGACATAATTTTAGAAAAAGGAACTACATCATCTGTTGTAGCAGAGATGGACGAAAATCTTCTTGAATACCTAGATGTTCACTTTGAAGGCAATACATTGCGTATAGAGACTACAGACAATTCAAACATTGGGAATGCTACATCGCGTAAAATTCATGTAACCTATACACAATCTATTGAAGAGATCAAAGCAAGTAGCACATCTAATATTACAGCTACCGAAGCTTTAACAGGAGATCGTATAAGTTTTGATCTGTCAAGCGCAGCAACGGTAAAACTACCGGTAGAAATTCGTGAAATTATTGCAGAAGCCAGCAGTGCTGCAACATTAGATCTTGAGGGTGAAGCACAAACGGTTCGTTTTGATGCAAGTTCTGCCGCTACGATTAATGCCAAAGACCTAAAGACTGAATTTTGCGATGCAGAAGCTTCAAGTGCAGGTAGTATTCGAGTCTATGCTTCTAAAGAAATATCTTCTAAAGCTTCAAGCGCCGGCGACATAGATTACTGGGGATCTCCTAAAAAGGTAGCGGTAATTGAAAGTTCTGGTGGCAATATAAGCAAACAATAAAATCATCATTCATCAATCAATCATAAAAGCCACAGAATACGTGGCTTTTATTATATTTGGTCTTTTCCAAAAACAAAAGATTGACCTTCTTAAAACTGATTAGATATAAAAATCTGTTGTTGATTATATTAACACAGGTTCTGGTTCATTACGGCTTTTTAAAGGCATTGCATTTACCTGTACTTTTAAACCATTTTAATTTTACACTATTAGTACTTGCAACAGTATGTATTGCTGCTGCCGGTTACATTATTAATGACTTAAATGACGTTGAAAGTGATTTAATTAACAAACCCTCAAAAACCTATATCCCCCACTATTTTTCAGAAAACTTTGCATTTAATAGTTATCTCGTTTTTAACATTGGTGGAGTAGGTTTAGGCTTTTTATTATGTAATCGTCTGGGGTTATCTAATTTTACTACTGTGTTTGTACTAATTTCAGCATTGCTGTATGTTTATGCAAACTTTTTAAAAAGAGTAATTCTCATTGGAAACCTAGTAGTTAGTCTCGTGGTAGCTTCAGCTATTTTTATACTTCTAATATTTGATATTTTACCTTTTTTAAACAGTTTTCAAAAAGAATTACTTACTCCATTTTCAGTCGTACGTGATTATGGGATTTTTTCCTTACTACTAAATTTTCTAAGAGAAATCGTTAAAGATATTGAAGATGCAAATGGCGATTATGCTGTGGGTATAAAATCACTGCCTATTGTTTTAGGTCTGGAGCGCACAGCAAAGATAGCTGGCTACATAAGCGTTGTTTACATTTTTACAATATTAGGCTATATCTATTTGTATGTGCAAACCAATGTTTGGTTATTCCTGTATTTAGTATCCGCGGTGATTGTTCCGCTAGTAATATTTTGTATTAAAGCCAGGTATGCAGATAAAAAGAAACACTACGCATATATGTCAAGAATATTGAAGTTTATTATGTTTACCGGCATCCTCTCTTTAGGTGTATTGACTTTGACTCTAAAGTTTAAATGATTAACGAACCAAACCTTATAAGTATGCTCCCAAACCTACTGAAAACTAATAAAATCATTCTAGCATCCCAATCGCCAAGACGTCAGGAACTACTAAGCGCTCTTGAGATCGACTTTGAAGTTCGTTTAAAACCGGTTGAAGAAACCTATCCAGAAGGAATGCAACCTTTTGAAATCGCAGAATTTATTGCACAGAAGAAAGCTGCAGCCTTTTCTCAAGACTTAAAGGAAAACGAAATACTCATCACAGGCGATACACTTGTTTTTAAAGATAATCAAGCTCTGGGTAAACCTAAAGATGCACAACAAGCAACTCAGATGCTTCAGTTATTAAATGGTACAAGTCATCAGGTTATTTCTTCAGTCTGTGTGACTACAGTTAAACAACAATTAACCACACATGACACTGCTACAGTACACTTTATAAAGCTTTCAGAAGAAGAAATTGAGCATTACATTAAAATCTATAGACCTTTTGACAAAGCAGGTGCATACGGCATTCAGGAATGGATAGGTCACATCGCATTAGAAAAATTAGAAGGATCCTATAATACGGTTATGGGACTACCTACTCAAAAATTATACACACTACTGAAACAAGTTTTAGAGCACTAAATTTATTCTTAAATAATGATTATTTTAACTATCAAAAAATGCTCTTTTTAGATGTTTTAGTTTTGTTAAAGAAACCGTAAAGGAATCTTCTTAGATGCCGTTTTACCTATCTTTGAAACTACCTGTTCTAACATTAAAATACTTATTACATGCGCTTTTTAATCGCTCTTCTTTGCTGCGTTACGTTACAAATGCAGGCTCAAAAACCAAAAAAGCCATCCTCTTCAGAAATTTATGAGCAACTTGAAGGCCTAAACTTTTTAGGTACAGCGCTCTATTTTGCAGCGCATCCAGATGATGAGAATACTGCAATGATTTCTTATCTCGCTAATACCGTACACGCCCGTACCGGATACCTCGCTTTAACACGAGGTGATGGCGGCCAAAACTTAATAGGCCCAGAAATTAGAGAACTACTGGGCGTTATACGCACTCAAGAATTATTAGCTGCTCGTAGTACAGACGGAGGAGAACAACGTTTTACCCGCGCTAATGATTTTGGTTATTCAAAAAATCCCGAAGAAACCTTAGCCATTTGGGAGCGCGATCAGGTTCTTAGTGATGTAGTATGGGCCATTCGTAATTTTAAACCAGATGTCATCATTAATCGCTTTGATCACAGATCTCCAGGCACAACACACGGGCATCATACAACATCTGCAATGCTGAGTGTACAGGCTTTTGACCTTGTAAATGACCCAGAGGTTTTTCCAAAACAATTAGAACTTACAGAAACTTGGCAACCCAAGCGTTTATTTTTTAATACCTCCTATTGGTTTTATGGTGGGCAGGAAGCTTTTGACAATGCAGATAAAAGCAATCTTGTTAAAGTTGATGTTGGCAGCTACTACCCAAGCTTTGGTTTAAGTAATACCGAAATTTCTGCGTCAAGTCGTAGTCAGCATAAATCTCAGGGTTTTGGTAATACAGGTTCTCGTGGAGATCAAATAGAATATTTAGAACTTTTGAAAGGAGACTACCCACAAAATGGAAATCTTTTTGAAGGTATAGACACTTCTTGGAATCGTGTAAAAGGAGGAGCTGCTATTGGAAAAATTCTTGAAGCGGTTGAAAAAAATTACGATTTTAAAAACCCAGCAGCGAGTTTACCTCAGCTTCTAGAAGCGTATGAACTGATTAAAAAACTCAAAGATGCACATTGGCGCGATTTAAAAATCACTCAAATTACTGCTCTAATTAAGGCCTGCGCAGGATTGTATCTGGAAGCTACAACCGGTCAGCAAACGGCTGTCGCAAATGAAACGATTGCTGTGAATTTTGAAGCCATCAATCGTAGTGATTTCCCAATAACGTTAGAAAATATTGTTTTAGAACCTTCCGGCGAAAAATACGATGTAGCCGAGCCACTTAGATCGCTAAACTTCAATAAACGTTATAATATGCAGCAAAAATTCAATACAGGTGCTGCCGATCTTACCACTGCCTACTGGCTGAAAGAAGAGGGTTCTGTGGGGATATATAAAGTAACCGATCAACGATTGATCGGTTTACCGGAAACACCAAAAGCGTTTAAAGCTGTTTTTAATCTTAAAATGGGCGGAGTTACCATTCCGGTTACAACAGATTTGGTTTACAAATACAACGACCGCGTTGACGGCGAAGTTTATGAACCTTTTGAGATAGTCCCAAAAGCTTCGGTAGCCGTGAAGGATCCCGTTATCATTTTCGCGAATGCGGAACCCAAAAAAATCACAGCTGAAGTTACCGCCTACACTTCAAATCTATCAGGCACCGTTGGTTTAAACGTTCCGTCGGGCTGGACTGTAAGCGCTCCGCAAAAGCTTGCTATTGCTCAAAAAGGAGAAACAAAAAGTTATGCTTTTACCGTTACTCCTCCCAAGAATGCGAGTGAAGGAATTCTACAACCTCAACTTCAATTAAATGATAAAACGCTAACTACTAAAATCACTAAAATTGATTATGAGCACATACCCCTACAAACGCTCGTACTCCCATCTACTAATAAGTTGGTACGTCTTGATATCGCAAAAAAAGGAAACTATATTGGCTACATAGCCGGTGCCGGTGATGCCATCCCTGAAAGTCTGGAGCAAATAGGATATCAAGTTGCTCAACTTAATATTAATGATGTTACAGCAGAATCTTTGAAGCAATTTGATGCGGTAGTTATGGGTATTAGAGCTTATAATATTTTAGACGAACTCAAATACAAACAACCCCTATTGCTAGATTATGTAAATAATGGGGGTACGATGGTGGTACAATATAATACCGCCCGGGGTTTCAACTTTCCTAATCTCGGGCCATATCCACTAGAGTTGAGTAGCAATCGAGTTACCGATGAGTTTGCTAAAGTGACAATAATTGATCCTTCAGCAGAGATTTTAAATGTTCCTAACAAAATAACAGCTAAAGACTTTGAAGGTTGGGTACAGGAACGTGGTTTATACTTTCCTGTAAATTGGGATGAAGCATATAAACCCTTAATTTCTATGCACGACAAAGACGAGAACCCAAACGAAGGTAGCTTGCTTGTGGCAAAATATGGTAAAGGTCATTATATTTATACCGGTCTCAGTTTTTTTAGAGAACTCCCCGCAGGAGTTTCTGGAGCATACCGTCTATTTACAAATATGCTTTCAATAGGAAAAAACGACCAAAAAATTAAACAATGATGCAACCTAAAAAAGAAGGATGGTCTAAATACTATACACTAGTACTTATACTCAATGCCGTGTATATCATTTTGTTTTTTTTATTAATGAATTATTATACGGCTTAGTATGCAAACTATAGATTGGATTGTACTGGTTGCGACGCTTGCTTTTATTGTTATATATGGTGTTTACAAAACACGGGGACGCACTAATGTGCAAGATTATATACGTGGCGGTAACGAGTCTAAATGGTGGACGGTAGGGCTGTCCGTTATGGCGACACAAGCCAGTGCGATTACCTTTTTATCAACTCCGGGCCAGGCTTACAATGATGGTTTAGGCTTTGTTCAATTCTATTTTGGGTTACCTATCGCAATGATTGTAATCTGTATATTCTTTATTCCTATTTATTATAAGCTCAATGTTTATACTGCTTATGAGTATTTAGAAAGCAGATTTGACCAGCGTACACGCTCTCTAGCATCAGGTTTATTTTTATTATCTCGCGGACTAGCCGCAGGTATTACCATATTTGCTCCCTCTATTATTTTATCTGCTGTTTTAGGATGGGACTTAAATACACTCAATATCATAATAGGACTTCTTGTAGTAGTGTACACAATTTCAGGAGGAACAAAGGCTGTTACTGTTACACAAAAACAACAAATGGGCGTGATTTTCTTGGGTATGTTTGTTGCTTTCTTTTTAATTATAAGCTACTTGCCACAAGATATCAGCTTTAATAACGCTTTAGAAATTGCAGGAGCAAGTGGTAAGCTTGATGTTCTTGATTTCTCATTTGATTTTAACAATCGTTATACTTTCTGGAGCGGTATCTTAGGAGGTACATTTTTGATGCTTTCTTATTTTGGGACAGATCAGAGCCAGGTGCAGCGCTATTTAAGTGGTAAATCTGTTCGGGAAATGCAACTTGGGATGATCTTTAATGGTCTATTAAAAGTACCTATGCAATTCTTTATTTTGCTTGTAGGGGTTATGGTTTTTGTTTTTTATCAATTTAATCCTACGCCTCTAAATTTTAATCCCGCTGCAACAAATGCAGTCGTAGGCACACCTTTTGAAAAAGAATACAATGCACTTCAGAACAAATTAAATGAGCTTCGGTCAGATAAATCTGAACTCAGTTATTTAGTTGCAGAAAATGCTTCAAAGCAAATCACAGCAGCAAATGGTGAGCAAATTACCACAGCTCTAGCCTTGGCAAATCTTAATAAAGAGGAAAAAACACTACGAGAAAAAGCCCGTATGGTCATAAATCAGGCAGATCAAAATGTAGAAGTTAATGACAAAGATTATGTCTTTATTCATTTTATACTTAATAATTTACCCCGAGGTCTTATAGGACTTCTACTTGCTGTAATTCTATCTGCAGCGATGTCATCTACTGCATCAGAACTTAATGCCCTCGCAGCAACGACCACGGTAGATTTTTACAGACGTAATCTAGATGAAGAAAAAGAAGAATCTCACTTTGTTGATGCTACAAAGTGGTTTACACTCAGTTGGGGAATTCTTGCAATTTTAATCGCATGTACGGCCAATCTTTTTGACAATTTAATACAGTTAGTAAATATAATTGGCTCCATATTTTACGGTACGATTCTAGGTATATTTATGTCGGCCTTCTTTATTAAAAAAATTCAGTCTAAAGCTGTTTTTATCGCTGCGATACTTACTCAACTTATTGTCATCATATTATTCAGTTTAGATAAATTAGAATACATACAATTACCGTATTTATGGCTCAACTTTATAGGTTGTGCTTTAGTCATTTTAATTGGGCTGACTTTACAAACTACTTTGAAAGACAGTCCTAAAACAGAGCTATTAGAGTAATGAAAACAATACATTGGGGAATTTTGGGACTTGGTAAAATCGCAAATAGTTTTGCTACAGATATGCAACACGTAAATGATTCTGTTGTTTATGCAGTAGCGTCACGATCTCAAGAAAAAGCAGATCAATTTAAAGCTAAATACAAAGCAACAAAATGTTACAATAGCTATGAGCAGCTCGCAAAAGATCCTGATGTTGATGCGATATATATAGCTACACCTCACGTGCGTCATTATAAAGATACGCTGCTTTGCCTTTCTCACGGAAAAGCGGTGCTCTGTGAAAAACCTTTTGCTATGAATTTGCATCAGGTTGAAGAAATGATTTCTGTAGCTAGAGCTAATAATGTTTTGTTGATGGAAGCATTATGGACTCGTATGATGCCACATTTTAAATTTGTAAAGGATGAGTTAGAATCCGGAAAATTTGGAACGGTAAAAACACTTAATGCTGATTTTTCATTTAAAGCTGCGGTCGATCTACAAGGCAGATTGTACAATAAAGAGCTTGGAGGAGGCTCCCTACTAGATATAGGTATTTACCCTGTTTTTTGTGCGCTCGCCCTATTAGGAACTCCTGACGTAATTACTGCTAAAGCTAAAATAGGAAAAACTGAAGTTGATGAAGAAATTGAAATAACCTTTAATTACAATTCAGAAACACAAGCTTTTCTATCTTCTAGTATTTTAAAGGATACACCAACCACAGCTACACTGGTATGTGATAATGGCATGATATACTTACATAGTAAATTTCACCATACAGATAAGGTTACTACGATTTTAAATGGCGTAAAAGTCGAACACAATTTTAGATATACCGCCAAAGGATATCATTTTGAAATTATACATTTTGCAGAACTTCTGAGAGCGCACAAAATAGAGAGCCCGCTTATGTCTTTTGATTTTAGCAAAACACTCATTAATACCTTAGATGAGATTAGAGAATTAGTAGGATTACACTACACATAAAAAAAGCCGTAAATCATCAGATTTACGGCTTTAACTAATCATAAATTTTTAATTACATTGCTCCCCACTCTTTTAAAGAGTCGGTATTCATTTTAATGTAATCTCCATTACCAGCTTCTTTCGCTCCTGCCAATGATTTTTTAGCCGCTTCTATTGCCGCTTTCTTATCACCTGCTTTAGCTAAAATTAAAGACTGCTGACGTAATTCCCAGAAACGTGGCGTTTCTTTCATACTCATAGCCATATTCATCCATGTTTTTGCTTTCTCTATATCTTTTCCGCTATTTAGGTAATATACTGCTGCATTAAAATAATCTCCGGCAGCTGGTCCTGATAATGCCTGGTCAATGCTAGTCATTACTTCCTGATCTGTCATAACACTAAACTTTACAGGTACAACTGTATCATCCCATAAAATATTTAAAACTGCACTGTCTGCCATTACATCGTCTATTAAAATTGTAAATGTTTCCATAGACATAGGCATTTGTACAGGCTCCACCATTGTGCGTAAAGCGATTTTACTATCTTCAAATTCTGTAATTAAAGGGTTTGAATCATCTGTATAGAAAATAACCTCCCACATATCTGCTCCAGGAATCGTATAAATGCTGTAAGTGCCTTTAGAAAGTTCTTTATCAGCAATTATTATAGATTTATCAATTGTAAATTTTGTAGTCGCATTAGCGCCTGTTCTCCAGATTTTTCCATAGGGTACTAAATTTCCAAAAACTTCACGACCACGCATATTAGGGCGCGAGTAATCTAAGGTAACGGTTGTAAGACCTACCACTTGTTCCATTTTTGTATGAGAGCTAGCAGAAGGAGTTTGTATTTGAGCCTGAGTAGTAAGACCCAAAGCAATAAAACATACGAGCATAATTTTTTTCATCTGGTAAAATTTAAGTTTTAGAATTCTGTTAATCAATGTTTTGACATATTGTTACGAGCAGTACAATATAATTTATACAGCTGTCTTATATGTTAACAAATTACTAATTAAACAAATCAATTATGTACAAAACAATACATATCTCCGCTATAAAATTTTCAAAATTCTCTGTATAATCTGAACTAACCAAAAATTAGATTTTAGTTTTGTTTAACTTAAATCGCTTTAACTTAAACAATAATGCCCCTATCTTTACAAAATTCAGAATAGAAGACTTCGGTAAATGCTTTTTTGAAACTACTTATGAAAATTTACAATCTACACAGCATTCAAAAACTACCCATTTCACTTGATGAGGCGTGGGATTTTTTAACTAATCCTAGAAATTTAGAGATGCTCACGCCGTCAGATATGAATTTTAAAGTCTTTGCAGGTGCAGACCGTCCTATGTATGCCGGGCAATTACTTCAATATACTGTAACGCCGCTACCTGGTTTTAATACAAAGTGGGTTTCAGAAATAACAGCCTTAAAAGAAAAAGAATACTTCATAGACGAGCAACGTTTTGGTCCATACGCATTTTGGCATCATAAACATTTTATTAAAGAAATACCTGGTGGTGTATCTATGGAAGATAGTGTAGATTATAAATTACCACTTGGGATTTTAGGAAGAGTAGCACATCCTATTTTGGTCAAATCAAAACTAGATTCCATATTTGAATACAGACAAGAACAATTATTGAAGATGTTTGGGCCCTATGTAGCGCCTAAAAAAGAAGATAAAAGTATTAGCAAACACGACATTTTAAATTAAGTTATGAAAAAAAATATATTACTTATAGGAGGTTCTCACGGTATAGGAAAAGCAATTGTTCAACTCATACACGATGATTACAATGTGTTTATTGCTTCTCGTACAAGTGAAGATTTAGATTTTTTGAATGCAACACATATAGAATATGACGTTGAAAGTGGCACACTAGATACTTCAAATCTACCAGAACAGCTTGATGGTTTTGTATATTGTCCTGGTAGTATAAACTTGAAACCATTTAAAATGTTAACCGAAGATACCTTTAGAGATGATATGAATCTTAATTTTTTCGGACTTATAAAATCTCTAAAAGCTGTTACAGATCGACTTAAAAAATCAGAACAGGCAAGTCTCGTATTTTTTAGCACTGTAGCTGTAAAAGTTGGTATGCCGTTTCACACAAGCGTTGCCGCTGCAAAAGGAGCAATTGAAGGTTTTGCAAAAGCACTAGCTGCAGAATATGCACCTTCATTTAGAGTGAATGTTATTGCACCTTCATTGACAGATACTCCGCTTGCAGAAAAACTTCTCGCAAATAACAAAAAACGAGAAATGATGGATGCACGTCACCCACTAAAGCGTGTAGGTACGGCAGACGATATCGCAAAAGTTGCTGCGTTCTTGTTGAGTGAAGATAGCACTTGGGTTACTGGTCAAATTTTAGGAATAGATGGTGGTATATCTACTTTAAATGTGAATTGAATGAGTTCCTAAAACCTAATTAACAACCTTACTAACCAACCCGATAATTAAATGAATACTGTTTCTATATTTTGGTTTCGAAGAGATTTAAGACTAGATGATAATGTAGGCTTTCTGGAAGCGCTAAAAGGCGACAATCCTGTAATGCCTATTTTTATTTTTGATAAAGAAATTCTAGACAAACTTCCTAAAGATGATGCGCGTGTTACTTTTATATTTGACACGTTGCAAACTATGCGAGATGAACTTCAAGAAAAATATGATAGTTCTTTAGCACTATTTTATGGAAAACCAGATGATGTTTGGAAACAAATTTTAGAAGATTACCAGGTAAAGGAAGTCTTCACAAACAGAGATTATGAGCCGTATGCTAAAAATCGCGATGAGAAGCTTGCTTCTTTATTTGGAGAGAATGAGGTTGCCTTTAATACATTTAAGGATCAGGTTATTTTTGAAAAAGATGAAGTCGTAAAAGGAGACGGCGACCCTTATATTGTTTATACACCTTATAAAAATAAGTGGCTTGAGAGTTTTAACGAAGACACAGATTTAAAAATTCACTATACGAGTCAACACCTAAATAACCTTGTTGAAAATAGCAGATTACCCAATTTAACTTTAGGTGATATGGGATTTAAAAAGGCTTCAATAAAAGTTCCTGACTATGACGTCACCCCTACTTTAATAGATAATTACGAAGACACTCGTAATTTCCCCGCTCAAGAGGGCACTTCAAGATTAGGCCCCCATCTACGGTTTGGCACCGTAAGTGTTCGCAAAATGGTTAAAAAAGCACTTGCTGAAAATAATCAGGTATTCTGGAGCGAGCTTGTATGGCGTGAGTTTTTTATGCAAATACTTTATCATTATCCTGAAACTGTAGACAATGCCTTTAGAAAAAAGTATGACCGAATAGAATGGCGTAATAATGAGGAAGAGTTTGAAAAATGGAAAACCGGAACTACGGGTTTTCTTTTGGTTGATGCCGGTATGCGTGAATTGAACTCGACTGGGTATATGCATAATCGTGTACGTATGCTTACGGCAAGTTTTTTATGCAAACATCTTTTAATAGACTGGCGCTGGGGTGAGACCTATTTTGCCGAAAAGCTGTTAGATTATGAGCAGGCAAGTAATGTAGGTAATTGGCAATGGGCTGCTGGAAGTGGTGTAGATGCTGCTCCCTACTTTAGAATCTTCAACCCTATGACTCAAGTTGATAAATTTGATAAAGACAAAAAATATATTAAAACATATATTCCTGAATACAACACTGATGAATATCCTGAAAAAATGGTAGATCATAAAGAAGCTCGGGAACGTTGCTTAACGGTTTATAAAGCCGCGGTTTCTTAGGTTGTAGTTTTACAATTCTTACTAAAATATACCTAATATTTGCTTAAACACTATTTAGTAGAGTTTCTTCTTCAGTAGTTTTGCCTCAAAACAAGGATTATGAAAAAGCTCATTTTAGTTTTAAGCCTTTTTACATATTTACTAAGTTCAACCGGGTGTTCGACAACATACAAGACTTCTCGTAATACAAGTTCATCGAGAGCTCCAGGTCAAATCAAAAAGGCATACGGTGCTAAGAGCGCTAAAGCATTTGCTCCGGGACAACAAAAAAAGAATAAAAAGTATAAGAGAAAAAACTAAGTGACTTTAATTTTAGTAAATCTTAATTGCTTGTTCTTAAATAACCACCGGTAACTAAATCTCCAATTCTATTAACCTGATGTAGTTTACCATTATTGAGTATTAGATTTCGATCAGCGAGTTTCCAGACATCATTATAGTAATGATCGGTAACTAAAATTCCTTTTTTCGCCTTAAGCGAAACTAAAAAATCGTGTATCAGCTCTTTAAATATGGGTTCTACCATAGAAAATGGTTCATCCAGAAGTAGAAAAGGGTGCTTTAAATTCCCTAGAATCAAAACCTCAAGATATCGTTTTTGACCTAGTGACAGTTCATTCACTTTACGCTCTGCAATATCTGCCATACGTGGTGCTGTGAATATTAAATTTTGATCCTCACCATCAAAATAGGTGGGAATAATATCCCACACCTTAGCAGTCTTAGGTAAAAAGCTAAACTGCGGCAGATATCCTACTAAGCCTTTAGAAATTATAGGATTCTTATCCCAGATGCTACGTCTTACTGGGTATTGGGTTTCATTTATTTTTAATATCCCTTTTGAAGCAATTGAAGTACCAAATAGAATTTTAAGCAGCGTACTTTTTCCGACACCATTACGACCAAACAAACCTAGAATTTCACCAGTTTGGAGATTAAAATTACATGAATTAAGTAATTCGAGATCACCAAATTGCTTATGTAAATTAATTACTTGTAATAGCGCCAAGTGTTAGAAGTTTAAATAAGAGTAAAAAAATTAAAATTAAAATAGGACTCAATACCAGATTAATTAACCACGTCATTAAAAAAAGTTTAGATTTTGTGTATCCTAAATTGTAATACCCGTAAAATTCTTCTTTTTGAAAATAATTAAACGCTAGATATCCTGCGGGTGTCCCTAATATTCCAAAAAGTATAATTGAAATAATTCCGCTTCCAAAAAACAACGTTACCAGTGTAAACAATAAAGCATAACCTGTAATATCTCTATAGAGTCGCCACATAAAATTAGATTCTAATTAAATTTAAATCATAAAAAGAATATCTATCACGTGATAGTAGAATTATATACAACCTGTGTCTTTATTTAATACACAAGCTGTATTTTAAACTTTTAAAAATATACCTATGACCCTATTTATAGACATGGACGAAGTCATTGCAGACACGTACCAGGCACACATTGATTTATATAATAAAAAATACGCCGCAAACCTTAAGAAAGAAGATTGCTTAGGTTCTGAAGTTTGGCAAATGGTTCCTGAAGAGCATCAGGCTTACATACGTAATCACGCCAACGAACCTGGGTTCTTTAAAAATCTTGATGTTATGAAAGACAGTCAGGAAGTTTTAAAAGCGCTTCAAAGCAAATATGAATTATATATTGCTTCTGCGGCTATGCAATTTAAAACGAGTTTAGAAGATAAAGCTGATTGGTTAGACACACACTTTCCATTTATACCATGGCAAAACCGCATTTTATGTGGACACAAACATATTTTAAAAGGAGACATCTTAATAGATGATCGCTCCTATAATTTAAAAGCCTTTGAGGGTAGAGGAATACAGTTTTCATCACCACACAATTCAAATACAACTGGTTTTGACCGCGCAGATACCTGGCAAGATGTAGCAAAATTACTTTTGTAAAATAAAAACTTACAAATCAATTAATATGTAAAAAACAAAATCCCAAAACTTAAGTTTCGGGATTTTGTTTTAATTATATATTCCAAGAAAACAATTAAGCAGTTCTAATAATTTTTGCTCCAATTGCTCGTAATCGTTCATCAATGTTTTCATAACCACGATCTATTTGTTCTATGTTATGAATTGTAGAGGTTCCCTTTGCGCTCAATGCTGCAATTAATAAAGAAATACCGGCTCTAATGTCTGGAGATGACATCGTAGTTGCTTTTAAGCTAGATTTAAAATCGTGACCTATAACAGTAGCACGATGCGGGTCACACAAAATAATCTTTGCACCCATATCAATCAATTTATCTACAAAGAACAGACGACTTTCAAACATCTTCTGGTGTATTAAAACTTCACCTTTTGCCTGCGTAGCTACAACTAAAATAATACTCAATAAATCTGGAGTAAAACCAGGCCAGGGCGCATCACTAATGGTCATAAATGAACCATCTATAAAGGTTTCAATCTCATAACCCTCTTTATGTGCGGGAATAAAAATATCATCTCCTTTACGTTCTACCGTAATACCTAATTTTCTAAAAGTTGCAGGTATAACCCCAAGATCATTCCAGCTTACGTTTTTTATTGTGACTTCACTTTTTGTCATTGCTGCAAGACCTATCCAAGATCCTATTTCAATCATATCAGGTAGAATTGTATGCTCACAACCTCCTAACTCATCTACCCCTTCAATAATTAACATATTAGAGCCAATACCTTTAATATTAGCTCCCATACTATTAAGCATCTTACACAACTGCTGTAAGTAGGGTTCACAGGCCGCATTGTAAATAGTAGTTTGTCCTTTAGCCCGTACAGCAGCCATTACGATATTTGCAGTACCGGTTACAGAAGCCTCATCAAGTAACATAAATGTTCCTTTCAAACCTTCAGGAGCTTCTACTCCATAAAAACGTTCCTCCTTATTATATCTAAATTTAGCTCCCAGCTTAATCATACCCTCAAAATGAGTGTCTAATCTGCGGCGACCTATTTTATCACCACCCGGACGCGGAATATACCCCTTACCAAAGCGAGCTAATAAGGGACCTACAATCATTATAGAACCACGCAGGCCGCCACCTTCTTTTTTGAAGCGTTCACTTTCTAAATATTCAAGGTGTAATGCGTCACTTATAAAAGAGTATTTACCCTTACCAAGCTTCTGAATTTTTACGCCCAGATTACTTAAAATATCAATGAGTTTATTGACGTCAACTATATCTGGTATATTATTTATTATAACTTCCTGTGGGGTTAGTAGAACGGCACACAAGATCTGTAATGCTTCGTTTTTTGCACCCTGCGGCTGGATGGATCCTTTGAGTTGATGCCCTCCTTCTATTTGAAATGTTCCCATTAAAAAATATGGCTAGTTTTAGTATCGCTTCTTACCACCCCCACGTACAGGTTTTTTGCGGTAATTTGACGTTTTATTTGTTTTTTTAGGTCGCATTAGTTTTTGCGTATCCCTTAGATCTTCATCTTTTTTAGCGAGATTAATATTCCCGTTACTTAACTCAAAAAGATGCTTAAAAATTACATCATCATCTACCGTGTCTTTATTCCAGTTAAGGAAACACTTTTTCATATGATTTGCAATTGTAAATTCTAAAGCCTCACGCATTTGCCCTTTTTCCCACTCTACCGCTACATCTATCATTCGTTTTATATTGTTTCCGTAAAAACGATATTTAGGATAGTTTTGAGGGTAATCTAAGGGTTCAGGATGCTCTTCTAGCTTTTCTCGAGAAGGCTTTTCATAAGGTGATTCTACATCAAGTTTAAAATCACTCATTATAAATAATTGATCCCAAAGTTTATGTTGAAAATCTGGGACATCTCTAAAATGCGGCTGTATATTACCCATTACAGCAATAATACTGCGGGCAATTATATTACGTTTCTTTTCGTCTTCTTCTGCAATTGCCTGATTAACCATCTTTTGGAGATGACGTCCATATTCAGGTATGATGAGCTTTTCGCGCTCAGTATTATATTCTAATTGATCTATCAACTGTAAAAATTTAAGTGAAGTGTGGTTTGTAACTAAAACCTAGTGGCAAAGTACTAAAAAATGTACAAAAGCCCATCTATCAAGGTCAAATTAACCCCATTTTATATAGATTATTCTATTTTATAAAGAAATAACACCTTCTACAACAGCGACTTCTTTATATTTCTCAATAACAGCGTCTGCATTTTTCATCTGTAAATTAATTGAAATACTGGTATAAGTCCCTTTACTTGATGCTTTAGTAGTAATAACAGCACCCATATTATCAAATATTTGCTCAATCCTATGTATTTTCTCTGCTTCTGTAGGAACTATAAATTTGTAAAGGTATTCTGTAGGCCAGTTTGTGGTTTCCTCTAGCCTGCCTTTTAATTTTGCGTAGAATTCTTCAGAGTTCTTATCTGTACTCATAGTTTTATTTTTTCTTATGCAAAGATACCATTCTACAACTAATTTTTTAATCGACTTCTATTTGAGTATTTTTACCGCAAATGTCAAATAGACCGCACCTATCCCAAAAGATTATATGTGTTGTTTTATTTAAACTGAATATAACTAATGACTAAACGTATAGTCCTCATAGGAGGTCCCAGTACAGGAAAAACAACACTAATTAATGCTTTAAAAGCTAAAGGTCACATTTGCTTTGATGAAGTATCTAGAGAAGTTACTAAGGCCGCGCAGGAAAAAGGAATTGATCAGCTTTTTTTGACGCAGCCTCTTTTGTTTAGTGAGCTTCTATTAGAACGTCGTATCAAACAATATAAAGAAGCTTCCCAACTTGATCAAGAATTTGTATTCATAGATCGTGGTATCCCCGATGTTGCTGCCTATATGGATTTTATAGGTCAGGATTATCCTGATAATTTTAAGGAAGCTTGTACATCATATAAATACGATCACATTTTTATTCTTCCTCCGTGGCGCGATATACATATTACAGACCAGGAGCGCTATGAGAGTTTTGAGGAAGCTCTTAAAATTCAGGAGGAACTGGTAAAAACATACACTCATTATGGGTACACCCCCATTGAAGTACCTAAGACAGATGTTGAAAAGCGAGTAGCTTTTATTCTTGAAAACCTAAATATATGTCTGTAACTCCTCTTGATATTTTAAAAAAATATTGGAGCTATGAAAATTTTAGACCAAAACAGCTTGAGATTATTTCAGGTGTTTTAAACAAACAAGACACTTTTGCCCTCTTACCCACCGGTGGTGGCAAATCTATCTGTTATCAAATTCCTGCGTTATTAGAAGAGGGTATTGTGTTAGTGATTTCGCCTCTATTATCGCTAATGCGCGATCAGGTTATGCAGCTCGCTCAAAGAGATATCAAATCATTATACATTCCCGGAGGTATTCATTATAATGATCTAGATGCGCTTCTTGACAATTGTATCTACGGAAATTATAAACTATTGTATTTGTCTCCAGAACGGCTTCAAAATGAGCTCGTGCTTGCCAGATTAAAGCAGATGAATATATCGTTAATTGCTGTTGATGAAGCACATTGTATCTCTCAATGGGGACACGACTTTAGGCCTGCTTACCGCAATATTTCGGCATTTAGAGAAAATTTTCCTGAGGTTACCTGCATCGCTTTAACTGCAACTGCTACAAAAAAAGTTCAGGAAGATATTCTTGAACAATTAAGTATGACCCAGGCTATGGTGGTTCAAAATTCATTTGAACGTAAAAACCTGGCCTATAAAGTAGTGGCTGAAGAAGATAAGTATGGCAGACTCATACAGCTATTCAGAAAATATACAGGAAGCGCTATTGTTTACGTACGCAGTAGAAAAACCGCACAAAATTATGCTTCCTTTTTACAAGCAAATCGTATACCCTCACACTTTTATCACGGTGGTTTAGGAAATGGAGAACGCCAACAACGTTTTGAAGACTGGTCTAAAAATAAAACACAGGTAATGGTTGCTACCAGTGCTTTTGGGATGGGAATAGATAAGGCAGATGTTGCAACAGTTGTACACGTAGAATTACCAGAAAGTTTAGAAAGTTATTTTCAGGAAGCTGGCAGAGCGGGTAGAAATGGTTCTACATCACAAAGTATCATACTTTATAATCCTTCTGATGAAAACAGGTTAGCAAACCAATTTTTAAATGTGTTACCCTCTGTTGAGTATGTAAAAAAAGTCTACAAAAAACTGAATAGTTATTTTCAGGTTTCTTACGGTGAAGGTGAGCAAGAAACTTTTCGGTTTGATTTCATGAAATTTTGCAGTACTTATAATTTCAAAACATTAATTACTTATAATGCCTTACAACTTTTAGATCGTAATAGTGTTCTGGTATTATCTCAAGAATTTTATAGAAAATCAACACTACAGTTTACTATTTCTCCTATAAATTTAACTTATTATCTTATCAAAAACCCGGGTATAGACGGTGTGGTAAAAAGTATTTTAAGAACGTATGGTGGTATATATGATCAACCCTTAGCAATAGATCATACCATTATAGCTAAGAAGGCAGCTGTACCTCTGCCGCAGATTCATAAAATATTACTACAACTTCAAATTGATGATGTTGCTCTTTACGACCATACTAACTATGACTCTGCTGTTACATTTCTGGTACAACGCGAAGATGAGTTGACCGTAAATAAAATTGCTAAACATATTACAGCTCAAAATACACGTAAGGTAAATCAAGTAAAAAGTATTATACGCTATTTAAATACAAGTGATGTATGCAGAAGTATACAGTTGCTCGCTTATTTTGAAGAAAAACAACTAACTCCTTGCGGTGTTTGTGATGTATGTATAAAATCTAGACGGAAAGCTAAACTGGTTACCACAAAAATGATCGAGTCTAAAATAGTAGCTTTGCTTCAGGTGAAGAACTACTCTTCTACCTCCCTCGTTGAAACATTACATACGCTTGAGGAAGCTGAAATTATAAAGGCGCTAAAAAATCTTTTAGCCACTGAAAAAGTACAAATAACTCCTTCTAATTCATATAAACTGAAATGAAAGATTTGAGAATTATTTTTATGGGAACACCAGATTTTGCTGTTGCCGGATTACAAAAACTAGTTGAAAATAATTTTAATATTGTAGGTGTGATAACTGCCCCAGACAGACCAGCGGGTAGAGGTCAAAAAATTCAGCAAAGTGCTGTAAAAACCTATGCTCAAAGCCAGGATTTAAATATCCTACAACCTACTAATTTAAAAGATGATGCTTTTTTAGGCCAACTAAAAGCACTCAAAGCAAATCTGCAAATAGTGGTAGCCTTTAGAATGCTACCTCAAGTAGTGTGGCAAATGCCAGAGTATGGCACATTTAACCTACACGCTTCTTTACTCCCAGATTACAGAGGAGCAGCTCCCATAAACTGGGCAATTATAAAAGGAGAAACAGAAACCGGGGTTAGTACTTTCTTTATAGATGAAAAAATAGATACTGGTGCAATCATATTTCAAGAAAAGTTGTCTATCGCTGCAGATGAAAGTGCGGGAATCTTGCACGATAGGTTGATGCATTTAGGTAGTGATCTCATTCTTAAAACCGTAAAACATATAGAAAAAGGTGATGTTACTACAACAATACAATCAAAACAAGAGCAACTGCATACTGCTTACAAATTAAATCGGGATAACACTAGGATTAATTGGTCAGCGTCAGTTAACGACATTCATAACTTAATACGTGGTTTGAGCCCATATCCTGTAGCGTACACGATTTTTAGTAATGGAGATGATAAAGAACATCAATTAAAAATTTATCAGGCTTTAAAGCCCTCTAATGATGATTTGCCATTAGTAAGTACAGAGGCTGGAAAAATTTTAGTTAATAATGGTAAATTGTTTATTGCAACTCAAGATAGTTGGATTGAATTGATAGAAATTCAACTTTCTGGCAAGAAAAAAATGCTGGTAAAAGATTTACTAAATGGATTTACCTTTGACGAAGATGCTAAAATGCTGTAAGACCGCATGACTACTGATGTTTCTGAAATTTTGTTAAAAAAGGCTTTCCTTATTAACAAAATGTTAAAGTTATCAACATAAAACTGAATTTCCTGCGCTATTACTTGCGTGAACGAAATATCCGTCTAAATTTGTTAGAATATAAATAAAAGTTTAACCGACATTTAATTTTAAAATTTACATTATGAACAAATCAGATTTAATTGATGCAATGGCAGAAAGTGCTGGAATTACAAAAGCAGCAGCTAAAAAAGCATTAGAATCTTTCTTAGGCAATGTTGAAAAATCTTTAAAGGGCGGAGATCGCGTTTCTTTAGTAGGTTTTGGCTCATGGTCTGTATCTCAACGTGCAGCTCGTGAAGGAAGAAATCCACAAACAGGAAAAACTATTCAAATTGCAGCTAAAAATGTTGTTAAGTTTAAAGCAGGTTCTGACTTATCAGACGCTGTAAACTAATTGCATAGCTTCTAAATATTTTTCAAAAGCCCTTTTTAAAGGGCTTTTTTTATTTTTCTTATTTTTTTGTTAATTAATAAAAAAAGGTTAGTTTAGTTGAAAGACTTTATTTATGACGACAAACAAACCTGAAAAGGGCAATTTATTAATAGCCGAGCCGGCTATTATAGGAGATGTTTCTTTTAACAGATCTGTCGTTTTACTTGCTAACCATACTGAAGAAGGTTCTGTAGGTTTTATCTTAAATAAACCGCTTACATTTACCCTCAATGAGCTTATTCCTGAAATTGAGATCGAAATGCAAATCTACAATGGTGGCCCTGTGGAACAAGACAATCTTTATTTTTTACACAAAGTACCTCACTTAATTCCTGATAGTATAGAGATTTCTAGCGGAATATATTGGGGAGGTGATTTTGATACTGTTATAGATCTTATAACATCAAGGAAAATCACGGCAGAAGAAATTCGGTTTTTTCTGGGATATTCAGGTTGGGATAGCGATCAATTAGATGATGAGCTTAATGCCAACTCGTGGATTGTAGCAGAAAACATCTACGACAAAGAGATCATTAACAAATGTTTTCCTGACTTCTGGAAAGAAAAAATGATAGAATTAGGTGGGGACTACGTAATCTGGTCAAATGCTCCAGAAAACCCTAGTTACAATTAACTGCAAGCTCTTTTTAACCTAAACGCGCTTTAGCATTTAATTTTCCTATTAAATTTTTAGCAACAAGATTTGTATACTCCTTTTTGCGGTATTTTGTTATAGGTTGAATACCTATGATAGAATTTGTAATGAACAACTCATCTGCCTTTTGCAATTCAAACGGAGAAATAGCAGCTTCTTCTACGGTGTAGGTATCTAATTTTTCTAAAATATCGAGCAATTGTTTACGTACAATACCCCTAAGACAACCTTCAGTTAGTGGCGGGGTTTTAATGTGATTATCTTTAACTACAAAAAGATTACCGTTTAACGCTTCTGCAATTGTCTTGTTTGTGTTTATAAGAAGACAGTTTGCAAGATTGTTTTCTTTTGCAAAAATGCTTCCAGTAACATGTATAATTTTATTAGCTGTTTTAAGGGTACTTAATAAATCTGCATTTAAATAATGATCTTTATAAAGGTCAACCTCATAATCAGATTCATTTAAAATAAAAAAAGGATCTGCTAATTCAGTCGCAAAAGCATAAAAACTCACCGCATTATCAGTAGGCAAATATTTACCACCTTCGTTACGGGTCACTGTTAAGCGAATGCTTGCTGATTTATCGCTTAAACCTGTGGCATCTACCGTTTTTAAAATTTCTTCTTGTAATGACTCTAAAGTAAAATGCATTGGAATTTCCATTCGCAATATGCGCATCGAAGCCATAAGCCTAAAATAGTGATCTTCCCAGAATGATATTTTACCACTACTGTATCTAACTGTTTCAAATACCGCATCTCCATAAAGCATCCCTCTGTTATGCGCTGAGAATTGTGGCGTTTCGGTAATAGTCCCGTTAAAATTAACCATAAAAAAAGTCCCTTTTTTAAGAAGGGACAAATATACTATTTACGAGTTGTTTCTAGTTAGAACCTATGATATGTTTCAGTTCAGATATTTGATTTTCCCAAAACATTTTACCTTCATCTTCTTCACCAGGCTCAGCAAAATCTGTTACGATTAACGAAACATCTTTTGTAATCTCATCTACAACAATACGCAATTCAAAATAATATAGATTTTCATCCTCTACATCATCCATCCATCTGAACTTTATGCGTTCATCACTTTTCTTTCCTAAGAGTTTAGCCTTTTCTTCACTGCCATTCCAAATAAAGGTATAATACTCGCCACGTGAATTAACATTATCTGCAAACCACTCAGACATACCAGAGGGTGAAGACATATATTGATACAAAAGTGACGGTGAGGCCTGAATAGGAAACTCGATCTCAAATTTTATTTTTTCTTCCATTTTCTATTATTCGGTTGGGTCGCCAATATAAATATTAATTGTTCAGTAAAAAAGAAAGCAGTAATTTTTTTATTTTATATTTAAGATGCTTGCAGGGTTGGTAATTGTTATTATATTTGCACCCGCTTAGCAGATAGCTAGCAAATTTATTAAATATTTCTTTTTAGAAAGAATTTTGGCGAGGTAGCTCAGTTGGTTAGAGCGTCGGATTCATAACCCGGAGGTCGGGGGATCGTGCCCCCCTCTCGCTACTAAAGGCTTCACAGCAATGTGAAGCCTTTCTTATTTCTAGTTTTGTCAGAACAAATTGTCTACATTTTATATTCTAAAAAGTTTAAGAAGAACTACACTGGAGTTACTACAGATCTAATATCTAGATTTAAATCGCATAATGAATTAGCTAGCAAGGGATGGACTAAAGCCTACAGACCGTGGATGGTTATTTATATCGAGGTTTTTAATTCTAAAAAAGAAGCACTTAAAAAGGAATAATTCTTTAAATCTGGGCAAGGTCGTGTTAGGAAAGCTAAAATTATAGATACATTTTTAAAAAAATAGTTCGGAGGATTTATATCCGCCAGAGGCGGACGGGGGATCGTGCCCCCCCTCTCGCTACTAAAGGCTTCACAGCAATGTGAAGCCTTTCTTATTTCTAGTTATGTCAGAACACATTGTCTACATTTTATATTTTAAAAAGTTTAAGAAAAACTACACTGGAGTTACTACAGATCTAATATCTAGATTTAAATCGCATAATGAATTAGCTAACAAGGGATGGACTA
>NZ_JBITTU010000009.1:29209-155918 GCF_044542075.1 Leeuwenhoekiella sp. NPDC079379
TAAAGCCTACAGACCGTGGATGGTTATTTATATCGAGGTTTTTAATTCTAAAAAAGAAGCACTTAAAAAGGAAAAATTCTTTAAATCTGGGCAAGGTCGTGTTAGGAAAGCTAAAATTATAGATACATTTTTAAAAAAATAGTTCGGAGGTTTTATATCCGCCAGAGGCGGACGGGGGATCGTGCCCCCCTCTCGCTACTAAAGGCTTCACAGCAATGTGAAGCCTTTCTTATTTCTAGTTATGTCAGAACACATTGTCTACATTTTATATTCTAAAAAGTTTAAAAAAAACTGCACTGGAGTTACTACAGATCTAATATCTAGATTTAAATCCCATAATGAATTAGCTAACAAGGGATGGACTAAAGCCTACAGACCGTGGATGGTTATTTATATCGAGGTTTTTAATTCTAAAAAAGAAGCACTTAAAAAGGAAAAATTCTTTAAATCTGGGCAAGGGTTTATCAATATTGTCCTTATAGCTTATGTATTTTCCTATCAAATTTTTTAAGTAGGAATAGATTCTGTTTTGTTTCCATAGAAATTATTTAACCTTAATTTTGAAAGCTTAATACTATCTAAAAATTCACCAGAAGCATTAGCGGTTTTATATTAATCTGCATATGCTTCTATTCTTCAATATAGAACTATGATTGAATTCTGGACAAACCATAAGGAGGCGATTATATATGCTGCCATTGTTATTGCCATCGTGTTTACGCTTCGGTTTTTAACTAAAAGACTTTACCAGTGGCTAGAAAAGCGTACGTTAACCAAATATCCTAATGAAGCACCTTCTAATATTCACCTTGCTCAAAAAATTCTCAACGCACTTTGGCTGGTTTTAGGGATTATGGCTCTGGGTTTTATTTTTATTGATGAAGAACAGTATAAAACCGCAAGAGAAAATTTTTATATCGTTCTGTATTTAGGTATTGTGGCAGTTCTGACCCTCTTTGCAGCGTCGCTGGTACAAGCCTGGTTTAAAAGAAGCATTAAACACAGAGTTAATAATAATGAAGACACCACCAGCTATAAGTTTTTAAGGTATATCGCCATTTTTGCAGTTTACTTTTTAGGTGGTATTCTTATGCTTATAGCTTTTGAATCTATGCGTAGTTTTGCAGCTACCGCTTTAGGTGGTGCTGGTATCATAGCTGTAGTTGCTGGTGTTGCTTCGCAAGAAGCACTCTCTAATCTAGTAGGCGGTCTTTTTATAATATTCTTCAAACCCTTTAAACTGGGTGATATAATTAAAGTTGATGAATCTATGGTAGGTACAGTTACAGATATAACACTTAGGCATACTGTTATACGCAACTATGAGAACAAAATGATAGTAATACCTAATGCCATTATTAATAAAGAAAAGCTCATTAATTATGATTTAGGAACTCATATTTGCTGCCAGTGGATTGAGGTGGGCATTTCTTACGATAGTGATATCGATCTTGCAAAGCGTATTATGCGTGAAGAGTGTGAGGATCATCCCAACCTAATTGATCACCGTAGCGAACTCGAGAAATACAATGAAGAAAACAAAGTTGTTGTGCGGGTTATAGCGTTAGGAGATTCTTCAGTTACCATACGCGCCTGGGCGTGGGCAAGTAATTACAATCAGGCGTTTTCTATGAAATGTGATTTGTATGAAAGCATTAAAAAACGATTTGATAAGGAAGGTATAGAAATACCATTTCCTCACAGAACTCTTATTTTTAAAGAAACCCAATTAGAAGTACTAAAAGGTAAATCTCAAAATACAAACCAAGTTAGCGTAGAAAAGGAAGAACGAGATGCTTAAAATTCAAAATTAAAACCCTTTTCTATTAAACTTTGGTAGGTGTCGGGATTAAATTGATATAACTTAGCTGCTCGATGAGATACATCTTTCTCCTTTTCATTTAATGGAGTCAACAAATTCATCTTTAATATTTTTCTTCTGAAATTAGGCTTATCCATTTCTTTACCTAAAATTTGCTCATAAAGATGCATTAATTGCAATAAAGTAAATTTCTGCGGAAGCAAGTTAAATCCTATTGGCTCTTGACGTATTCTACGTCTTAATCTTTTTAAACCTGTTTCTAGAATCTGAGAGTGATCAAATATTAAGTTTTCTACTTCAGACACTTTAAACCAGGCAACATTCACTGCTGTAAATCCCGGCGTAAGATCATAGTCTTCCTCTTTTATCAAAGCATAATATCCTATAGTTATAACCCTGGATAATGGGAAACGCTGAGGATCTCCAAAAGCTTTTAACTGTTCTAAGTAAACATCTTCAATACCGGTAAGTTCAAGTAAAAGTCTATTGGCAGCAGCATCTATGCTTTCATTCTCATAAATCCAACCACCGGGAAGTGCCCACTTATTTTTATTTAAACCATCTGCATGTTGAACAAGAAGTACTTCAAGAGAGCCTTCGTTTAAACCAAATATTACACAATCTATAGTTATGCTGTCTAATATGACAGCTTTTGACTCTTGGTGATCAGTACTCATTAACTTTAAATTGAATGTATATTAGTTGATTTTCTAGGGCTCTAAATTTATAAAAATTATGTGGAATAGATTTTTATGTATATACTTGTAGTCAAATAAACTATAAGAGTGTTTATTTTTACATTATTAACTATTAATTGAACACTAATGTATTTTTTAGGAATTGATTTAGGAAGCTCATCAATTAAGCTGGCCGTTCTTGATGGTAATACGGGAAAAGGGATAGCAAATGCTACTGTGCCAGATAAAGAGATGCAAATGTTTGCCCCCAAGCAAGGGTGGGCAGAGCAAGATCCTGAACTCTGGTGGGATTACATTTGCAAAGGCATAGAGCAGCTTAAGTCTGATGGTATAGAAATCAAAAATATAAAAGCTATCGGTATCTCCTATCAAATGCATGGCCTGGTTCTAACAGACCGTGATCTTAATGTTTTGCGACCTTCAATAATATGGTGCGATAGTAGAGCAGCTCCTATAGGCAATAAAATTTATACTAAAAAAGGTTCTTCTTTTTTTCAGGAAAAGATATTAGGCAGTCCTGGTAATTTTACTGCTTCAAAATTAAAATGGATTCAAGAAAATGAGCCACATCTCTTTGAAAAAGCAGCACATATGATGCTTCCGGGAGATTATATCGCAGCTAAATTTTCTGGTGTAGCCCAGACGAGTAAATCTGGCCTTTCTGAAGCAGCTCTTTGGAATTTTAACAAAGGAGGTCTCGCTACAGAGGTCCTAGACGCTATGGGATTACCGGCACATCTGATTCCTAAGATTGTATCTAATTTTGAGAATCAGGCAACCATACTCCCTAAAATAGCAAACAAGCTAGGCCTGGCAGATGATGTACAGATAACCTATAGAGCCGGTGATCAACCTAATAATGCACTTTCTTTAAATGTTAATGAACCCGGGGAGATTGCAACCACTGCAGGAACCTCTGCGGTGATTTATTCGGTTAGTGATACAAATGCTTTTGATAAAAATAACCGGGTTAATACATTTTTACATGTGAACAATACCGAAGTACAAAAGCGTAACGGTATTTTGTTGTGTATAAATGGCTCTGGTATTTTATACCAGTGGCTTCGCAAAATAGTTTCTGGGGGATCAGAGCATTTAGTTTCTTATGACTTCTTAAATAAAGAAGCTTCAAAAGTAGATGCTGGGAGCGATGGCCTTCGGTTCTACCCTTTTGGAAATGGTGTAGAACGTATTTTTAATAATAAAGAAGCAACTTCAGGATTACAAAATCTCAATTTTAACAGACACGAAACTGCGCATCTTGTGAGATCTGCGTGCGAAGGAATTGTCTTTGCGATGAATTACGGTTTTGAAATTATGCAGGAGATAGGTGCCGGCGGTAATCTAGTTAAAGCCACTAATGCCAACCTATTTTTGAGTCCGGTCTTTAGAGAGATTTTTGTAAATACAACTCAAACCACCCTTGAGCTTTACGAAACTAACGGAGCAGAGGGTGCTGCCAGAGGCGCTGCTTTTGGTTTTGGTCATTACAAGACATTGAATGAAGCAAATGAAAGTTTAAAAAGAATTAATACCATAGAACCCACGGCAACTTTGAGTTCAACTTATGCAGAATGGTATGCTCTATGGAAAAATAACATTCAAATAAATAATTAATTATGAGTACGTATTTTAAAGACGTTAGTAAAATTCAGTTTGAAGGTAAAGGAAGTGACAATCCTCTTGCTTTTAAATATTATGATGAAAACAAAGTTGTAGCCGGAAAAACGCTTAAAGAACATATGCGATTTGCTATGGCTTATTGGCATACTTTAAATAATAGAGGTAGCGACCCTTTTGGAGCACCTACTGAAACGTTTGAATGGGATAAAAATTCAGATCCTGTGGCGCGTGCAAAAGACAAAATGGATGCTGCTTTTGAATTTATGACAAAGCTGGGACTCCCCTACTACTGCTTTCATGATATAGATGTTGTTGATGAGTCTCCTACTCTTGGAGAGTTTGAAAACAGAATGCGAGCTCTGGTAGATTATGCAAAAGTAAAACAAAAAGATAGTGGTATAGAACTACTTTGGGGTACTTCTAATCTCTTTAGCAATCCGCGATATATGAACGGTGCGGGTACTAATCCTAATTTTGACGTATTAGCTTATGCAGGTGCTCAACTTAAAATTGCACTAGATGCTACTATAGAACTGGATGGCTCTAATTATGTATTCTGGGGTGGTCGTGAAGGCTACATGAGTTTATTAAATACAGATATGAATCGCGAGCTTGATCATCTTGGTCAGTTTTTGAATATGTGTAAAGATTACGGTCGCAAACAAGGGTTTAAAGGTAATTTCTTAATTGAACCAAAACCTATGGAGCCTACAAAGCATCAATATGATTTTGATGCAGCTACAACATTGGGTTTTATCAATAAATACGGGTTACAAGACGATTTTAAACTGAATCTTGAAGTTAACCACGCTACTTTAGCAAGTCATACCTTTGAGCACGAATTACAGGTAGCAGTAGATGCCGGTATGCTTGGAAGTATTGATGCAAATCGCGGTGATTATCAAAACGGATGGGATACAGACCAGTTTCCTATTAATGTATTTGAAATAACACAGTCTATGCTCGTGATCTTAGAAGGTGGAGGCATTCAAGGCGGTGGAATTAATTTTGATGCTAAAGTACGCAGAAACTCTACAGATCTTAATGATAAATTTATTGCTCACATAGCCGGGATGGATACATTTGCCCGCGGCTTAATCGCAGCAGATCATATTTTAGAGAACACAAATTATAAAGCATTACGCAAAACGCGTTACGAGTCATTTGATTCAGGAAACGGAGCTGCTTTTGAAAAAGGAGCACTATCACTAGAGCAATTAAGTGATATAGGTAGAAGTAATGGAGAACCTAAAGCCACTAGCGGTCAACAAGAATTGTATGAGCAGATTGTTGCAAATTCATTCTAGTTAATTCTATTATTATTAAAAAAAGGCATCCTTATCGATGCCTTTTTTTATTTACAATATAAAGAATGTATCATTTAATTACCACCAATAATGATTTAGCAACTTTGTACTGAATAAAATGTAATAGTCCCTAACATTTGATTAATCGGTTTAGTTGATTTTTTAACATTAATTAACTGTCTATCAAAACTTTTAAAAAGAACTTGAGTATTTTATTAAAAAAGTCTATCGTAATTTTATACCCATAATATGGTTATATATAAAATCACGAGTAATGAAGGCGACATTTAAAATTATCGAAAATAATATAGAGTGCACTCAAGATGTTATTAAACAGTGCTTAAATCGTATTATGGAGGTTCGTGTTCTAGAGATTAACCTTAATAAAAACACCATCTCTGTAGATTATTATAAACCTAGCGTTTATGAGCGTATCAAAAAAGAACTTTACTGTTTAGGGCTCTCTGTGGGAGAATTAGTAATTCTTCCTGAATTTAACAAGTAATAATTCTTGCACTATCATTAACTCTACGATCGAATAATATTTTCTTCTTTTAAATAAAAATAAGCTCAATTAATTTATCTAATTAAAGGGTTTTCTGTTTGTTTGATTTACTTCAAGTTTCAACTAGTTTTCATAACTACGCTATAGTTCTATTGTTTTTTTGCCCCTTTCTTGTTAAAAGACTATTATTAAAACTATTAACCAATTTCTCACAATTCTTTTTTCAGATTTAAACTGTAAATAATATTAGTAATTCTTGAAATTCGCCGTAAGGAAATGTATCTTTCGAGCTCAACCAACCAATTTGATCTTTCAGAAATATGCTAAATCTAATCCGTACAGACTCTAAAAATGCTGATTTCTTAAAATTGATAAAAGAACTTGACGAAACCCTCAAATTGACAGACGGTAAAGATCACGCGTTCTACAATCAATTTAATTCTTTAGAACGTATTAATAATGTGATCATAGCGTATGAAAGTGGGATCGCTGTGGGTTGTGGGGCTTTCAGAGAATACGGGCCAAAAAGTCTAGAAATCAAAAGAATGTATACTAAACCTCTGTATAGAAAACGAGGTTACGCTAGTTTGATATTAGAAGCTTTAGAAAATTGGGGAGCAGAACTGGGTTATAATAAATGTATTTTAGAAACAGGAATTTTTCAACCTCCTGCAATCGCTCTTTACAAAAGAAGACATTACGATATTATTCCAAATTACGGGCAATATAGTGGTGTAGGTGGTAGTATGTGCTTTATTAAATACTTAGCTGGTGCTTAAAATAATCTAGATTACTCGCGATATATCTACCTCAACCTTTAATTTGCTTTTACCGCTACCATACACGACACCTTTTAAAGGTGGTACATCATAATAATCTCTTCCCCATCCTACAACAAGATGTTGATCGCCGGGAATTTGATTGTTTGTAGGGTCAAAATCTACCCATCCAAAACCAGGAATAAATATAGAAAACCACGCGTGGCTGGCATCTGCACCCACTAGTTTTTGCTGTCCCGGAGGTGGCAAGGTTTCTATATAACCACTCACATAACGCGCAGGTAATCCTATAGATCGTATACAGGCAATTGCAATTTGTGCAAAATCCTGACAAACCCCTTTACGATTTTTCATTACTTCATTTATAGGAGTACTTACACTTGTAAAGCCTGAAACAAAATCAAAGTCTATATAAATGCGCTGCATCAACTCTTCTGCTGCTTCAAATACAGAACGTCCAGGTTTAAAACTTTCCTTAGCATAACTAAGAATAGCTTCATTTGTTTTTTTAATAAAAATAGACTCGAGAACAAATTGCTTTGCTTCTAAAATATCTGGTTCGGTTTTACTGAGTAATAATTTTGCTTGCTCTAATGTAACTTTAGAACAGGCATCAGATCTAAAATCATTTTTAAATTGCTCATACTCCCTGCGTATTTTACTTACAGTAGTAACCTTTAGTTGCTTATGCTCTTTTTGAATTGAAAAGCGGGTTATATAATTTCCGAAAAAATCAACACGTTCTGAAATTTCATCTGCTTCAGGACTTATATGAATTTTATATTCTAATAATTCCTGACCAAGTGAACGTCTTGATTTTAATACAGCGATGTTATGACAGTAACTTACCGGTGCATCGTAATCGTATTTTGTGGTGTGTGAGATTGAATAGAGCATTACAACGGGAAGTTTTGGTCAACTAATTGACTTTGCTTATAAGTATGATTAAAGTAGGTGTTTGATATAGATTGTGACGTCTGAAAGAGTAAATCGCTTAACTTTTCTAATAAACTATCAAGGTCCTCTCTTATTAAGCTATCCTCACTATTTATTTTAGATAACGATTCTGAACTGGCCAGGCGAAGACTAGCAAAAGCCTCAAAGACATATTTTTCGTAATTCATTAAAACATCAGATTTTATAGAATGCGGTAATCTACCAATATCTTTTTGAAGACGCCCTAGTTGAAATGCTAATGACCTTGGGTAATGCAAATCCATAAGTAATAAACTTATCACGGGTTCTATACGTATATAGGAACGGTAGCTATACCGGTAAATATTTAAACTCTCGTGACTACTAAGTAACGACTCCAGAACTTCGTATTCAGTTTGTCCCGGTTGTTTTATAACTAGCAAAGCACGACATTTTGTAATCGTAAGCATACTTTGTTCTAGCTGTAAACCTATAAAATAAAGCAATAAGCCTTGATCTACCATTATACTTTCCTCAATGAGTCCCATAAAGGCAATGAGTCTTGTAATTAATTGATTAAGTGCTCTAATTAGCTTTGTAATAGTAATGTCTTTCTCATTTTCAAGATTGCGCCAAATCTTCTGAATATTTTCGAAAACCCGCCACATATCACTACTCCACAAATTACGAATTGAGTAATAGGAATTGCTAAACATACTCATCGTATTAGCAAGACTTCCTACTCGATTACGATCTAGCACAACAGATAATATCTCTTCAAGTGGGTTTTCTAAAGCAGATTTACCCTTAGCACTATCTTCCATAAAGCCAGGAAAAGTCCCCGACATTTGGGTTACAGCTTTATATAGTGTATCTAATTTAACAGCTCCTGCCTGCTGTGGACTAGCTTCAGTAGAATTCATTTGTTTGAGTACCATTCTTAGAAAACGCGCATTTACTAAAGTACGTCCCACATATCTTCCCGCCCAGTATAAATTTTCAGCAGTTAAACTTGGTAGATCATCAAGGCCACTTACAGAAACTGCAGATTTTCTATTCCAATTAAAACTAGGTTGCTCCTCGTTCTTATGATTTCCTATAATCCAAAAATCTTTACTGGTACCACCTCGTTGATTAGAAACTCTTAGGTTATCCCGTTCTGAAGCAACCCGTACGAGACCTCCTGGCATAACATTATATCCATTTTTGCCTGCCATCGTAAACGTACGCGCAACCATATTTCGCGGTTCAAAACTTCCTTTACTGAAGTTAGGTGTTGTAGAAAAACTAATGTGTTCTTGTGCTACGAAATGGTAAGGTTTCTTTTCAATCTCTTTTCTTAGCGCTTCTAATTCTTTTTCTGAAAGCAATTCGCCAAAATGAATGTGTTCTCGGTTTGTACGATCTATAGGTTTGATCACCAGCTTTGAGAGATTCTCAAGTACATATTTGCGTTCTTTCTCCTGACCGCACCACCAGGATGCAATTTGTGGAAGATGCAATTCTTCTTTCAGGAAAAACCTGCAAATAGCCGGCATGAAAGGGATTAGACCTGGGTTCTCTAATATACCACTTCCTATAGGATTTACTATAGCAACATTCTGACGTCTTACCACATCAAGTAAACCGGCTACGCCCAGATGTGAATCTTCACGCAATTCTAATGGGTCTGTAAATACATCGTCTACTCTACGCAGTACGACGTGCACGCGTTTAAGCCCTTTTAAAGATTTCATATACAAATGACCATCTCTAACGACCAGATCATTTCCCTGAACCAGTGGATACCCTAAAAAGGACGCTAAATAGGCGTGCTCAAAATACGTCTCATTATGTGATCCCGGAGTTAGAATAACAATATTGGGATTTTCAATTTTCTCAGGAGAAGCTTCTACTAGTAACTCATTAAATTCTTTAAAAAATTCTGAGAGTCGCTTGATATTCATATCTGCAAAAACATCTGCAAAAACACGGTTAGCAGTAGATCTGTTTTCTAAAGCATAACCCATACCTGAAGGCGCCTGTGACCGGTCATTAACAACCCACATTCTACCATCGCTACCGCGTGCCAAATCTGCTGCATACAATAGCAGATGTCTGTCTATTTTGTAGTTTATTTTATCACATTGTCTCAAAAAGCCCCGATGCCCATAAATTACTTCGTGGGGTACAATACCTTCTTTAATTAATTTACGCTCCCCATAAACATCTTTAAGAACCTTGTCTAATAAATCTGCCCGTTGTTTAAGTCCTTTTTCTATTTGCTGCCACTCTTTAATATCTAATAAAAATGGTACAACATTTAAATTCCAGGGTCTATTAAGACCGTTAGGATCATTATAGACATTATAGGTGACACCATTTTCCTCAAGAAGCCAGTTAATATCGTTTTGACGTTGAGTTAATCCCTCAACACCTATTTGTTTAAAATTTTCTAAAAGCGTATTCCAATCCCCCTTAACGCTAAGATCTGGTTTAAACATCTCATCGTAGGTGTTGTCTGTAAAATACTTAGTAAACCAAGCGTCTGTAGCCACGGTCATATGTAGGGTGGTGTATAATTATTTTTTACGTAAATCCAATAGATGTGGGAATTCTGGATTAACAGGAAGTTCTTTAAAATTAAATGTTTTTTCTGATTGTGTCGATTTTAAACTCCGTTTTACAGCTCCACTGTTAGGCTCTGTTTCAGAAGGATCTATTGTTCCCTGCGTGTGCCCCATCTCCCAAAATCTGTTTATACGGCGTGACTCTGCTTCTAAGCTATTAATTGGGTAGGTTTCATAGCTTCTTCCGCCAGGGTGTGACACAAAATAAGTACAGCCACCTATAGAACGCTTATTCCATAAATCAACTACATCAAAAACTAATGGTGTATCTACCCCTATAGTTGGGTGCAAAGCAGACCAGGGATCCCAGGCTTTATAACGAACACCGGCTACATACTCACCTTTAACCTCGGTACTGCTCAATTGAACTTTTACACCGTTGCAGGTAACTACATAACGCTCATCGTTAAAGTTTGATATTTTTATTTGAACACGCTCAAGTGATGAATCTACATAACGTGCTGTACCACCACCTGTCATTTCTTCCCCAAGAACATTCCAGGGTTCAATTGCTGCGCGCAGTTCTACCTGCATATCTTTAATTTCAACCAACCCATAAAGTGGAAAACGAAACTCAAAAAACGGATCGAACCAATCTAGTTCAAATGGATAACCGGCAGCATTCAATTGGGTCACGATATCCTTGATATCTTCTTTAACATAATGCTCCATCAAAAACTTATCGTGAAGTTGAGTTCCCCAGCGCACTAGTTTATGCTTGTAAGGCTCTTTCCAAAACCAGGAAACCAGTGTACGCACAAGTAGCATTTGCATTAAACTCATTTGAGGATGCGGTGGCATATCAAAAGCACGAAGTTCTAAAATACCCAATCTGCCCGATGAAGAATCTGGCGAATACAACTTATCTATACAAAATTCTGCGCGGTGTGTATTTCCTGTAATATCTGTTAATAAATGCCTAAATAAGCGATCTGTTAACCAAAACGGAACTTCTTCTCCTTCAGGAATCTGCGAAAATGCTATTTCTAACTCATATAAATTTTCGGCTCTGCCCTCATCTATACGCGGTGCCTGGCTCGTTGAACCTATAAAACCACCTGAGAATAAATATGATAATCCCGGGTGATGTTGCCAAAAGGTTAATAGACTACGCAGCATATCTGGTCTGCGTAACAACGGACTATCTGAAGGTGTTGTACCTCCTAAAGTCACGTGATTACCACCACCAGTGCCGGTATGTTTACCATCTAACATAAATTTTTCGGTACCCAGACGACTCTTTTTCGCTTCCTCATACAGTGTTAAAGTCGTATTTGTAAGCTCGCCCCAGGTCTTAGACGGGTGTACATTTACTTCAATTACACCGGGATCTGGTGTGACTTTTAATACTTCTAAACGTATATCACGAGGAGGCTCATACCCCTCTATTAAAACAGGTATATTTAGTTTTTTTGCGGTAGCTTCAATTGAAGCTATAAGATCTAAAAATGTCTCTGCATCGTCAAGAGGTGGTAGAAAAAGATATAAGCGCTTTTCTCTAACCTCAGCACAAATAGCAGTACGCGCAAATGGATTTTTTTCTTTTTTATCTGCGTTGTAATCTATTTTTTTTCCTTTTTTTGCTTCCGCGGAAGCTAAACGCTGTTCAAGAGCTTCACCATATTTGTCAAATGGTTTTCGTTTATCAAATAAATCAGGCTCTGAAATATCCTGTGAAGCAATCTCAGGATCTTGTATTAATGAATTTAAAGGCAAGCGATATCCTACCGGTGAATTTCCAGGAATAAGAAATAATTTTTTCTGCCTAAATTCCCAGGCATTTGTCACCCATTTGCCGCGTATATTAGCAAGAGGCATTACGTGACCTATTTTTTTATCGAGACCCTGTTCTAATATTTTATTAAGACGATTACGTACAGATGTTGCGGTATCATCGCCTTTAAAAGGATCTACATCTACTGGTAATTTACCCTCTTCCCACATAAAGTAGAACACATCTTCATAAGCCGGTATAATGTATTCTAACCGCACGCCTAAATTTAATGCCAATCCCTGTAAGAAGGTTTTGCTTATTCCTTCTGGCAGATCATATTCTTTAGTGAAAGAAGCCATAAGGCGTTCTTCTTTCCAGATAGGCAAACCATCTTTACGCCAGTGCATTCCTATAGCCCAGCGCGGTATAGGTTCACCGGGATACCATTTACCTTGTGCATGATGAAACATACCACCAGGTGCAAATTTTTGTAATAATCTATTTGATAAGTCTTCAGAAAGTTTGCGCTTTTCAGGACCGTCTGCTGCAGTATTCCACTGCTCAGACTCCATATCATCTATAGAAACAAAAGTAGGCTCGCCACCCATTGTAAGTCGCACATCATTCTCTTGCAATTCATTCTCTACTTCAAATCCTAGATTATAAATGGCTTTCCATTGACTTTCGGTATATGGTTTTGTAACGCGCGGAGATTCAAAAATACGGGTAACAGAATTATCAAATTCAAATTCTGTTTCTGCAGGATCTGAAAAACCCACAACCGGTGCGGCACTTTCAAAAGAAGGTGTACACGCTAAAGGAATATGGCCTTCACTAGCCAATAATCCTGATGTTGCATCAAGACCTATCCACCCTGCACCAGGCACATAAACTTCTGCCCATGCGTGCAAGTCTGTAAAGTCTTCTTCGGGACCAGATGGCCCGTCAAGTGATTTTTCGTCAGACTTTAGTTGTACTAAATACCCTGACACAAAACGTGCTGCCATACCCAAATGGCGCAAACTTTGTACGAGAAGCCAGGCAAAATCACGACAGCTGCCTAATTTTTTTTCAAGCGTTTCTTCACAGGTTTGAACACCGGGCTCCATACGCACGGTATAGTTTAGGTATTCATTTATATGCCTGTTAATACCTATTAGAAAATATATAGTTAGTTGTTTTGAGGTATCTATCGTCTTTAAAAATTCTGCTAACAAAGGGCCCTTATCTGTTACTTCAAGATAGGGTAATAACTCTTTCTTTAAGGATTCTGAATATCGAAACGGAAAATCTTCAACAGATTCTTCGACAAAAAAATCAAATGGATTTATCGTTTTTAAATCAGCTAAAATTTCTACTTCTATAGATAACTCATCTGTTTTCTCAGGAAAAACTACACGTGCCAGATAATTCCCAAATGGATCCTGCTGCCAGTTAAAGAAATGATTTTCAGGCTTTATTTTTAAAGAATACGCTTCAATAGGAGTTCTGCTGTGTGGGGCAGGTCGTAATCTAAATATGTGCGGCGATAATGCTATGCGCTTGTCATATTTATATTTGGTTTTATGAGAAATAACGACTTTTAACGCCATAAACAGCTATTTTAATAAATTATAAGTACCCTATCTGAATAAACAAATCAGTAATAAATATAACACACCCTTGAGTTAATTAAGCAGGATGCATAAAAAATATAAGTTGAAATCAAATTTTTAGCGAATTGGTAAAAAACGACTAACAGACTTTATAATAAACAATTTTATAAGCTGAAATCCTATAAAAATGTTTCATTTATGTGTCTTATACTAATTAAAGATGTTCTCCATAAATTGAAGTCGTTAATTCTATTTTTTTAAGAAATCAATAAATTTCACGTGCATTTCGGGTGTGTAATCGTAGTGCGTTACTATACGCAACTTTCCTTTTCCTAAGGCACTTATATAAATATCTGCAGCTTTTAGTTTTTCAATAAACTGTAATTCGTCAACTTCTGCTTTTAAATTGAAAATCAAAATATTTGTTTCTACCGATTCTACGTGAGCCACATCATGATGATGCATAAGTGCTACAGAAAGCTCCTGAGCCTTTTTATGATCCTCATCCATTCTCTGCCAATTATGCTCTAAAGCATAAAGGCCAGCCGCCGCTGCAAAACCTACCTGACGCATACCACCTCCTAATACTTTACGCACGCGCATCGCCTTGTCCATATATTTTTGTTTACCTACAAGAACAGATCCCATAGGTGCTCCCAGACCTTTTGATAAACAAACTGAAATAGTATCAAATGCTGCTCCATAATCTTTAGGAGACTCATCGGTTACGACTAGAGCATTCCATAAACGGGCTCCATCAAGATGCAGGCCTAGACCATGGTCATCGCACACTTTGCGTATTTTTAGTATTTCTCTAAAATCATAGCAGGCGCCACCCCCTTTATTTGTAGTATTCTCGAGGCATACCAGTGAAGTTAGTGGACTGTGGTAAAAATCTGGCGGATTTATACTTTCTTCAACCTGATCTGCAGTGATCATCCCCCTATGGCCATCTAATAATCTACACGATACACCACTGTTAAAAGATACACCACCACCTTCATAATTGTAAACGTGTGCGTATTTATCTGCAATAAGCTGTTCTCCCGGTTGGGTATGTATTTTTATGGCTGCCTGATTTGTCATACTTCCGGTAGGGAAATACAGCGCACTATCCATCCCAAAAAGCTCTGCTACATGAGCTTCAAGTTTATTTACACTAGGGTCTTCTTTATACACATCATCACCTACCTCTGCTCGCATCATAGCTTCTAGCATACCTTGCGAAGGTTTAGTTAAAGTGTCGCTACGCAAATCTATTTTCATTGTATTCTAATTTAGGTTGTCTAATCTGGTTATCTAAGATGCTCACCACCATCTACAGGAATAATGGCTCCGTTAATCCAGTTTGCTTCGGGTCTAGTTAGTAAGTAAACTACATTAGCCACATCTTCAGGGGTTGTTAATCGCTTTTGAGGATTGCGGGCAAGCGCTTGTTCTATTAAAATTTCACTTCCGGGAATTAATTGTAAACTTTCGGTGTTTGTAACACCTGCCTGTATGCAATTTGCGGTGATTTGTAAGGGTGCAAATTCATAAGCCAGACTGCGCACAATAGCCTCTAAAGCCGCTTTAGCCATAGAGACTGCGGCGTAATTAGGTAGCGGTTTTGTACTTCCCTCACTGGTAAATGTAAGTATTGATGCATTTTTTTCAAAGAGGTTTGCTTTCGCGAAAGCATTTGCCCAGTCGTATAAGCTCACCGCCATTGCCTCTGCGGTGAGCATAAAATCGTTACCAGTAAGAGTCGCTGCGGAAGAATCTGAACTATAAATAGGTTTCAAATTACCTTTTGCAATACTATGTAATAAGAGCTTAAGCGTCGCTTGCTTTTCAGTAAAAAAAGTAATGAGTTCTGCTCTGGTTTGTTCGTGAAGAGCATCTTTATTAAAACTTATGATTTGAACGCCAGTTTCGCGAAGAATATCGCATTCAGCCTCGAATGCTACTAACTTACTACGGCGGGTTCTGTGTACAATACAAATATTAAGGCCGTGCTGTGCTAGTTTTTTTGCCGATGCAAAACCTAAACCACTACTTCCGCCTAATATAAGAGCCCAGGAATTAGATCCCGGAGCTGCATTAAATTCAAAATTTACCATTCTAATAAGATACGTTGTGCAGAAAATCCCGGACCAAAACTAAGCATTAAGCCGTAATCACCTTTAGGAATTTTTCTAGTTAAAAAGCGCTCTAAAACATACAACACTGTTACGCTACTCATATTGCCATACAAACGTAAAACTTCTTTAGTATCATCAATATTTTTACCCATCTCGCCAAATAATCCTTCTACTGTCTGAACTATTTTTTTTCCACCGGGGTGGAATATCAAATGATTAATCTGCTCAATCGTAAGATTATTAGATTCTAAAAACGGATTTATAATTGCCGGGAAATGACTTGCAATAGTTTCAGGAACGCTCTGATCTAAAATCATTTTAAGCCCGGTATTAGTAAGTTTAAAACCCATCATATGTTCTGCTTCATAAAAATGATACATCCCGGTCGCTTTAATTTTAGGCCCCTCATCTTCCTCTCTTGAAGATAGCAAAACACAAGCGCCACCATCACCAAATATTGCCGCGCTCACTACATTTGCCATAGAATAATCATCAAGCTGAAAGGTAGCCGTGGGACTCTCTACCGCAATTACTGCAGCGCGTTTTCCCGGATTCGCTTTTAAAAAATCATTAGCATATAAGATACCAGAAATACCTGCTGCGCACCCCATTTCGGTAACTGGCAGCCTGGTAATATCTTGACGCAGGTTAAGCTTATTAATTAAATATGCATCTAGCGATGGTATCATTATCCCAGTGCAACTCACCGTTATAATAAAGTCGAGACTTTGAGCATCCCAACCTGTTTTTTCTAAAGCTTCGGTAAGTGCAGTTTCCCCAAGTTTAATAACTTCCCGAACATAAATATCGTTTTTTTCCTCAAAAGACGAGGCTGTAAATACTTCTTCAGGGGCCATAATACTGTAGCGTTTGTCTACTGCAGCATTACTAAAAATCTTTTTTACCTTACGCCGAAAACGCTCTTCCTGCCCTTCTAACCAAATGTCTAAAAGCGGCATGATATCTTGGGTTTCCCTATGATACTGCGGGATCGCTTTTCCTACAGCGGCTATTTTCACTTCTGTTTTTCTAAAATCCATAAATATCTAAAAGCCCAGCGCCATTTTAAATGAAATGAACTCACGGGAAGCTTATTTGTAAACATTAATAATTCATTCTTTTTAAATGCGCGCTTAATAGAGATTAAGCCATCGTGTCGTGCTATATGTGTTTTCATAAATACACCGCTAAAGCCTTTAAATAAAAAATGAGCAATCTTACTACGCTGCAAATCATTAATGACCACACCTAATTTTGAAAGCGCTAAAAACTGCTGCATAAACACAAGTATCTCTTTATTTGTAAAGTGATGCATCGTTAAAACCGACACAACAATATCGCATTGAAAAGATGCATGGTCAAGTGTTAATATATTCTGCTTTTTAAAGTGAATTTCAGGATAATCTTTAGATTTCTCTTTAGCGAGTTTAATACTTTTCTCATTTAAATCTAGACCCAGTAGTTCTACATTTATATTGTGTTTACGGGTATAGCTTGCTATTGTACGTAACATCTCCCCATCACCACAACCCAAATCAACAATTTTATAAGAGTCTTGCGGAAATTTTCTAAAAAAATAATTAAGCCCATCAATCGTAATTTGTTGACCGCCTAACCATTTATTAACCAATGTAACATCTTTTAAGGCAGCCTTAAGCGTCACCTCGTCTAGTGACGGGTCATCCATTAATTCTGGAGTAAGTATTCTACTTTTCAAAGGCTTGCCGGTTTACCATGAGTTGATTTTATTATTTGTTTCATTAAAAATGGAAATTTACGCATCGCCTGTAGACCATAGTGTATAGCGGTCTCATTTTGCAATAAACCCTGTAAAATTCTACCAGTTTTTAATCTGGAATTGAATTCCTTGTTCCACCGTGTAGTGTACGTATGCTCTAGTTGAGATCTGCTCCAATCTGATGTTACAAATTCTTGAATACATGTGGCTAAAATTTGTGCTCCGGTTATTGCCATTGCCATACCGTTGCCACAAAGCGGATGAATAAGTCCTGCACTATCACCGCACATAAGCACGTGGTCTTCTACCGTATTTTTAGATTGAAAAGAAATCTGACTAATGCTCAAAGGTTTATCAAATACAGGCGCTGCACTCGCAAAAAAGGATTTTAATCTGGGATTTTGCTCGAGAACATTTTTTTGAAAACCTTCAAGATTTCCTGATGCTTTAAATGCATCTAAATGTGTTAGGTAACACACATTCACCTTGTTATTTTCAACCTTGGAAATTCCGCAGTATCCGCCCTTAAAATTATGCAGACTTACGGTGTTCTCTGTAACCGGAGCTAGATAATGGGCTTTGACTCCCAACCAGGGTGTTTTGGTTTTTATAAAATTCCGCGAAAGCGAAATATCTAGATTTGAACGTTTCCCGAATGCCCCAGTAACAAAATCTGCATTATAAACAGCTCCCGAAAGCACCTGTAATTCAAAAGAATCTTCCTTAAAAATAATCGATTCTACTTGTGCACGAACGAGCTTTGCACCTGCCTTTTTAACTTCTGCAGCGAGATTAAAATCTAAAGTATACCTGCTTATTCCGAAACCACCCAACGGAAGCTGAGTTTGAATGGGTTGCCCGTTAGTTGTCGTAAATTCGAAATTTGATATTGCAACAGCTCCCCATTTAAAAGGATCTATACCTAAAGACTGCCAATAAGGTAAAATCTCATTAGAAATATATTCACCGCAGACTTTATGCCTGGGATAACCCTCTTTTTCAAAAAGTTGAATATGGAAACCTGCTTTACAAAGGTGCAAAGCAGCTGTGAGACCCGTGAGTCCACCGCCAATGATGGCTATTTTAATCGGTTTTTTCAAAGCAGTATCAAGATACTCATTCTAAGTCATAAAAAAACCTCATTGAGATGTAAAATCACAATGAGGTTTTTTAATTTAACTCACATAAAGCGTAAGTTTTTATTTATCTATTGTCCTTCGCCAGCTTCTTTTTTAGCTTCGTTCACCATTTCCTGGTTAGGTACAATTGCTAAAGTTACGCGACGATTTTTAGAACGTCCTTCTGCTGTATTATTATCATACTTAGCTTGCTCCTCACCGTACCATTGTGTAGTAAATCTACCCGCACTTATACCTTGAGAAGTTAAATAATTAGTAACTGCCTGAGCTCTGTTTTTAGACAATGTCATATTGTAATCTGCAGCACCACTACTATCTGTGTGACCTACTACGAGAACATTAGTTTGAGGATATTCTTTCATTACTTTAGAAAGACCATTTAAAGTTTGTTGAGAAGCAGCATTGATATCATACTTTGCAGTTGCAAAATAAACCCCACTATTTTCATCAAAATTTACGATGATCCCATCATCAACGCGCTCTACCTGAGCTCCAGGAATTTCTTCTTCGATACGTTTTGCCTGGTTATCCATACGTTTACCAAGTACGTTACCTGCAGCACCACCTACAACACCACCTATCACGGCACCTAATGCACCACCGTCACCTTTAGTACCTACGTTATTACCTATAACAGCACCTATAATAGCTCCACCGGCAGCACCTATAACACTACCTTTTTGCTGATTATTTGCATTTTTAGTAGCCTCACAGCCAGTAAGCATTGTAATAGCAATAGCTGAAACAGAAACATTTCTTAATATAGATTTCATAATTATTGTATTAAAAGTTAATATAAAAATAATGCTTTCAAAATAAGTTAAGACACTTAAAATGAAAGCATTATTTGTAAAATTTTTATTATTCAGAAATTTTAGAAAAATTCATCACAATAGTAAACGGTTTTCCATCTACTTGAACTGTCTGAGTAAATGTTAATTGATTTTCAGATAAATAGTTTATATTCAATCTAAAACCTGCATTGTTCATAGTAGACTTCATCTTAGAATCTGTAGGTTTTAACAGGATATCATAAGATGTTGAACCTTCTTGTTGATCTGGAATACTCCAAACGAAGAATCGCTGACCATCAGAACATTTGCTTCCGTTTATCTCATAGTTCCCAAAGTTATTATTAGGAATAAATCTCCAGGTACTTCCTACGAAGCATTCTGAAGATGCGTCTCCAAATAGAGTAACATCATAAATACCGGTTGCATTATTATAATTAATGTTATCAAGATTCCAATACCCTTTTAAAGTTTTTCTAGATTCTTTAACAACTTTACTAGTACCGCAAGATGCAAGAACTAAACAAACTAAAACTAATGTGATTACTTTTTTCATAATTGAATAAGCGTTTATATTATTTAAATAATCTTGATAAAAGACTAATTAAGAATAATACGATAAAAATGAAGAATAAAATTTTGGCAATGCTTTCAGCACCAGATGCAATCCCACCAAATCCGAAGATTGCTGCGATTATTGCAATAACGATAAAGATAACTGTCCAACGTAACATAATTTTTGATTTTTTGGTTAGTAATGGTTCAAAAGTAATGTTAGCTTAGATTGTAATTTTATTTATTAATAGTGTTTAACTAGCCGCTGTTAAAATGAGTTAACAAAATTAAACTTAGGATTATAATTCAATAAAAAATTAACATTAGTATGCGATTAAGTCGGCTATAGCAAGTTGTATTTTATTCTTAGGTAGATATAAATTTTCAAGGGCAGCTGCAAATGGTATTGGCATATCTAAACTGCCTAAGCGCTTTATAGGGGCATCAAGATAAATAAATAACTCTTCCCCTATTTTTGCAGATATATCTGCCATAAGGGTACCAAAAGAAGAATCTTCAGATATTAATAAGACTTTTCCTGTTTTTTTAACCGACTCTGATATCGTGTCAAAATCTAAGGGAACAAGCGTTCTTAAGTCTATTAAATCTACAGACAATTCGCCTTCTGTTTCTAAAACTTCAAGTGCCCAGTGTACGGCTGCGCCATAAGCAATTATAGTAAGCTGCTGACCAGTTTTTAAAAGTGCTGCTTTGCCCATCTCTAAATTGTAATAAGCTGTAGGCACTTCTTGTCTTATAGTTCTATAAAGTGCTTTATGTTCAAAAAATAACACAGGATTAGGATCTTCTATAGATGAGGTAAGCAATCCTTTTGCATCGTAAGGAAATGCAGGGTAAACTACTTTTAGCCCGGGAGTGTGAGTGAACCAGGCTTCATTTGTCTGACTGTGAAAAGGTCCTGCACCTACTCCTGCTCCACAAGGCATACGTATAACTACATCTGCTTTTTGCCCCCATCTGTAGTGTGATTTGGCCAAATAATTTACTATTGGGTTAAAACCACTACTTACAAAATCTGCAAATTGCATCTCGACAACAGCCTTAAAATTATTAATAGCTAAACCCATAGCTACCTCAACGATTGCAGATTCGCAAATGGGTGTATTGCGTACGCGTTCTCTTCCATATTTAGCAACAAAACCTTCAGTAACCTTAAATACACCACCATATTCTGCAATGTCCTGCCCCATTATAATGAGGTTCTCATTCTTTGGCATGCTTAAATCTAAGGCTTGTGTAACTGCGTCAATAAACCGAATAGTCTCAGTTGAACTTTGCTTAGGAATTACAGCCTTAAAATTTGAATGGGCATAAACATCCTTGAGTTCTTTTTCTTCTGAAGAACTAATATCGTCCTCAGCAAAAGTTTTAGAAAGAACCTGTTCAATTTCAATAATTATTTCTGATCTAAATGCCGCATCATCTTTTAAAGAGATTATGTTTTCCGCCAGCAAAAACGATTTAAAATTCTCAACAGGATCAAGAGCGGCCCAATGCTTTAGTAAATCGTCTGGGACATATTTAATCCCACTGGCTTCTTCGTGCCCGCGCATTCTAAAGGTTTTAAACTCTATTAAAACAGGTCTTGGGTTAGTGCGCATTGAGGCAACCACATTGCATATACGATCGTAAACTTCTATAATATTGTTACCATCTATTATATGGCTCTCTATACCATAACCAAGTGCACGATCTGCCAGATTCTCACATCTGTACTGCTCGCTTGTGGGAGTTGATAAGCCATAGCCATTATTTTCTATACAAAATAGAACTGGTAAATCCCAGACAGAAGCAACATTAAGCGCTTCGTGAAAATCTCCTTCACTAGTACCTCCTTCACCCGTAAAAACGGCAGTCACCTTCTGTTCTGATCGTAATTTGTGCGCAAGTGCAATGCCATCTGCAACGCCTAGTTGGGGTCCAAGATGCGAGATCATTCCTATAATTTTGTATTCTTGAGTCCCAAAATGAAAACTACGATCGCGGCCTTTAGTAAAACCATTAGCTTTACCCTGCCACTGGCTAAACAAACGATCTAAAGGAATATTTCTACCCGTAAATACTCCCAGATTTCGGTGCATCGGTAAAATATATTCATCATCATTTAATGCAGCTGTAACTCCTACAGCGATAGCCTCCTGCCCTATACCGCTAAACCATTTTGATATTTTTCCCTGCCTTAATAAAACCAGCATTTTCTCTTCGATAAGCCTGGGCTTAATAATTGATTTATAAAGACTTATAAGCGTTTCATCATCTAGTAAGCCACGTTCAAAATTCAACATTATAGGAGCATTAAAGTCAGATATCATAATTGAGTTTGATTATCTAAAAGTAACTAATATCCCGATTATTTTTTGGAATTATCAATCAAAGCCTATTTATTTAAGTTTAGTTTAAATTATTTGCATCCTGAAAATCTTATATTTGAAAGTCAAATTTTTATTGAATCACAATTTGTTATGAATAATATCCCAAGTGTAGACTTAGCAGACTTTCTTAGTGAAGATCAAAATCGAAAGTTGAAATTTGTAAATGAAATAGGCACAGCTTATGAAGAAATAGGCTTTGTATCTCTAAAAAATCATTTTTTGAATGATGCGTTAGTAGATGACCTTTATAAAGACGTAAAATCATTTTTTGATCTGCCAGAAGATACTAAGCAAGGTTATGAGATTGAAGGTCTAGGTGGTCAACGCGGCTATATTTCTTTTGGTAAAGAACACGCCAAAGGCAAAAAGGAAGGTGATCTAAAAGAATTTTGGCATTTTGGCCAGGAAGCAGATGCAGACGCTAATCTTATCGAAGAGTATCCAGAAAACGTACAGGTTAAAGAATTAAAAACCTTTAATGAAACGGGTATGCAGGCCTATAAAATGCTTGAAAAAACCGGAATATATGTTTTAAGAGCTCTTGCATTATACCTTGAGTTAGATGAATTTTATTTTGACCATTGGGCTAAGAACGGTAATAGCATTTTGAGGCCTATTCATTATCCTCCTATAACACAAGAGCCTAAGGGAGCTGTGCGTGCAGGTGCACATGGAGACATCAATCTAATAACACTCTTAATGGGAGCTTCTGCAGGAGGATTACAGGTACTACGCAAAGATGGCGAGTGGATAGATGCCATACCTAACGAAGATGAACTCGTAATTAATGTAGGTGATATGTTAGAACGGCTAACTAATAATAAGCTAAGATCTACAATACACCGGGTTATAAACCCACCTAAAGAACAATGGGACACCCCAAGATATTCTATTCCTTTTTTTATGCATCCGCGTAGTGAGATGCCTCTTAATTGTTTAGAAGAATGTATAAGTGAGGAACATCCTAAGGCTTTTGAAGATATTACAGCAGGAGAGTTTTTACACCAGCGCTTAGTTGAGATAGGCTTGATTAAAAAATAATTTATGGATCTTTCTGACCAGTTAAAAAACTTATTTCCAGATCACGAACCAGAACCTTCAACAGATACAGAGGATGTAAATGACCTTAATATCTGGATGCAGGACGATCCGCTTTTATGTAAATATGAAAAACGTAAAGGAAAACCTATTACCATTATAGAAGGCTACACTGGTGCAGATAATGACTTCAAAATTTTAGCAAAAGAGCTAAAAACGATGCTTGGTGTTGGCGGTAGTTTTAAAAAAGAAAAAATAATAATTCAAGGAGATTACCGTGATAAAATAATGTCTTTCTTAAAAGATAAAGGCTTTAAAACAAAACGGGTAGGAGGTTAATTGCTAAGCTATGGGAAATTCTGTATTACATATCACAAACGGTGATAATCTAACATCACGTCTTGAAAATTTAAATCTTAACGGCGATGTTATCGTTTGGCGAGAAATGCTTTGCGAAGGCCCCACACCTGTTATTGTAGGCTCTAAAGAATTTATATCTCAGCGAAAAATATTCTTAAAGAAACAGTACCATATAGAGAGCGAGGACTATGATGATAAATTTGTTAGCCAGCTTAATAAACTTGCGGTAATAAATAATTACGACAAGATTGTACTTTGGTTTGAATTTGATCTGTTTTGTCATATAAATATGCTTGCTGCTCTAAGCTACCTTATTCAAAATAAAAAAACATCTCCTATATATATGGTATGTAGCGGTTGGGTTAAAGGTCTGGCTCAACTTAAAGGCTTGTCAGAGTTAAACGACGAGCAATTGGTCTTACACTATGATAACAAATTAAAACTTACTCCTGAAGATTTAGATGTAGCTCATCATATATGGAAGCTCTATTGTGATGAAAAACCCATCGAGCTTAAGGCCGAAATAAGTAAAAAATCTAATTTCAACTACCTATCAAGCTGCATACGTGCACATATAGAGCGTTTTCCAAATATAAATACAGGGCTTAATACACTTGAAACAAATATTCTAAAACTTATAGATCTTCATCAAATCAATTCTGAACATCAATTATGTGGCTACGCGCTAAACTATCAAGGATATTATGGGTATGGCGATACACAAATTATTAGTATGATTAATAATTTAAAACCGTTTTTTAAACTCGAAGAAGGTATTTTAATCCTTACTGAAAAAGGAACACAGGTTTTACAAGGTTCAAAAGACTTCTATGATTTACTGAAAAATGATATGCAGTTTGGCGGTACAGCTAAATATAAATATCGCTATGACCCTGCAAATCATAAACTAATTAAACACAGTGAGAATGCAACTCCCACACTCTGAATTAATACTTAATGCTGATGGAAGCATATACCATCTTAATCTCTTACCAGGTGAAATAGCCGATACCATTATAACCGTAGGAGACCCTGATCGTGTAGAAACTGTAACCCAGTTTTTTGATTCCATAGAACTTACAAGGCATAAACGAGAATTTAAAACCCAAACCGGTTATTTTAAAGATAAGCGTATCACCGTTATCTCTACAGGAATTGGTACAGACAATATCGATATTGTACTAAACGAACTTGATGCTCTTGTAAATATTGATCTTAAAACGCGCCAAATAAAAGAGAAGCATACCGCTTTAAACGTCATACGTCTGGGAACCAGTGGAGCTATACAAAAGCACATTCCTGTAGATTCTATATTGATTAGTGAGAAAGCCTTAGGACTAGACGGTTTGATTCATTACTACGATTCAGCTAATCTTAGAGATCACGATATTGAAAATGCATTTGTAACGCATACGACCTGGAGCTCAGAAAAGAGTAAACCTTATTGTGTTTACGGTAGCAAAACTTTAATCAAACACTTTTCTACCCCCGATACGTTTAAAGGAATTACGGCTACTAATATAGGTTTTTACGGTCCACAAGGTAGGACGCTCAGACTTGCATTAGCAGACCCAGAACTTAATGCAAAAATTGAAAATTTTGAGTTCAATTCTGAAACAATTACAAATTTAGAAATGGAAACGTCAGGCATTTATGCATTAAGTGCGCTCTTAGGCCATCGTGCGATTTCTATTAATGCGATTATGGCAAATCGTATTCAAGGTACCTTTAGTGAAAACGGTAATAAAACTATCGAAGCAATGATTAGTAATGCCTTAGAGCGTATAGCAGTACTATAATTTTCTTTTAACAAAAGCTTAATTCAGACAGCAGAAGCCTTTCGTATTTTTGAAAAAAAACAAACGAATACATGGATTCAGAACTAGCTGACAACTTAAAACATAGAGATTTAAACTGGCTCAGTTTTAATGCCCGCGTTTTACAGGAAGCACAAGACAAACGCTTCAATCCCCTGTTTGAGCGTATGAAGTTTTTAGCTATTTATTCTTCAAATCTTGATGAATATTTTAGAGTACGCGTGAGTCAATTACGGCAAATTAAACGCGTTGAAAAAAGTATTAGAAAAAAGTTAGCGCTTAGACCTAATAAAACGGTTAAGGAAATCATTGCCAAGGTTAAGGAACAGCAAGAAGTTTTTGGCCATATTTTCAACAATGAGATTAAGCCAGAACTTGCTGCAAATAATATTGTTCTTATAGCTTCAGAAGACTATACACCTATTCAGAAAAAAGTAGCAAATATTTGGTACGTTACCCATCTAAAAAATACAATTAAGCCCATTCTTTTTGATCCAAGTAAAGACAAAGAGATATTTCTTGAAAACCAAAATCTTTATTTTTGTGTAACATTTTCAGACTCTAAAAAAATAGGGTTTATAAAAATTCCTACAGATACTAACGACCGTTTTATTGAATTAGGAAAACATAAAGATATCTATTACATCACCTTTCTTGATGACATAATTAGACACGAGATTTCATCGATATTTAATTCAGAAACTATAGACGGTGTATTTGAAATTAAGCTCTCACGAGATGCAGAGCTTTATATAGATGATGAATTAGAAGGGATACTGGCAGAACGCATTTACAAATCATTAGAGCAACGACAAGAAGGTCAACCTACTCGATTACTTTACGACGCGAGTATGCCAAAACCAGTGGCTAAAAAGCTTCGTAAGCTTTTGAAGTTGGGAAAAATAGATATGATGCCGGGAGGTCGTTATCATAATTTTAATGACTTTTTTAAATTTCCAGATCCTACAGGAAATCCTGATTTACATTACGATAAAAAGCCTGTAATAAAGCTAAAGGCTTTAGAAAAGGCTACAGATTATTTTGAAGCTATACGTGCTAAAGATCATTTGCTTCATTTCCCATTCATGAGCTTTGGTTACGTAGAACGTTTTGTAGAACAGGCCGCCTCAGACGATGCAGTTACGCATATTAAAATCTCACTTTATAGGGTTGCAGATGAGTCTGTTCTTACTACCTCTCTACTTAAAGCTATTGAAAACGGAAAACAGGTTACCATTTTCATAGAAGCAAAAGCACGTTTTGACGAAGAAAATAACATTACCTGGGGCCGAAAATTTGAAGAAAAAGGGGCACAAGTTATTTACAGCTATCCGCGCATTAAAGTGCATTCTAAAATACTAATGGTTATTAGAGTAGAAGATGATAAAGCTAAACGATACGCCTATATAGGAACAGGTAACTTTAACGGTGATACTTCTAAGATTTACTGCGACCACGGTTTATTTACCGCTAACAATAAAATCACAAAAGAGTTAAGTAGAGTTTTTGAGGTTCTTGAGGGAAAACTAATAATTCCAAGGAATAAGCATTTACTTATATCTCCATTTACCACAAGACGCACTTTTGAAAAATTAATTCATTCTGAAATTGAAGCAGCTCAAGCCGGAAAGACGGCAAAAATCACTGCTAAGATGAATAGTCTTGAAGACAAAGATATGATAGAATTGTTGTACAAAGCCAGCCAGGCAGGTGTGCAAGTACGCCTTATCATAAGAGGATTTACCAGTTTAATTCCCGGAGTAAAAGGCCTGAGTGAAAATATATTTATCACTTCTATAATAGACAGATATCTTGAGCACGGTCGCATTTATCTATTTCACAATAATGGTGATGAGCAAATGTATATAGGCTCTGCAGACTGGATGACACGTAACCTGGATCGCAGAATAGAAGTGCTTACCCCAATTTACGATAAAGAACTATTTACAGAGTTAAAAGATATTTTCACACTACAATTAAATGATAATTGTAAAGCGAGAATACAGGACGCTAACGAGCAGAATCTATATGTAAAGCGTGAAGATAGTGAGCCTGAAATACGTTCTCAATATGCAATTTATGATTACTTAAAAAATAAAAACTAAGCAGATGAATACCTTAAAAGTGGGTGGAGTGCCAGAACATTTTAATTTACCTATACATCTATGTATTGAAGAGGGTCTATTTGCAGATGCCGGGATAGTAGTCGAGTGGGTTGAATATGCAGGAGGTACGGGTGCCATGAATGCTGCATTACGAGCAGGTGACATTGATGTCGCAATTATACTTACTGAAGGAGTCGTTAAAGATATTGCTGCAGGAAACCCCTCTAAAATCATTCAAAACTATGTGTCTAGTCCTTTAATTTGGGGTGTTCATGTTGCTGGAGGAAGTAATTTTAAAACTCTAGATGATTTAAAAGATACAAGACCTGCCATAAGTAGATTCGGTTCAGGATCCCATGTCATGGCTTATATACAAGCACAACAACTAGGCTGGGAAAGTTCTGCTATTAATTGTGTAGTTGTTAATAATCTTGACAATGCTGTACAATCATTAACAAATGGTGATGCAGATTATTTTATGTGGGAACATTTTACAACTAAACCTTTAGTAGATTCTGGTATATTTAAAAGAGTAAGCGACTTTCCCACTCCATGGTCTAGTTTTGTAATTGCGGCAACTACAGATGCAATTAATACTAAAAACGACACTCTTGAGGTATTTTTAGAAGTGCTTAATAACAAAACAGTATTATTTAAAGAAATACCAAAAATAGAAATGTTACTTTCTGAGCGGTACAATCAAAAGCTAGAAGATATAAAAGTCTGGATTTCTAAAACAAATTGGTCACAATCACAAATTGAAACCACTGAACTTGAAAATGTACAAGTACATCTTAAAGGTCTCAATATGATCGATAAAGAGCAAGACGTTGATTTTTATTTAACTCTCAATTAATGAAAGTTTTACAGCACAAAGATTTCATAAGTTAAAAAAAAGGTCAATCTTTGCGGAATATTAATATATTACTTTAAACATTACAATTATGGTTACTTTTCTAATCGTTTTAGGATGTTTACTTGTCATTAATTTAATTCTTTTTAAATTTAGTGTGGCAGGTGGTCCTAAAGTAGAGAAATCGCAGAAGCGTGTAGCCCCTAAACAAACAACCTTGAATCAGCGGGTAGTTTTTGAACAAGCTTCATAAATTACTTCTGATGATATCTCAAATCAAACCCTTTCTTAAAAGGCTCAATTTAACCAATTGAGCCTTTTTTATTTTATAGTATTACCAGTTTATTTGAGACTTGCCAACACTTTGTAAGTATTCATTTGTTTGACTAAAATGCCGGTTCCCAAACCAAAATCCCCGGTTTGCACTTAACGGAGAAGGATGTCCACTTTCTAAAATTAAATGTTTGTCTATATCTATTTTTTTAGCTTTCTTTTTTGCATAACCACCCCATAGTAGAAAAACAACTTCTTTCCGCTGCTGGGATAACACAGATATTGTATGATCTGTAAATGCCTCCCATCCTTTCTTTTGATGAGAGCCCGCTTGATGTGCTCTAACGGTTAATGTCGCATTTAAAAGTAGAACCCCTTGTTTAGCCCATCGTTCTAAATTTCCGCTTTGCGGAATAGGATTTTTTAAATCTGAAGCTATTTCCTTAAATATATTAACCAAAGAAGGCGGTACAGCAACCCCTTCAGGTACCGAAAAACACAAACCGTGTGCCTGCCCCTTACCGTGATAGGGATCCTGGCCCAGTATAACCACCTTAACTTCTTCAAAGGGGCACAACTCAAACGCTTTAAATATGGCACCTCCGGGAGGATAACACTTATGTTGGCTATATTCTAGCTTCACGAAATCTATTAATGATTTAAAATATGGTTTATCAAATTCTGGTTCTAATACAGCTTTCCAGCTTGGGTGTATGTCAACGTTCATGAATATCTTAAATTTGTAAGTCTAGTGTAATTTTAATGAACTTTTACAGACTGATTTAATATTCAAATCTTGTCTATTCATTCTAATTAAATTTAAAAAAAACTCAGTTATTTTTGGCCTTAAAATAGGCATTGCTATGATAAAAATCCACCCTAAAACACTTGCTGATTTAGAATTTCATACCGTTTGTGCTCAGGTAAGTGAGTTGTGCATCACAGACAAAGGTAAACTCAAGGCACTTAAGTTAATACCGCAAAGAAGCTTTAAGAAGACAATTTTTGCACTTAATCAAACGCAGGAGTATATAAGTTCAGATACTCACGAGACGCCTATACCTAATCACGGTTTTGATGCACTTGACCACGAACTCAAAATGCTGGGTATTGAAGATACCACACTTGAGGTGGGTAGTTTTAGAAAAATAGGAAGTTTATCTGAGACGGCTAATACTCATTTAAGATACTTTAGAAAATTTCAGTCCTACTACCCCACACTCTTTAAAACGGTTGAGGACACAGAGTATACTACAGCACTTACAGATGAGATAAATACAATTGTAGATCGCTTTGGTGAGATAAAAGATGATGCCTCTCCCCTGCTTCTTAATACAAGAAGATCTATTAATATTGTTAAAGGAAAAATCAACAGTAGTTTTGCTTCAGCATTATCGCAATACGCATCGTACGGTTATCTTGATGAGATACGTGAGTCTATAGTTGACAACGTGCGGGTACTTGCCGTAACAGCAATGCACAGACGTAAAGTTAAAGGTTCTATTCTGGGAAATTCAAAAACCGGAAGCATTGTTTACATTCAGCCTGAAGCGACTCAAAATCACCAGCGCGAACTTAACAACCTGCAGTACGATGAGCAGGAAGAGGTAAAACGCATCTTAAAAGGATTAACGGATTATGTAAGACCATTTAGTCCGCTACTAGATGATTATCAAAAACTGTTAAGCACAATAGATGTGATTTCGGCAAAAGCCAAATACGCGAAAAAACTTGATGGAGTTTTACCAAAAATCACGCAAGACCGTGAGCTGCAAATTAAAGATGCTTATCACCCATTACTTCTAATAAATAATAAGAAAAGAGGTCAAAAAACCTTTCCGCAGGATATAACATTAGATCAGGCAAACCGTATAATTGTTATAAGTGGTCCTAACGCAGGTGGTAAAAGTATCACCCTAAAAACAGTAGGTTTATTACAGATAATGCTGCAAAGCGGATTATTAATTCCGGTTCATGAATATTCAAGATTCTGCCTTTTTAAAAAGATTCTTACAGATATAGGTGACAATCAAAGTATAGAAAACCATTTAAGTACCTATAGCTACCGATTAAAAAATATGAACTATTTTCTGAAAAAGTGTGACGAGAATACACTTTTTCTTATTGATGAATTTGGTACCGGTAGTGATCCTGAATTAGGTGGTGCTTTAGCCGAAACCTTCTTAGAAGTATTTTATGAGCGCGGTAGTTATGGCATTATTACAACGCATTATGCAAATTTAAAAATGATGGCTAATGAGACGGAAGCAATCACAAATGCCAATATGCTTTTTGATTCCCGATCTTTAGAACCACTTTACAAGTTACACGTAGGTGAAGCCGGTAGCTCATTTACTTTTGAAGTTGCGCAAAAAAACGGAATCCCATATTCTCTTATTAACAGGTCTAAAAAGAAGGTCGAACGCGGCAAAATACGTTTTGACAAGAGTATTGCAGATTTACAGAAAGAGCGCAGTAAACTTGCTAAAACAACAACATCTTTAAAAACTAAAGAGCAGGAGGCGGCAAAAGAAAAGCAAGAACTTTCTAAAATAAATACAAAAATTCAGGAAAAATTAGAGAGCTATCAGGAGCTTTATGACAGTAACCAGCGTCTAATTTATCTAGGGCAAAAGCTTAACGACATCAGCGATAAGTTTTATACTAATAAGAATAAAAAACTTCTTATAGACGAGTTATTTAAAGTTGTTCAAATTGAAAATTCAAAGAGAGCTAAACAATCTGCAAAAGAAAAACGTGCACAAAAGGCTCGTGAAAATCGCATAAAACAAGAGGCTGAGAAAAAGGTTGAAGTTATACGCGAAAAGAAAAAAGAACAAAAGCATAAAGAAGTTCTAGAAGAACAAACAAAACCAAAGGTAATTTTAAAAGTGGGCGACCGCGTGCGGTTGCCAGATGGCAGAGCAGTAGGTACAATTCATAATATTGAAAAGGGTAAAGCCATTGTAGATTATGGAATGTTTACTACAAATGTAGACTTAGAAACACTTGAACTTGTACAACGCGTAAAACAGTAGATGAATTCTAAAATAATTCTTTTTGATGGGGTTTGCAATCTATGTAATGGGGCGATAAACTTTATTATAAAGCAAGATTCAAGTGGTGTTTTCAAATTTACTTCGCTGCAAAGTGAAACCGGTATGCGGCTTTTACAAAAACACAATATTGACCCTGAAAAAACAGATTCTATAATTCTGGTTGAGGGAGATAGAGCATCTGTAAAGTCAACCGCGGCGTTACGAATATCTCGTTTTTTAGATAAAGGTTATCCACTGTTATATGTCTTTATGATTGTACCCGGGTTTATTAGAAATATCGTTTATGATTTTATTGCCAAGAATAGATACAAGTGGTTTGGCAAAAAAGAAAGCTGTATGATCCCCACACCAGAACTTAAATCCCGTTTTCTAGATTAAAAAATAGCTATCTGTCTTTAACGGGTATTTTTATCTAAACTTTTCCTTTATTTTTAACGAAAATATATTCCTTATGAAAGTTACGACTACGCTGTTTCTCTGTTTATTATTTTGTAGTTTCGGTATATTTGCATCAGATAATCCTGTTGTAACACAATTTTCAAAAATTGAAAAAGTAACGGTTTTTTTACAAGGAGCTACTATAGAACGGTCTGCTTCAGTAGTTCTTAAACCCGGAGTTAATCAACTGATTTTTGATAATCTTTCTCCAGACATTTTAGAAAATAGTATACAAATAAGAGGTCTTGAGGACGCTAGTATTCTTTCAATCGCTTTTAACCTTGATTACCTGGAGAAGAAAGCTGCTTCGGCAGAATATGAAGGTTTAAAATCTGAATTAGACAAATTGCTTTTTAGTAAGAGCTCCATTCAAAATAAAATTGAAGGCTTTAACAGAGAGCTAAACTTGCTATCTCAAAATCAACGAATAAACAGTGACAATACAGATCTTTCTATAGAAAAAGTAAAGCAAATAAGCACCTATTACCGGGAGCGCAGTACCGAAATTCAAAATATAATCTATACACATAACCGAGAGCTTCAGGATTTAACTCAAAAAATTGAGGACTATCGCCAGCAAATGTCTAAGCTTGATGATTCCCAAAAAGAAATGCGTGGGGAGATTACCGTAAAACTTCAAAGTGAACGCTCAAATAATTTAAACTTAGAATTAACCTATATCATTCAAAATGCAGGATGGTTTCCTCTTTATGATATACGTGCTGCAAATACTTCAAGCCCCATACAGCTAAATTACAAGGCCAGTGTTTATCAACAAAGTGGTATCGACTGGGAAGATGTTAAACTTGTGCTGTCTACAGGTGATCCCAATACTAATAATTTAAAACCCAATCTGGAAACCAAATACCTCAACTTTGTAAGCGCTAATTACCGTAGAACAGGTTCTGTAAATCGCAGCAATCTTAAATATAACCCTACCATTCGCAGTGTTTCTGGTATATTAAGTGATAACTCGGGCGCACCACTACCCGGCGTTAATGTTATTCAAACAGGCACATCAAATGGCACTACTACAGATTTTGATGGCAAATACAGATTAACGATACAACCTAACGGCGGCCAGCAAATAAGCTTCTCCTCTCTAGGTTTTAGAGATAAATCTTTACCGGTTTATGCCTCAATGATGAATGTGCAGCTTGAAGAAGACAGTCAATCACTTGATGAAGTTGTAGTGGTAGGTTATGGAGGTGATGATGTTTCTCGTGCATTAAGCGGAAAGGCAACCGGAATTACTATTAGAGGAAACAGCTCACTTGCTCCAGAAAAATCATACAGTGAAAATGTTGAAACTAAACAAGAGAGCTTAACAAATACGCGTTTTGAAATCAAAAAGCGTTATACAATAGTTTCTAATATCGATATAACAACTATTGAAATTGATACATTTGAATTACCCGCAAACTATCAACACTATGCAGCTCCAGAACTTAACGAAAATGTTTTCCTAACGGCTACAGTAACAAACTGGGAAGGTTATGATTTACTACAGGGTGAGGCCAATGTATATTTTGAAGGAAGTTATGCAGGAAAGACAGCAATAAATCCGCTGGCAACTACAGACAGTCTTGAAATCTCTCTGGGTATAGACCCAAATATCATTGTAAAACGCGAAAAGAAAGATAATTTTAAAAGCAAATCACTTTTAGGAGGTTCGCGCGTGATCGCTAAGGCTTTCGAAATTTCAGTACGCAATACTAAAAGCTCTCAAATTAATTTGCTCCTTGAAGATCGTATTCCGATTTCTCAAAATAAGGATATAAAAGTATCAGATCAATCCTTTGGTGACGCAAAATATGATGAAAAAACCGGTATTCTTAAATGGAATTTAGAACTTGCCTCTAAAGCTTCTTCAACTAAGAACTTTAGTTATGAAGTGCGCTATCCTAAAGGAACTACTATTAACCTATAACTATTAAATTTGAGACCAAAACTTATAATATTTGATGTTAATGAGACCTTATTAGATCTTAAACCATTAGCAAGACGTATCAACGCATCATTAAGTAGTGATCTTGCTTTTGACATCTGGTTTAGTACCCTTTTGCATTACTCACTGGTAGAGGCAGTGACCGGGCACCACGAAGACTTTAGCAAAATAGCCAAGGCAACATTTGAAATGACCGCCGCCAAGTTTAAAAAAGTAATCCCTGAAGAAGAGATTAAAAGTATTCTTGGGATGATTAAAAAGCTCCAACCACACACAGATGTGCTTGAAGCACTAACAAAACTAAGAGAAAAAGGTTTTACGCTTGTAGCACTCACCAATGGCAATTCTACTGTTGCTAGAGAACAAATCGTAAATGCTGAACTCGAACATCTTTTTGATAATGTATATAGTGTAGACGAAGCGCAGGCTTTTAAACCGCATCCTAAACCCTATCAATATGTTCTAGGCAAAATGAATACGAAACCTGAAGAGACTCTTTTAGTTGCTGCTCACGGCTGGGATATTACAGGCGCACAGCGTGCCGGTATACAAACTGCCTTTATCGCTCGTGAAGGCAAGTTTAAATACCCTTTAGCAGAAAATCCTAATTATGATTGTAAAAACTTACTCGCCTTAGTTAAATGTTTGACCTAAATTAATAGCTCCGGGGCTTTCGACGTCCGGCCCGTCCCAATCAAAATCACTATAAGAATTCCCTATACCAGTAAGTTTTAATGAATATCCTTCGGGAACAGTAGTTGGCATGATAATACCTACATCAAAAGCTGTCATACCGGCAGCAGGACCTTCGCTTGCTATAAAGCTACCTTCGTAGCTTATAAATTGCAATACATTACCTAAAGGATCTACTAATGCAATACCATCCGGCCCATTTTGAAGCGTTATAGTCGTTCTAATTGTGCCATATCCTGCTTGTTGATCGGGTATTGCTCCACTAAAGACAACAGTTCGTATTATTTCTCCGTCTGCGCCATTATAATGTACAATCTGATAACCGCTAATATCTAATGCATTTCCAGCTAATTCCACAAATTCTGCTGCTGCAATATCTGAACCCGTATTTTCATATCTAAATTCATTAATCCATAGTTTAATATCATCATCTATAATTCCTAAACTATGGGTATTTTCAGATCCTATTTGAGGAGTACCATCTCCTCCAGAAATTTCTGTTATTGTAAATGTTATATTAGAATTACCTTGTATGAGACTATTATCTAAATAGTTGAATGCTGACGCTATAGTAAAAGTATTGTAACCTCTTGATATTGTAATCTTAACAGGAGCATCCTCGACTAGATTGCTATAATCACTGGCACTAATTGTTAAGATTAAACTATTAAAGGGAGAAGGGTTTTCAATGGTAAAGTCTAGAGGAATTCCTCCACTATTTTCTGTTATTGTCTGTTTAGATGTAGTAAATGAGGCTACTGTGATTTCAGAAGTTGTATTTATACAATAAACATTTTTAAACTGTGTTCCATCCCAAATCTTCAAACAATTCTCTAAAGCATCATTATTATAAAATACGAGCAGCCCTATATCTGAGGCATTTGCCTGATTTGCGATAGAATTTAACTCACTTTCTGAAGTGACCCGTGGTGGCATAAAACCTTTATAACTACCGTCTGAAGACAAACTACTTACTTCAAGCATTGCTGCTGTACTAGGCTCTGTAGTGCCAATGCCAACTTGTGCATTCAAAAAATACGTTCCGATAAAAAATAAAAATAAAATTCTTCTCATACTTACACATTTAGATCGGCAAATGGTAAGTTAAGCGGTCATTTAAGATAACCAGTTAGTAAATTGGGATTCCCAAAATAAGTATAATTATTTGAAATAAAAAATGTAAAAACCTAATTACTAGATATTTAATTATCATTCTTCAATATCGAAAGCTTCATCTGGTCTTTTGTTAGGATTGTAATTAAACAAACCTTCACCTTTTGCTATCACTGAAGATACCGTTGCATCACCTGTAACGTTTACTACAGTTCTACACATATCTAGTATACGATCTACAGGAAAAATAATACCTATCCACGCTGGGTTTAAACCTACAGATTCTAAAACTATAATTAGCATTACCAGACCTGCGCTAGGTACCGCCGCAGAACCTATTGATGCAAGTGTAGCGGTTAATACAATCGTAAGCTGCTGCCCTAAAGTAAGATCTATCATATGAAGCTGAGCAAGAAAAACTACGGCTACAGCCTGATATAAACAAGTGCCATCCATATTAACTGTTGCTCCTATAGGCAAAACGAAACTGGTTACCTTTTTATCAACTCCTAAATTATCTTCAACACACTCCATCGTTACCGGAAGTGTTGCTGCGCTACTTGATGTGGAAAATGCAAGCGTTTGTGCAGGTCCCATAGCTTTAAAAAAACCAAAATAAGAAACCTTTCTTACAAATATTTTAAATATCATAGGATATATCACAAAGATCATAAGTGCTAAACCTAGAACAACAGTTAAGGAGTACCAGCTCAAACCTTTAAATATTTCAACCACCTTACCTATATCATTACCAGCCATCTGGCTCACTACTCCAGCTAATAAGGCAAAAACAAAAAATGGCGCTGCCTGCATAGTCAGATCTACCATTTTTAAAAATATCTCCATAATCCCATCAACGGCACGCGTAACAGGTGCAGACTTTTTAGGATCTATAAATAACATGCTTACCCCAAAAAATAAACCGAAAAATATAACCTGTAACATCAAACCATTATCGGCAAGAGAATTAAAAAAATTATCAGGTACAATATCTACAAGTGGTTGCAGCGGACCGGCATTTTTAGTTGCATCTGCGGTTTTCATTTTATCATCTACGGCAGCATCTTTAAGCTCACTATGCGATAAATCTGAGATCTCTCTGGCACGCTCCATAAACTCAGGATCCTGTAAATAATTAACTCCGTCTTTAATAACATAACCTTCATCTGCAGCCCAGATTTCATAACTAATACGGTTATCTATACGGCTCTGCTCATCAACAAGCTTACCGGGTTCTATCACATTAACAAGAAGCAAACCTAAACTTACGGCTAACACGGTAGTGATAAGATAAGCGAGAAGGGTTTTCCCTCCCATTCTACCTAAACTAGCCGGATCTCCTAAATTTGCCACACCACTTATTATTGAAAAAAGCACAAGTGGAACAGCTATTAACTTTAGAAGGTTAATGAAGATTTTTCCAAAGGGAGCAATCCAGTCTATAGTAAACTGGCTCCATCCCATTTGACTAGAGATTAAAGCCCAGATAATACCCAAGACAAGACCAATAATAATCTTCCAATGCAATGCTAGTTTTTTCATATAAAAATAGAGGTGTTTTTTCCTTGTTGGGAAAGATAAACAAAATCAACAGAATTTAAATCTGAAGCAGGTGCTTATGCCAGCCTATCGTCCCAAAAATAATCTTCAATATGAGCTAATTTGACTTTTGAGGCAAAAGCAGGATGCGATGTGTTTAAAAGATAGTTGTATTCTTGAGGAATCACAGCTGAAGGAACACGTAAAGCGAGACTATTTTGTGTGCGATACCAAGATGAACCCAGATTTTGTAAAACAGGATAAGCGAAAATTCCGCGCCAATTTAAAGGAAGTCGTTCTTTATCTAAAAAATCTATAAGTGAACTATCATCTGCTAAAGAAAGTATCATAACCTTAAACTTTACATCAGGCTCAATAGAACGATAATTTACAATAAGCTCTAGGGTCGCCAGAGCTCGGCTAGATGAAGAATACAGAATTTGCTCACCGGCTTTATTCCACCTTGCAGCAGCACCAGAAGCAGTAAGTATATTGGCGTATTTTTCTGTTGCAATACGGTAAAGCTCCATATTAATAATTAAGCATTATCTCCATATTGCATCCCGGTGAGGCGATTGTCTATAAACTTTGTGCCACTATAAGTATTTAAAAATACCGCAGGAGCCTTTTTATCAAAGAAGAAATTAGGACTTTTTAACCACTCTGAAAATTTTTCAAATGAGCCAAAAACCATTTTACCGTGATTGAATAACGCCATTAAGAGGACGATTTTTTCTTGCACATGTTCCTTAATAACACTGTTGTTATTTTTATAATTACGAAGAGTTTTTACATTAATATTTAACCAATCAGCAAGTGTAGCTTCATTAAAAAAAGAACGCTCCCGCAAGGCATCTAAAGTTGCTAAATTAACCTCTGTATTATCTAAGTAATACATAACCGCAGCTTCATTGACCTCATTAATATCCTGATCTATTTTTGAATAACTCATAATTATGACCTTTAACTGTTATTATTCAAATTTAGGTAAAATTACCTAAGCAAAAAAGTATTTTTTCCTTATTCTGTGCGTAAAAAAACCTGAACAAATATTCAGGTTTTTAATGCTTTATCAAGTTATTCTTAAATTTTAGAAGCTTTATTAATTAAAAAGAAATCGGCTAATACCAGAGCCGCCATTGCTTCAACTATAGGTACTGCCCTGGGCACTACACAAGGATCGTGGCGTCCCTTACCTTGCATTTCTGCATCATTACCATCTTTGTCAATTGTAGGCTGTGTTTGCATTATGGTTGCTACTGGTTTAAACGCTACCCTGAAATAGATATCCATACCGTTGCTTATACCCCCTTGTATACCTCCACTCAGGTTTGTTTTGGTACTTCCGTCTGCGTTGAATAAATCGTTATGTTCGCTTCCTTTCATTGAAGCTCCGTGAAAACCGCTACCATACTCAAAACCTTTAACCGCATTTATAGAAAGCATTGCTTTACCTAGCTCAGCGTGTAACTTATCAAATACAGGTTCGCCCAGTCCTACCGGTACATTTTGTATAACACACATTACGGTACCACCTATAGTGTTTCCTTCTTTGCGTATTTCTTTTATTCTATCAATCATTTTTTCGGCGAATGCCTGATCTGGGCAACGTACATCGTTAGATTCTATTAAAGAAAAATCAAGCTCCTGATACGGGGTTGTCATATGTATCTCGCCTACCGAGTCTACAAATGCATTTATTTTTACATCTTTTAAAACTTGCTTGGCTATGGCCCCTGCCGCAACACGACTTGCTGTTTCCCGTGCAGAAGAACGGCCACCACCTCTGTAATCACGTACTCCATACTTTTGATCATAAGTATAATCTGCGTGAGAAGGGCGGTAGGTGTCTTTTATATGGCTGTAGTCGTGAGACTTTTGATTGGTATTTACAATATTGAAGCCTATAGGCGTACCAGTAGTCTTACCTTCAAAAATTCCGGAGAAAAACTGAACCGAGTCCGGCTCTTTTCGTTGGGTTACAATTTTAGACTGACCCGGCTTGCGACGCTCCATATCGCGGTAAACAGCATCTAAGTCTAATTCTATTCCTGCGGGACAACCGTCTATAATTCCACCTATAGCTTCACCATGTGATTCTCCAAAAGTTGTTAGCGTAAATAGTTTACCAAATGTATTACCTGCCATATCATAAATTTAAATGGCGAAATTAAAATGTTTTAGCCAAAAACTAGCGGGATAAGGCATCTAATTAACCACTTAAATACTAATTCTAAAAAATAATTTAATATTCACGTAAAGCTGTAGTAACATCCGTGGCTTTTATTTGTTTAAAATAACAGTTTTTGAAACGTAATGTTGAACTTGTAGTACTTTCTGATGTACATCTAGGCACCTATGGATCTCACGCTAAAGAACTCGTGAATTATCTGCAAAGTGTTAAACCACAAACGCTGGTTCTTAACGGGGATATTATAGATATATGGCAATTTAGAAAACGCTACTTCCCAAAATCGCATTTACAGGTGATTAAAAAAATAATTTCACTTGCTGCTAAGGGAACAGAAGTATTTTACATCACCGGGAATCACGATGAAAAATTACGCAAATTTAGCCCTGTGAATCTGGGGAATATTTCAATAGTAGATAAACTAGTTTTAAATCTTGACGGTCGCAAAGCCTGGATTTTTCACGGGGATGTTTTTGATGCCTCTATACAACATACTAAATGGATTGCGAAGTTAGGTGGCTGGGGTTATGACTTTCTAATAGTTTTTAACCGATTCATAAACTGGTGGCTTGCAAAACTTGGTAAACCAAAATATTCTCTTTCTAAGAAAATTAAAAACAGTGTAAAGAAAGCGGTGAGCTTCGTATCAAATTTTGAAGAGACCGCTGCACAGCTCGCTATTGAAAATGACTTTGATTACGTGATTTGCGGTCATATACATCAACCACAAATACGCAAAGTTTTCTATAAAGAAAAAGACTGTATTTACCTAAACAGTGGAGACTGGATTGAGCATCTTACTGCTTTAGAATATGACAATGGCGTATGGTCTTTAATGGAATACGAAAAGCAAAACGTACCGGTAACTGCAGATGATGATTCGGTGAATACAGAAATTGATCCCGTTGCTCTTTTGGCTTCGATAAAGATGTTCAGCTAATAAACTATTAGATTTTTTAAAACTACCTCTAGTCTATTCTAAAATCTTCAGTTTTGCAAAACGCAACAACAACTTCTTGATACCTCCAGTTTGAAAACGTATTTCTGCTTTTTGATCCTGTCCTATTCCTTCAATTCCTAATACTTCTCCGTGACCAAAACGGTTGTGTTCTACTCTACTTCCTGCTTTTAAATTTCCATTTAAATCATCTGTTTTAAAAGATGGTGTACTCGTACTTTCAGGTCTTAATTTTCTTAATTTCTGTAATTGTCCCGGTGTAGGTTTTCCTACGGTGGGTGCGCTTCCGGCAACCGGTTTTTTAAGTCGTAACTTAGTTTTATCTGGTTCCCCAAAAATATCTGTATCTACAAGGGGCTTATACCTGTAAGATTCCATAGGCGTTTGTATATCAAGAAATGAGTCATCAATCTCTTCAATAAAACGACTGGGTTCTGCGTCTATCAATTTTCCCCAGCGATAACGCGATTCGGTATATGTTAAATAAGCTTGATGCTCTGCACGCGTTAATGCAACATAAAATAATCTACGCTCCTCTTCAAGCTCGCTACGGGTATTCATACTCATTCCGCTAGGGAATAAATCTTCTTCCATACCTACCACAAAAACATATGGGAATTCTAGTCCTTTTGCCAAGTGAATCGTCATTAAAGACACCCGATCTACATCATCTACCTCCTTATCAAGATCTGTAGCAAGGGCTACATCTTCTAAAAATTCGGCGAGTGAACCGGTCGCATCTACGATTTCTTTCTGGCCTTCGACAAAATCACGAATACCGTTTAACAGCTCTTCAATATTTTCGATACGTGCAATACCTTCAGGCGTGCCATCTTTTTTTAATTCCTGAAGCAATCCTGTTTTACGGGCTACTTCTTCAGCAGTAACAAAAGCATCGGCGTTTTCAGCAGTAATCTGAAAACTCTTAATCATATTGACGAAGTTGTAGAGCTTGTTTTTTGTACTATTATTAATTTGTATCTCAAGGTGCTGAATATTCTCCATCACCTCAAAAATTGATTTATTATACGTCTTTGCAGCGATTACCAGACGGTCTATGGTTGTTGCGCCTATACCTCGTGCAGGGAAGTTAATTATACGCTTTAAACCTTCTTCATCATTGGGGTTTGTTAATACTCGTAAATACGCTAAAACATCTTTAATCTCTTTACGCTGGTAGAACGATAATCCCCCGAAAATACGATACGGTATTTCCCGTTTACGCAAAGCGTCTTCCATCGCACGAGATTGCGCATTAGTTCTATATAATATAGCAAAATCACTGTGCTTGAGCTGCTTGTTCATCTTTTGCTCAAATATGGTACTTGCTACATAACGCCCTTCTTCACCATCTGTTAATGAGCGGTGCACAATTATTTTGGGTCCGTCGTCATTTGCCGTCCAGACAATTTTATCAAGCTTGGTTTTGTTATGTTCAATAACAGAGTTTGCTGCTTCTACAATATTCTTTGTAGATCTGTAATTTTGCTCCAGACGATAGACTTTTACATCATCATAATCTTTCTGGTAGTTTAATATATTATTAATATTTGCACCACGGAAGGCGTAAATACTTTGTGAATCATCTCCTACCACACAAATATTCTGATAGCGGTCTGCCAGCGCTTTTACAATTAAATATTGTGAGTGGTTTGTATCCTGGTACTCATCTACAAGAATATATTGAAAACGTTTCTGATACTTGGCTAGTACTTCTGGAAAACGTGCGAGCAATTCATTTGTGCGCAGCAGTAAATCATCAAAATCCATTGCGCCTGCTTTAAAACAACGATCTACGTACTCTTTGTAAATCTCACCTATACGTGGCTTTTTTGCCATCGCATCAGCTTCCATCAATTCTGGATTTTGAAAGTAGGCCTTTACGGTTATCAAACTGTTTTTAAAGGAAGAAATACGACTGTGTACCTGCTTGTATTTATAAATATCTTTATCAAGCCCCATTTCTTTGATAATAGCTGAAATAAGACGCTGAGAATCCTGACTATCATAAATCGTGAAGTTTGGAGGAAAACCTAAATGATGCCCTTCAATACGTAGAATTTTAGCAAAAACAGAGTGAAAGGTACCCATCCACAGGTTTTTAGCTTCACTGTTTCCCACTATAGTACCTATTCGCGTTTTCATCTCGCGAGCGGCCTTATTGGTAAACGTTAGAGATAATATATTAAATGCATCTACCCCCTGCTGCATTAGGTATGCGATACGCATCGTAAGTACACGCGTTTTACCAGAACCTGCACCGGCAATCACCATCATCGCCCCGTCTTTTTGTAATACCGGTGCACGTTGTGCTTCATTTAATCCTTCTAAAAGTGCCTCCAAAACAATAGATTTTTTAAGAAGTGAAAATTAAGGAATCTTAGCTTTTTACCCGACCTATAATGCATATAGTTATCAAAAAAAGTATCAGGTAAAAAACAGACGATTTCTATACACTACAATTCTGTAATAAAATGAAATTAGCACTTGAGATACAACCTTTAATGAATTTTAAATATCTTTAAGCTATAATTATCCACTATGCGCTTTAAATATGCTTTTGCTCTTTTTATTTTTATAAGTGTTTTTTCTCAAAATTTACGAGCGCAAGAAAAAATCACAGGATCTCTTATTACTAATTTTGGATCTACTTATACTGTTCCTAAACTTGATATTCCTTTAGATATTACTCAAACGTATGAAGTAGTTTTTGATATCTCGAAGTCTCCAGAAAACCCTTCAGAACTCAACCCTTATTTAAATACTGTAGCCCGTTTTTTAAATATGAACCACGCTGCAGGTGTACCACAAAACCAATTAAAACCTGCGCTAGTAATTCACGGCAGTGCTGCTTTTAGTCTACTAAAAAATGATTTTTACAAAGAAAAATATGGTGTTGACAATCCCAATATCGAACTCTTAGAGCAGTTACATAAATTGAAAATACCTGTAGTACTATGCGGTCAAACTGCTGGAGCGCGTGATATAACATCAGAAAAAAGATGGCAACATACGCAACTTGCATTATCTGCGATGAATGCACTTATATACTATCAAAATTTAAACTACGCTTTAATCTCTTTTTAAAAATCTATATGAAAAAACTAAACATTCTTTTCTTCAGTATTGGTTTAACTGCATTTGCGCAGTCTCCTGATGCCTCGATAATGAAAGCTGCAGAATCTATTGAAGATAAAGTCATAAACTGGCGCCACGATATTCACGAGCATCCAGAATTGAGTAATCAGGAGTTTGAGACCGCTGCAAAAATTGCAGCACATTTAAAATCGCTGGGTATTGAGGTTCAAACAGAAATTGCAAAAACCGGTGTTGTAGGTATCTTAAAAGGAAAAAAACCGGGTAAGGTAGTTGCCTTACGTGCAGATATAGACGCATTGCCTGTAACAGAACGTAATGATTTAGCCTTTAAAAGTAATGTTACTGCAAATTTTCTAGGCACAGAAACCGGGGTAATGCACGCCTGTGGTCACGATACCCATGTTGCTATTCTAATGGGAGTAGCAGAAATACTTTCAAAGCATAAAGATAAGATTAACGGTACCGTAAAATTTATTTTTCAACCTGCTGAAGAAGGACCGCCACCGGGAGAAGAAGGTGGTGCTTCTTTAATGATAAAAGAAGGGGTTCTTAAAAATCCTGATGTAGATGCGATTTTTGGCCTTCATATAAATAGTGCTACACCTGTAGGTCAAATCAATTACAAACCGGGTGGTATTATGGCCGCTGTAGAACGCTTTGTCGTAAAAGTAAATGGCAAACAAACACATGGCTCACAGCCCTGGGGAGGCGTAGATCCTATTTACATTTCATCTAAAATTATAGACGGTTTTCAATCTATAATAAGTAGAGAGTCAAATTTATTAGTAGAACCTGCAGTGATTACGGTAGGTAAAATAACCTCTGGAGTACGATTTAATATTATTCCCGAAAGTGCAGAGCTTATAGGTACAGTACGCACGCTTGATCCTAATATGCGCGAACTTATTATTCGCAGAATGACAGAAATGACTGAAGGTCTTGCAAAAGCCTATGGAGGAAGTGCGACCATAGAATTTCAATCAAATACTGCAATCACCTATAATGACGAGGCACTTACAGAACAAATGCTACCCACGCTTCAAAAAGTTGCAGGAGCAGATAAGGTAAACCTTGTAAAAGCTACAACAGGCGGCGAAGATTTTAGTTATTTTCAGGAAGAAGTGCCGGGCTTATACTTTTTTCTGGGTGGGATGACGCCGGGTAACAAAGAAGCCTACCCACACCATACACCAGATTTTCAAATTGACGACGCAGGTATGTTGCTTGGAGTTAAAGTAATGAGCCAGTTGACGCTAGATTATCTTAATAAAAAATAGGTCTTATATTGTTGTAATTAATCATTGATCTAACCCACAAGTAATGCTACTTGTGGGTTAATTAATTTAAGAAAGTATTCAAACTTCAAATATCCATTAGCTATAAATCTTAATTATTTGTATCGCTTGGGTTTTAAGATCTGTAAGATCTAAGCAGCATTATTCTATAGTAATTTTTCTCAAACTCGTAATAAAGAAGTCTGTAAATCTGTAAGTTTGAAAACTGTAATGAATACCTACCTATGAATGAAATTCTTTCTTTTTTGTCTAGTATTCCGTGGTGGATCTGGCTTATCGCGTTTTTAATTGTAATCGCCGTTCGGGATATTTTTTTCAATAAAAAACACATCATAACGCACAACTTTCCTATTGTAGGTCATATGCGGTATATGCTTGAGAGTATTGGCCCAGAATTACGCCAGTATATAGTAGCAAGCAATCGTGAAGAACTTCCTTTTAACCGTATAGAACGCGGCTGGATTTATGCTTCAGCAAAAAATGAAAATAACTATGAAGGTTTTGGTACAGATCAAAATATTTACGAAGCCAATTACATTTTTATAAACAATGCGATGATGGGTTTTAAAGCCCCTTTAGATCATCCCAATTCAAAAAACCCGTATTTTTTACCTTGTGCAAAAGTAATGGGGCTTCATAATAAACGCCGAAAACCTTACAGACCTGGCTCTGCGATTAATATCTCGGCAATGAGTTTTGGATCGCTTTCTGCCCGAGCTATAGAATCTCTTAATAAAGGTTGTAAACTGGCGCACGCTTATCACAATACCGGCGAAGGCGGTCTCTCACCCTATCATAAACAGGGTGCAGATGTTGTATTTCAAATAGGAACCGGTTATTTTGGAGTACGTGATGAAGCCGGTAATTTTTCTATGGAAAAATTAATTGCTTTAGTTGAAGCAAACCCAGAAGTTAAAGCGATTGAAGTAAAACTATCACAAGGTGCAAAACCCGGGAAAGGTGGCGTTTTGCCCGCGTCAAAAATCACTCAGGAAATTTCTGAAATACGTCACGTACCTATGGGTAAAGATGTTATTTCCCCAGCTACCCATTCTGCATTTGAAGGGGTTGAAGGCTTATTAAAATTTGTTGAAGATATTGCTAATGCTACCGGGCTTCCTGTAGGAATCAAGGCCGCAATAGGAAAACTTCAGGACTGGGAAAAACTGGCTCAGCTCATGGTAAAATCTGGTAAAGGTCCAGATTTTATTCAGGTAGATGGTGGCGAAGGTGGTACCGGTGCAGCACCTCCTAGTTTTGCAGATCACGTTTCTCTTCCTTTTGTATATGCATTTAGCGACCTTTATAAGATATTTAAAAAACACAATTTAACAGAGCGTATTGTTTTTATAGGTAGTGGTAAATTAGGGCTACCCGCAAAAGGCGCAATGGCTTTTGCAATGGGCGTTGATGTTATTAACGTTGCACGTGAGGCTATGCTTTCAATAGGTTGTATTCAAGCAAAAGCCTGTCATAACAACACCTGTCCCAGCGGTGTTGCTACGCAAAATAAATGGCTACAATCTGGTATTAATATTGAAGACAAAGCTGTACGTACCAATTTCTATTTTAAAAATTTCAGGAAGGAATTAATAGAAATTACCCACGCCTGTGGCTACGAGCATCCCTGTCAATTAACCACCGAAGATGTTGATTTGAGCCTGGGCGACAAAAACTTAACACAGACACTGGCTGCGTGTTTTAGTTATCACAAAGTAGAAGTTCCTTTTAACGGAATGAATGAAATTCTAGATTGTGAATATTTAGGTGGCAATTATGATAAAGAAACTGCAGGCAGAAAAATACAAGTAGAAACTAAAAAAGAAGTACGTTATTAGATTATGGATGATATTTTAAATTTTTTAATACCGGTATTACCGGCACTAGTAGTAGGTGGATTAGCGTACTATTTTTTTGATGGTTTTCTCAAAAATGAAGATAAACGCAGACGTTTTTTATTACACAAAGAATTACAAACCGAAACGCTACCCTTACGTTTACAGGCTTATGAGCGATTAACCTTGTTCTTAGAACGCTCTAATCCGCTTCAATTATTACTGCGTGTTCATCCTAATTCTACAGACAAAAAAAATTATGTAGAATCTGTTATCGCACAATTACAACAAGAATTTGAGCATAATTTATCGCAGCAAATTTACATGTCTGATGAATGCTGGAATGTTATTAAATCTTCAAAAAACACATTGATAGCCCAGTTACGCAAACTTGTCTTAGATAACACTGTAGCAGATGCTCATGCATTAAGAGAGAAAATGATATCAAATTTTTCTGAGGCTGAAAATCCTATAAGTGTTGCTCTTAGCTATTTAAAGACTGAGGTACAGGAACTTTTGAATTAAAAAGAAGCTTATTGAAGTATTGGGAAACGCTGTAATCTAAGGACTAATTATATTCTTCAATTAAATTTAAAACTGCTGTGTCCTACTAATTTATAAATTAGCGATGTACATACTTAATAAAAACAGTTTACTAATTTTTGATATGCTATTTTTGAATTTATGAAACTCATCAAATCACTTAGTCTATTTTTATTCATTGCTTTAATCACTTGCTCTTGTGAGCAGGAGAAAGAAATGAGTTCTATAAATCCTATCAACTGGAAAAAAAGGAGTGCAACAATACCTGTAGATGATTCATTAACAGAAGCACGAACCTATCTGGGCATCTACTCTGAGATTTACAGTACATCAGAACATAATACGCACGATCTTACCGTTACTGTAAGTATGCGAAATACCAGCGACAAGGACTCTATTTACCTTACGAAAGCAGCGTATTACAGCACATCCGGCGAACTTATACGTACTTATTTTGATTATCCCATATTTATCAAACCTTTAGAAACGGTAGATATTATTATCGAAGAATCTGATGATACCGGTGGTACCGGCGCAAATTTTATCTTTGACTGGCTAAATAATGACACGCTTACAGATCCTATTTTTGAAGCCATTATGATATCAACCCGAGGTCAGCAAGGCCTTTCTTTTACAACTCAAGGCAAACGCATAAAATAAGGCTATAAGCAACGCTACTATAATCTTAATTTCAGTATTTACTGCTAAGATTTAAACGTTAACGCTTAATTCCTATTTTTACAACTTAAAATCCCTACACGTGAATATCACTATTGAGAATATTGTTTTAATAGGTTCGCTGCTGCTCTTCATAAGTATCGTAGTTGGTAAAACATCTTATAGATTTGGAGTTCCTACCTTGTTGTTATTTTTGGGTATAGGAATGGCTGCCGGCTCAGACGGTATAGGAGGTATTATATTTGACGATATGGAGATCGCCCAATTTATAGGTATCGTATCTCTCAACTTCATCTTATTTTCAGGGGGTTTAGACACTCACTGGTCGAGTGTTAAACCTATTTTACGACAAGGGTTACTACTTTCTACATTGGGCGTTCTTTTTACCGCTGTAACGCTTGGTTTGTTTGTTTTTTACTTAACCGATTTTACCATTTATGAAAGTCTGCTTCTGGGCTCAATAGTATCGTCTACAGATGCTGCTGCAGTATTTTCAATATTAAGATCAAAAAGCCTGGCTCTTAAAACCAATTTAAGACCTACCCTAGAATTAGAGAGCGGAAGTAACGACCCTATGGCATACGTGCTTACAATTGCTTTTCTGACGCTTGTAATCAATCAGGATCAAAGTGTTTTTTCTGTTATTCCCTTGCTTTTACAACAAATGATTGTAGGTGGGATTGCCGGTTTCGTTTTTGGTAAACTCAGTAAATTCATTATTAATAAAATTGAGTTAGGTTTTGAAGGTTTATATCCCGTTTTAGTAATCGCCTTAATGTTTATAACCTTCTCTGCTACAGAATCAATAGGTGGTAACGGCTTTCTAGCAATATATATATGTTCGGTTTATCTAGGAAATCAAGATTTGATACATAAGCAAACTATTCTTAAAATGTTTGACGGGCTCGCCTGGCTTATGCAGATCGTACTGTTTCTTACTTTGGGATTACTGGTATTTCCTTCAGAGATCGTTCCTTTCTTTGGTATAGGTATCGTGGTTTCTTTATTTTTAATTTTTATCGCTCGCCCGGTAGGTGTGTTTATAAGTCTGGCATTCTTTAAAATGAAACTGAGAAGACGACTGTATATTTCCTGGGTAGGTTTACGCGGTGCAGCACCTATTGTGTTTGCCACCTACCCGCTTCTGGCCGGTATTGAGAAAGCGAATATGATTTTTAATATTGTATTCTTCATCTCTGTAACTTCGGTATTAATTCAGGGAACTACACTATCTATAGTTGCAAAATGGCTAGGTGTTGCTCTACCTGAGGCAAAAGACTCGCAGGCAGATGTTGCACGTTTTATTTCTGAAATACCAAAAACTGCAATGAAAGAGATTGTAATAACACCACGATGTTATGCTGTAGACAAGAAAATTGTAGAATTAGGATTTCCTAAAACTGCAATTATCGCTATGATAAAGCGCAACGATAAATTTTTAACGCCTAAAGGTTCTACGGTGATCAATAAAAACGATACACTGGTTGTTTTATCTGAAAACGAAGAAGGTATTGAAGAAGTTGAAGTCTGTTTAAATAGATAAATTTTAAAGTATTCACTGCTTTTTTCGCAAAGCGGAAAATAAACTAATAACTAATACGCAACCTCTCTCTAATTTTTGCATCTGCTTTAAAACCACAAATGAAATTCAAATTTATATTACTGGCTATTGTAGCATTTCTTTCATTGCAATGCTCAACTACTAAAGATACTGAAGATCAAGATTGCGAGAGCACTGCTGAAGCTGTAGTCATTGATGTTAAAGGTCAAACAGAAACCGAGGTAAATAAAGATTTAATCTTAGAAGTGTATTTTCCTGTGACTAATGGCTGTGGTTTGTTTAACGAATTTACAGAAACTATAGATGGAAATACAATAACCGTAACTGTTGAAGCAATTTATAAAGGATGTATTTGCACGATGGATGTACCTACACGAGTAGCTTTATATACTTTTACGCCTACTGAAACCGGCGTTTATACATTACGTTTTAAAAGCGCTACAGATACATTTATTGAAAAAACCATCACAGTCAATTAACCTACTTAATCTGTTTCTGAAATTTCCTTAAGCTTATTATCTTGTGCTTGTTTTGCTTTATCTGCGGCATATTCCCAACCTTGTTGCCACCAGTTAGTCATTAATTTTTTATTAAAAATAAGACTGTTTTCGGTAAGTTTTGATGGCGTGTAATACAGATTAAGAGGTACGTCTTTATTAATAGCAGCAAGCTTACCTACAATTACATCATGATATTCTACCTGATCCATCAAAAAACCAAATAAATTCACCATTAACGAAAACGGATTTTTACCCAGAACCTTGTTATACTCCATATTCTCTGACTCAAGAATTATGGCATCAACTTCTGTCGCGCCGCGGCGTATCGCTTCTCGTATGGGCACAATACAACCAAAGCCCCCATCTGCATACTCATAACCATTTTTATTTACCAGGCTCATAAATGGCACGTAGTTGCAACTAATCCAGATCCACTCACAAAAATCATCGTAATTCCAGTTTCGAATAGACTTATATTCCACCGTATTCTTTGACAGATTAGATACAGTAACTACTACATCTGCCGCAGTTTTTTTTATATGTTCAAACTCACTTCGGGAAAGATTTTTTTTAATATTCTTAAGTAAATTTTTGCTTTCACCAAAAGTGCGTTTACGTCGCATAAATTGCCAGACGGTGTTCCAGTAATTGATAGATACGTATTCCCGATCACCTTTAGATTTAATATTAAACGGGTTTACATTAAATATGGTGTTCTGGTTAACGTTTGTGTAAACCTCATACGCACGCTGAATGTTGTTATTTGCAAGTTGAGAAATTAAAAGACTTCCGGTAGAAGTACCTAAAAAAAGATCATATTTATGACCTAATTCTTCCATAAGGTATTGAGCCACGCCACCGGCATAAGCACCTTTACTACCCCCACCAGAAATTACCAAAGCTCTCATTAGGTCAATTTTTCGTCTAGATATTTCTGTTGCTTATCTTCTTTTAGCTTCAGCTTTTTAAGTTCTTTTTTCCATTCAGGATCTTTTATAAGCATATCTAAAATTCCGCGGCAAGACTCAGAAAATCTCCAATTTATATGAAAACAACCATCAATCAAATTTTCTAAACTTTTAGGCTCAAACAATTGTAACTGATATAGTTTTTGAAAGGCATTTTGTCTTATAGCATAAGAATATCTACTTCCAGTAAAACGGGTGAGTCTAAAAAAGTGATCACGTATGAAGGCCTCCTCATAATCTAAAGTTGATATAGCAAGCGCAAGCCAGGTGATTTCTATATTATAATCTGAAAAGCCTTGTATGCCCTTCATCTGGTTTAAATATTTATGTCTATCTGAAGGAAATGAGGTCCATAAATTAAGTAAGGCCTGCTCACGGGTTACATAAGAATCATCATTAAGCAGTCTCTCATAGTTAGTTTTCATCTCTGCAGGTACTTTTTGCACCGTTAAAGCAATCGCCTGGCGCACCCAGGGATTGTTAGTGTAGAACGCACGCTCATAAATACGAGAAGCCGCACCCGGAGAAACATCAGAAAGCTGGTAAATTGCCTCTTGTCCTGTGTACTCATCAGGTAAAGCCAACAAATCTAAAAGTTTGTTTTGCTTTTTACTAAACGGAACATTGCGCATTGCGACAACACGCATATACTTTTGGATTAAAGGTGACTTTTTTAGTACCTCTAATGCAGCTTTATCCTGAAATGCAGTTTGCTGCAACCAGTCTTTTTCAAAATCAATTAAATCTTCGCCGCTTGCAATACGCATTTCTTTCAGGAAATCTTCGGTAGTGACGTTTTTAAATTTATGAGTATTCAGATAACTTTTTATTCCGGCTTTGAATGCCTCATCCCCTATTTTTTCGTGCAGGATATGTAGTGCCCAGGCACCTTTTTGATAAAATGTAAGAGAGCTTGCCTTAGGGTCTAATAATCGCTCACCTTTACCTTTATCACTAAGTGTCTTTAATTCTTCGGCAGATTGATACAGTTTCCAATAGAAATAATCATCCCCAAAAACTTTCCGCTCTGCGAGCAATGCATAATAAGTAGCAAAGCCTTCCTGCAGCCAGTGATGTGTCCCTGAAGTTTCAGTTACATAATCGCCAAACCACTGATGTGCGAGTTCGTGTGCATTTACACTTACATAATTGCGATCTATAAAACCATTACGGTCTACTACAAATTGATCGCTAAATATGGTAGCCATCGTATTTTCCATACCGGCATATAAAAAGTCTTTAACAGGAACTTGTCTATATACAGGCCACGGAAACTTAACACCTATTTCTTCTTCTAAGTAATTAAAGATCTCTTTACTATATTTATATGTCGTTAAAACCTTTAAAGAATCTGAAGGATAATAGTATAACTCCATAGGTATACCGGAGTCTGAAACATATTTTATCTTTTTATAATCACCAAGAACAACAGCTACAAGATAGCTAGACATAGGCTCTGTCATCTCGTAGTGCCAGATAAACTTATCTCCTTTTTCTTCTTTCTCTACAAGAACACCGTTAGACACAACCTCTTGACCGGGATATGCAATAATAGATAGGTCAAATTCTATCTTATCATTCATATCGTCTATACTAGGTAACCAGTTAGAAGTGTATTTGCCCTGCCCTTGCGTCCAGATTTGCTGAAAACCACCATTGTTTACAAAGTATAGCGCCTTATCTGGTTTTGCGGTATAATTTAAAATTAATGAATACGTCTCTCCTTTAATAAAACTTCGAGTAAAAATCATACGCCCATCATCTGTATGCGTACTTATTAATTTACCGTTTAAGGTAGAAGCATATTTTGTAATGTTCTTTGCATTAAGGTACACAAAGTCTGCATCTTCAAGCATGGTAAATTTAATTTCCATATCGCCGGTAACGGTACCGTTTGCAAAATCAAAATCAAGGAGTGCGTAAATACGTTCAAAGTCAACCGTTTCGGTCTGCTGGCTATAAATTACGCTTGTTAAAAAAGCGAAAAAAACCGTAATAATCAATTTCATAAAGTCATGCTATCTAATAGCCTGCCAAATTAAGGATTTGATTTTAAAACTACTCCTTTAAAAACAAAGTAAATTAGCTTGACTAAAGACCATTATCTCGTGAAAATCAACAACCTTATTTTTAAGACAAGACATAATAGATTTTAACCTCGATTATTGAGTAAAACGCGAATAAAATATTTGGGTTTTATATCTTCGTTCTTATGAACTCCAGCAAGCTTCAAACTCCTATAGATTACCTCAAGGGCGTAGGCCCTAATAGGGCGACATTGCTGCGTTCTGAGTTGGGCATACATACCTATCAAGATTTTTTAAATCTGTTTCCCAACCGCTACATAGATAAAACTCAATACTATACAGTAGGTCAACTGCAACCTACCAGTGCAGATGTGCAGATAATAGGAAAAATCACACATCTTAAAAGTGCGGGAGAAGGCAGAGCAAAAAGACTGGTTGCAACCTTTAAAGATCAAACAGGATCGATGGAGCTGGTCTGGTTTAGGGGCGTAAAATGGATTAGAGAGAGTTTAAAAATCAATGTTCCATACGTGGTTTTTGGAAAAGTACAGCGTTTTGGGAGTGCATATTCAATTGCGCACCCCGATCTAGAGTTATTAGAAGAACACGAGAAAAGCCTTCGGGTCGCTATGCAACCTGTCTACCCTTCTACCGAAAAATTAACCAACCGAGGGATCACAAACCGCGTTGTAAATATTCTTATACAAACGCTGTTTCAGGAAGTACAGCATGATATTGAAGAATCGCTATCAAAACCAATGCTCGATATACTGAAGCTAATGCCTAAAAAAGCGGCATTCTTAAATATTCATTTTCCGCAAAGTCAGGAAAATCTTGCAAAGGCACAGTTTCGTTTAAAATTTGAAGAACTCTTTTATATTCAACTTCAACTTTTAGTCAAAAACAAGCTACATAAACAAAAAATTAAAGGGTATCCCTTTGAGCAAATAGGTACGAATTTCAGTACTTTTTACAACGACAATTTACCTTTTGATCTAACCGGTGCTCAAAAGCGTGTTGTAAAAGAAATACGTAATGACCTTGGCAAACCCGCTCAAATGAATAGGCTGTTGCAAGGCGATGTAGGTAGCGGTAAAACCATTGTTGCGTTACTAACTATGCTAATTGCTATAGACAATGGGTTTCAAGCCTGTTTGATGGCTCCCACAGAAATACTTTCTATACAGCATTATCAAGGACTTACTGAGCTTTGCGAAGGTCTTGATATAAATATTGCTTTACTTACCGGGTCATCACGTACTAAAGCACGTAGAGAAATTCACGAGAATCTTGAAAATGGCTCGCTTCATATTTTAATAGGAACGCACGCGCTTTTAGAAGACAAAGTAAAATTTAAAAATCTGGGATTGGCTGTTATTGATGAGCAGCATCGCTTTGGCGTAGCGCAACGCAGTAAACTTTGGCATAAAAATGAGTTACCACCGCACATTCTTATAATGACAGCCACTCCCATACCTCGTACGCTAGCTATGAGCGTTTACGGTGACTTAGATGTTTCGGTGATAGATGAGCTACCTCCCGGAAGAAAGGCGATTAAAACATTTCACAGGTATGACAACAACCGTCTTAAAGTTTTCGGTTTTATAAGAGATGAAATAAAAAAAGGAAGGCAAATTTATGTGGTTTACCCCTTAATTCAAGAAAGTGAGGCTCTTGATTATAAAGATTTAATGGATGGCTACGAGAGTATAAGTCGCGAATTCCCAATGCCAGATTATCAAATTTCTATAGTGCACGGGCAGATGAAACCTGCCGACAAAGATTATGAAATGAACCGCTTTGTAAATGGCGAGACACAAATTATGGTTGCCACTACCGTTATTGAGGTAGGCGTAAATGTCCCTAATGCCTCTGTTATGATTATAGAAAGTGCAGAGCGTTTTGGCCTTTCTCAACTACATCAGTTGCGCGGTCGTGTAGGTCGTGGTGCAGACCAGAGTTATTGTATTTTAATGACAGGGCATAAATTGTCTGAAGACAGTAAAACCCGATTACAGACCATGACCAGTACTAATGATGGCTTTGAGATTGCCGAAGTTGATTTAAAACTTAGAGGCCCCGGTGATATAATGGGAACTCAGCAAAGTGGCGTGCTCAACTTAAAAATTGCAGATATTATAAAAGATAATGAGATAATGAAAATCTCCAGAAGTTATGCTTCTGCTCTTCTCAATGAAGACCCACAACTTCTTAAAGAAGAAAATCAACCCATACGCCAGATGTATGCGCAGTTGATGAAATTTAAAAATATATGGAATTATATCTCCTAGCTTTCGGTTTTATGAAAAGCATAATTCAAATCGTAATTCACTAGCTTTCTTTATTTAAACCCAATAGTTTATTTATTAAAGGTCTTCGCTATGCTTCTATTTTAATTTGAAATAATAAAGGAAGTTATCTACACGGTATTAAACTTAACTATGTGCTCAAAAAAAGAGCGTAAATGTTATATTTGCCCTTTCAAAAATTAGGGGAATGCAAATAAGCTATAACTGGTTAAAACAGTTCATTAATATTGATTGGGAAGCAGAGAAAACCGGCAATTTACTTACAGATTTAGGTCTTGAAGTAGAAGGTATTAATGCATTTCAAAGTGTACAGGGTGGTCTAAAAGGTATTGTAGTAGGTCACGTACTTACTTGCATTAAACATCCTAACGCAGACCGTTTAAAAATCACGACCGTAGATCTTGGTGATGGCGAACCTGTACAAATTGTGTGCGGTGCTCCCAATGTAGATGCGGGCCAGAAAGTTCCGGTTGCAACGGTAGGTACAACACTTTATGATGAAAAAGGCGAAGCCTGGAAAATCAAAAAAGGAAAAATACGTGGTGAGGTAAGTAATGGGATGATTTGCGCTGAAGATGAATTAGGTCTGGGTAAAAGTCACGAGGGGATTTTAATTCTTGACAATGATTTAAAGCCAGGCACACTCTTATCTGAAGTTTATGATATTGAAGATGATGAAGTTTTTGAAATAGGCCTAACTCCTAATCGTGCAGATGCGATGAGCCATATGGGTACTGCCCGCGATTTACGTGCAGGCTTGATACAAATGGGCGTTAATAGTGAATTTATCACACCATCTACAAGTGCATTTCGTATAGACAACCGCACTCAAAAAATAAGCGTTCAGGTTTTAAATCAAGAACGCGCACCACGCTATTGTGGGATTACCATCAGCGGTCTTACTGTTAAAGAATCTCCGGCTTGGTTAAAAAACAGACTAAAAGCTATAGGTCTTACACCTAAAAATAATATTGTAGATGTTACTAATTACGTGTTACACGAATTGGGTCAACCGCTACACGCCTTTGATCTATCTAAAATTAGCGGAAAGCAAATAAATGTAAAAACAGTTGTTGCCGGCACTAAATTTACTACACTTGATGGTGTAGAACGTGATCTTCACGAAGAAGATTTAATGATTTGTGATTCTGAAAAACCTCTATGCATTGCCGGTGTTTTTGGCGGTGATAATAGCGGGGTGACTGAAGACACCACGGCAATTTTCTTAGAAAGTGCTTTCTTCAATCCGGTGAGTGTACGCAAAAGTGCAAAACGTCATGGATTAAATACAGACGCATCTTTTAGATTTGAGCGTGGTATTGACCCCAACCTAACCGAATACGCCTTAATACGAGCAGTTCTTTTAATTCAAGAAACAGCTGGCGGTGAAGTGACCAGTGACGTAATAGACATCTACCCTAAGAAGATTGAAGATCATCAGGTATTTTTGAATTTTGAGCGTGCCGAAAAATTAATAGGTGAAGAAATTCCTAAGGAAACTATCAAATCTATTTTATCATCACTAGATATTAAAATAAACAACATCACCGAATCTGGTATTGGTATGACCATACCTGCCTATCGCAATGATGTAACCCGTGAAGTAGATGTAGTTGAAGAAATTTTGCGCGTTTATGGTTATAATAAAATAAAATTCAAAGCAAAACTAAATGCTTCCGTATCTAAAAGCAGTCGCTTTGCAGATTATAAGATTCAACAGGTTACTGGTAATTTATTAGCTGCTCAGGGTTTTAACGAGATGCTAAATAATTCATTAACTAATCCTGAGTATGCGGTTTTAAATGACGCTTTCAAAGCAGCGTATAGCGTTAAAATGCTCAATCCGTTAAGTACAGATCTTTCGGTAATGCGCCAATCACTTTTATTTTCTGGTCTTGAAGTTTTAGCGTTTAATACAAATAGACGCCAGCCCGATTTAAAACTTTTTGAATTCGGAAAAAGCTATCACAACTATCCCGGCGGGAGAGAAGAGCACAAACATCTTACCCTATTTTTAAGCGGTAATGTAAATTCTGAAAGTTGGAACGCTTCTCAAAAACCTGCAAGCTTTTTTAATCTAAAAGGCATAGTAGAGAGCGTCTTAAACCGTTTAGGCTTATCTGATTGGTCGGTGAAGCCGGTTAAAAATGCACAGTTTTCTGAAGGTTTAAGCTATACTATACAAAAAAAGGCGGTTGTTGATTTTGGAGTTGTTGTAAAACCTATACGCAATCATTTTGATTTAGATCAAGAAATTTTATTTGCAGATTTTAATTGGGACGCTATTCTAGACCTTATACAGCAAAATAAAATAAGCTTTAAACCCATACCTAAAAACCCTGCTGTACGTCGAGATTTTGCCTTGCTATTAGATAAGGACACGCTCTTTGATGAAGTCTATCAAGAGGCCTATGCTGTTGAGAAAAATCTACTTAAACAGGTTTCTCTTTTTGATGTTTATGAAGGTTCTAATCTTCCAGAAGGCAAAAAAAGTTACGCAGTGAGCTTTACCTTACAAGACGAAAATAAAACACTTACAGACAAAGAAATAGATAAAATTATGCAGAAACTGCAACAGCGTTTTGAACAACGTTTAAATGCATCGCTACGCTAATACTTTAGCATTTGTAGTCTTGTAAATTAGTAGCTGATTAGTTAACTTTAAATGCTAAAAAAAAGAAAAATGCTACTAAAGAAAACTAATATTCACGACAAGTTGCTGCGTGAACAGTTTAAAAAAACGAATGGAGACTCTGTTATAAATTGGGTAAACCAGTTTTTGAAAAAGACCCCGTCTCCAAATGAACGTATCTTAGAAAATCTAGCTAGTGACTCGATTGAAGATACAAATGAATTTGACTTTGATCTTTTAGACTCCAATCGTATATTTCACGAGAAGAGTATTCAGAAAATCTGTATTGACTACCGACTTCGGTTTTTAGACACGCGGTTTTTTAAAGGTACTTTCCCTCAGGATGCACTTAATGAAATAGAGCACTTAGAACAGACGCATAATCTGTCGTTAAGCGGCTTTAAAATAATGGCGCCTTCAAAAATGTTTGTTTTGAATAAAACAGACGATCCGCTGTTATTTGCTCCTATGGGTAACGGTTATTTTTATTTAATTCATAAATGGGGAGATGATTTACACCCGTTGAGAAAACTATTGATGTGGCCATTTAAGAATTTTGAAAATTTAATATTTACGATTCTTCTTTCTAGCATTGTTGCCACAATGCTCGTTCCTGATGGTCTTTTTACTCGTGAGCAATCTTTTAGCCAGGATCTTATGGTATTCTTTTTTATGTTTAAATCAATTGCCGCAGTGGTTTTATTTTATGGCTTTGCACTAGGTAAAAATTTTAATAATGCCATTTGGAAATGCAAATTTGACAAAGCTATATGATTAAAGAATCTAATTACGAGCGTGTTTATACAGGGTCAGAAATCAATGGAAAGTTTATTCAAAATCTTCTAGAAGAAGCTGGTATTCACAGTGTAGTGCGTAATGATGGCGAAAGCGCGGTGCGCGCAGGTTTTGGCACTAGTTATATTAACCAGACCTTAGTTTTTGTTGAAAAGGAAAATCTCGTTAAGGCAAAACACCTTGTAGAAAGAGCTTTTATAAATTCTGAAATCTCAGATACAGATTTAGAAGAACAAGCGACTCAAAGTAGACTTGAAGATGAGGATCCTGTTATAGAATCAAATGCTACGCTTATACAAAAAGATGATAAACCTAAAAGATCTGCCTTGAACCTTGCTTTAAATGTAGGCTTACTTTTATACTCATTATACCGTTTATATCCCCTTACTCAAGGAGAAACCCTACCTACATTTAGAATTGTACTTAGTGGTTTTATTGCCATTTTCTGTGGTTATACCTTAATTAAGCATTTTAAGAACTAATTTTTAATAAATATTGAACTCCATTACTCAATCACCCTTAGATTAGTAATGGAGTTTTTTTTATGCCTTATCGTTAAATTTTTATGCCCAGCGCAACCTATTTCATTATTGTACATCTACAGATTAGTAAACAATCTTAAACAAACAACTAATGAAATTTTCACACTTTTTACTCCTTTCTCTTTTTGCACTTAATATTGCGTGCACAAGCTCAGATGACAACTATCAACCCATTTTAAGCTCTTTTAATGTTTCAAATCTGGTTAGCATCCCAAACTCAAGCCCAACGTATAATTTAAATGATACACTATACCTAGACCTTAATGTACCGTTATCAATTACTACTGATGCTAATGAAACAATAAGTCTTACAGAACTAGTACCAAACGCACAATTTGCTGAATTTTATTTATTTAGATACAAAAAGGCAGACACATTGCGTAAAACGCCAATACCATTTAAAACAACAGATGTTTTTATTAGTAAAGGCACCGGCAGACTAGCTGCAGATGGCATTGCTCTTACAGCAACAAAAGACACTACAGCCTATAAAGTACGTTTAGGCATAAAATTAAATACGGCAGGAGAATTTTTCTTTGGTCCCTATAATCAGACCACTGTAGATGCATTTTATACGGTTTTACAGGATGCCAAAACTTTAGATATCGTAGAATTAAAAACTTCTATTTCAGGACAAACACCAGGAAACCGCTTTAGTTTTGAAGTTCTTGATGAAGAATAAACCAACGAACTAAATTTAAAAAGCCTTAGTTGATAAATCAACTAAGGCTTTTTTTAGTTCTATGCGAAAGCAAATTATACGTTTACCGTATACATTTGTTGACGTTGCTCTTTAATTTTAGGGTCACTCATATACTCGTCGAAACTCAAATAACGATCGATTCCTCCAGTTGGAGTGAGTTCTAATATGCGATTACCCACGGTTTGTGCAAACTCGTGATCACTGGTAGTAAGTAAAATAGTGCCTTTAAAATTCTTCAGGCTATTATTTATTGCAGTAATAGACTCAAGATCTAAATGGTTTGTAGGCTCATCAAACATAAGAACATTAGCTCGTTGCATCATCATTCTACTTAACATACAACGCACCTTCTCTCCTCCAGAAAGAACATTAGAAGTTTTTAAGGCTTCTTCTCCAGAAAAAATCATCTTACCTAAGAAACCTCTTAAAAATACTTCCTCACGCTCCTGCTCTGTTTTTGCATACTGACGTAACCAGTCTACTAAAGTCAAATCATTCTCAAAATACTCTTGGTTATCTACAGGCAGATACGATTGATTTGTAGTAACTCCCCAATCAAATTTACCTTCTAGAGCTTGTTGTTTCCCATTTAAAATCTCATAAAATGCTGTGGTAGCACGGCTGTCTTTAGAATAAACCACTAGCTTGTCGCCTTTAGCAAGGTTTAGATTTACATTCTTAAATAAAATTTCTCCGTCAATTGATGAAGCTAACTTATCAATATTTAAAATCTGATCTCCTGCTTCACGCTCACGTTCAAATATAATAGCAGGATATCTTCGGCTAGATGGTCTAATATCATTTACATTAAGCTTTTCAATCATTTTTTTACGAGAAGTTGCTTGTTTACTTTTTGCAACGTTCGCACTAAAACGACGTATAAACTCTTCAAGTTCTTTTTTCTTCTCTTCAGACTTCTTGTTTTGCTGAGCACGTTGACGTGCTGCTAACTGTGAAGACTCGTACCAGAATGTATAGTTTCCGCTAAAGTGAGATATTTTTCCGAAGTCAATATCTGAAATATGTGTACAAACTGCATCTAAAAAGTGACGGTCGTGAGATACAACAATCACACAGTTCTCATAATTAGCTAGAAAATTTTCTAACCAGCTTATGGTCTCGTAATCCAAATCGTTTGTAGGTTCATCCATTATTAATACGTCTGGATTACCGAACAAAGCTTGTGCTAGTAGTGTACGTACCTTTTGTTTACTATCAAGATCTTTCACAAGACTATAATGAAGTTCCTCAGAAATTCCAAGACTCGATAAAAGAGCTGCTGCATCGCTATCTGCATTCCAGCCATTCATCTCTTCAAACTTCACTTGCAACTCTCCTATACGATCTGCGTTCTCATCTGTATAGTCTGCGTATAACGCATCCATTTCAGTCTTGATCTTATACAGAGGTTTGTTTCCTTTAAGAACCGTATCTAAAACCGTAAAATCGTCAAAAGCATAGTGATCTTGCTCAAGAACAGACATACGCTTACCCGCTTCTAAATGTACATTACCACTGGTAGCGTCATCTTTACCAGATATAATTTTTAAAAATGTAGATTTTCCTGCTCCGTTAGCTCCTATAATTCCATAACAGTTTCCTTGTGTAAATGAAACATTCACCTCATCAAAGAGAACTCTTTTACCGAATTGAACAGATAAATTTGATACTGATAACATAGCTTAAACCCTAATTTTTTAATGATTGGCAAAAGTACAGCTTATAACCTAAAACAAGAAATATTAACTTTTATAATATATGTTTTAACTTCTAATTAACAAGACTCTTCGGGCTTCAAAGTTACATTTGAGGTCTGAACTAAAATTTCTCCTATAGACTAAAAAATACCTATGAGCTTTAAGCTAATTCTAGCATCCTTCTCTATTGCATTGATACTGGGATGTTCTTCAGACAATAAACACTCAAAAACGGGCACTTACATAGGCGGGGAAATTGTAAACCCAACTTCAAATTATATCATTTTAAGAAAAGATGATCTAATAATCGACACTATTGAGCTTGATCAAAACAATAGATTTTCTTATAAAGTAAAATCAGTTCAAAAAGGGCTTTACAATATTTTTCACAATGAGCAACAACTTATTTATCTAGAACCGGGAGATAGTTTACTCTTGCGCGTAAATACTTATGAATTTGACGAGACTCTAACCTTTGGCGGTTTTGGGGAAGCTGAAAATAATTTATTAATTCAATTTTTCCTTCAGAATGAGGAAGAGAATGATTTAATGATTCGAGGAGATGTTTATCAAACAGACCCCGAAACTTTCAATCAAAATATTCTAAAACTGAAGCAGGAGCGTGAGCAGATTTTAGCGAGCTTTTTAGAGAAAAACGAAGTAAGCTCAGAATTTATAAAAATTGCTGAAGCGATTATTAAATATGATTTCTGCGCGCGTAAAGAAGTATACCCAACTTCTCATTTTGGAGATGATCGCTTAACGTATATGGATTCTCTACCAGTGAGCTTTTATGATTGTAGAAAAGAAGCAGACTTTAATGAGGAATCCCTTTTAAGTTTATTTTCTTATCAGCGCTTCTTAATTAATTACTTCAACCAGGCTGCTTATAGACTGTATTATAAATCTGAACCTTACAATCCGCAATCGTTTACGCACAATCTTCATAAATTACGTCTCATTGAAACCAAGATAAAGAATGAGCAAGTTGAGAGTTTTTTACTTACCCGTACTATTAAAGATTATCTAGCTAATAGTAATGATAAAAAAGGTGGTGAGACTCTTTACGATATGTATATGGAGCGTATAGCATCTGAAAATGATAAAAAAGAAATTAAAGCGCTATACGAGGCTAATAAAAATATTGAAACCGGAAAACGTATTCCAGAAGAATTGGTAATTAACTCAAAACAAGATACTATTAGCCTAAGAAGCCTTATTAGAAAACCTACTTTCGTTTTCTTCTGGTCAAACGCTAAAAAACCACAAGCTAAACGGTCTCAAGCTCTCGCTAAATCACTAATAGAGAAATACCCTGAATACACATATTTAGCCATTAATGTAAACGATAATTATCAAGATTGGATAGACACTTCAAAACGTTATGATTTTGATTTGACTAAACAAATACAATTTGCAGATCGCTATAAGGAAATTGCAGATGATTTAGCGATTAATTCGCTTCTTAAAACTTTTATATTAGACCGAAAGGGTTTTATTATAAATGCACACGCCAACTTATACAGTTCTAATTTTGAAAATGAACTTTTAGAAGGTCTCAACAAATAAAAAATCCAGGATTTAAAATAAATATCTTAACAAAAAAATCCTGCTCGATGAGCAGGATTTTTTTGTTTATATTAAAAACTATATTCCTAGTTTCCTTTATTATAATCTGCTAAAAATTTCTCTAAACCACTATCAGTAAGTGGGTGTTTCAGTAATCCTTCAATTGCAGAAAGAGGTCCTGTCATTACATCAGATCCTAATTTAGCACAATCAATAACGTGCATTGTGTGACGTACAGAAGCTGCTAAAATTTGAGTTTCAAAAGCATAGTTATCATAGACCAAACGTATATCTGCTATTAAGCCTAAACCATCTGTAGATATATCGTCTAAACGACCTATAAACGGAGACACATACGTTGCTCCTGCTTTTGCAGCCAATAATGCCTGACCCACAGAAAATACAAGTGTACAGTTTGTACGTATTCCTTTATCGCTAAAATATTTTAAAGCCTTAACACCATCCTTAATCATAGGAATCTTTACAACGATTTGCTCGTGCAAAGCGGCTAACTCTTCACCTTCTTTAATCATACCTTCAAGATCTGTTGAGATCACTTCGGCACTTACATCACCATCAACAAGGTTACATATATCTACATAATGCTTTAAAATATTATCTCTACCCTTAATGCCTTCTTTAGCCATCAATGATGGGTTTGTAGTTACACCGTCAAGAACTCCTAATTCCTGGGCATCCTTAATCTGATCAAGGTTTGCTGTATCAATAAAAAATTTCATGTAAAGATTTTTGAATTATCAATTAGTTTCAATTTCAAATTTAAGCAATTAAAACGTCATTCATTGTAAAGAAAAGTTATTATACAGAGCGCTTTAAGCACTTAAACTATATTAACCCCCAACTTAAAGTTTATAGTGATTGAGAAGCAATCGCTCATAGATTTTACCGGGTAGAATACCTTTTAAAAACACCGAAAACTTTTGCATAAATGCACCTACTTTATAGTTTACATCAGGATCTGGAGTATTCATAATTTTATATATAACTTCTCCCATAAGTTGAGGATTCATTCCTTGATCAACGTGTTCATCCATCAATGCAAGTGACTTTCCGTAGTTCTCTGCATAGGCAGAGTCTGTAGATAAAGGTGCATGATATCTTCCGGAAGCTATATTAGTAGCAAAATCTCCCGGAGCTACATTACAAAGCTTTATATTAAACTCTTTCAGCTCCATACGTAGGGCTTCGGTTGTTAAACCTAATGCACCTTTTGTAGCAGAATATGCGCTTCGGTACGGCAAACCCATAAAGCCGGCAATTGAAGTTACATTTAGTATAAGACCAGACCTGTTTGCACGCATAGACGGCAAAACTTCTTTAATGAGCGCGAGTGGCCCAAAGTAATTGGTTTCAAAAATAGATTTGAGTTCTTCTTCAGGGATTTCCTCTAATGGCCCGGTTATACCCTTACCTGCATTATTAATTAGAACATCTATTTTGTCTTCCTTTTCAAGAATATAAGAAACAGCATTTTTTATAGTAGTACGATTTGTAACATCAAGAGCGACAAAGTGAACTCCATTTTCTATAGGCTGTTTAGGAGACCTGCTGGTACCATAAACTTTGTATCCTTTAGTAACGAGATAATGTGCTGTAGATTTTCCAATTCCGGAAGAGGCTCCTGTGATCAAGACAACTTGAGACATAGTAAAATTTTAGAGCGGGAAAAATACGTAAATATAAGGCATAAAAAAAGGCAAGCTACCTACATCACACCGCTACGACCATCTACCCTTGCTGCGTTCCCGCCCTGGGGGAGTTCAACAGGAGCTGGTTGTGTAGGACTTGCCAGCTGCAAATATACAGTAATAGTATAGCAAACCAAACGTTTTTTAAACTGAATTTAATGATTTAACTTGGTCTCAAAATTTAAGTCCTTATGCGCATTTATAACCTTCTCGTTATCTTTGTTTTATCTGCTATCGTAACTTCTTGCGGTAACGGAAAAGATCTTGGTAAAAGTTTCTCTCTAGTCTTAGACAAGCCCTCAGAAACTCTAATTAACGGCGAAATGCTAAATATTAGCCTCAAATCTAAAGGTGATATTGAGATAGATTCTGTCTCCTATTATATAGACGATGTTAAACTGGGACAGAAAAAAGACACCTCTCCACTGCAAACTGAAATCAATAATTCTAAACTAGGCACTAAGGTTCTAAAAGCTGAACTATTTGCAGGAGGTAAATCTGCGATTATCAACACAACGCTAACTTTTGTTTCTAGTGAAGCTCCTTCTTTATACACTTATGAGATAATAAATACCTATCCTCATAACACGGAGTCTTACACACAGGGACTAGAGTTTCATAACGATACTTTATATGAGAGCGTGGGTGAATATGGGCATTCTGCCTTACTAAAAACAGATTTAGCTACAGGTACTATTCTAAATCGTATAGATCTTGATAAGTCTTTTTTCGCCGAAGGATTAACTATTATAAATTCGAAAATAATACAACTTACCTGGCAATCTAATCAGGGTTTTATTTACGATCTCAATACCTTTAAAAAGGAAGGTTCTTTTCAATATTCTAAAAGTAAAGAAGGCTGGGGTCTTTGTAATGACGGTCAAAAAATCTATAAATCTGATGGTACCGAAAAAATATGGATTCTAGATTCTAAAACACTTGCTGAACAGGATTATATACAAGTTGTAGACTCTAAAAAAGTGCGTTCAAAGTTTAACGAGTTAGAATGGGTTGATGGTAAAATTTACGCAAACAGCTATCAGTTTGACAGTATTTCAATTATAAATCCTGAGACGGGTGCTATTGAAGGTGTGGTTGATTTACGCCCTTTAAAGAAAGAAATTAATACGATTAAAGACACCGGTAACGAAGTACTTAATGGTATTGCCTACAATAAAAACACCAATAAACTTTATGTAACAGGTAAACATTGGGACAAGGTTTTTGAAATACGCATACTTAAGAAATAAGTACGGCTTTGAAAAAACTAGTATATTCTTTTATCATTTTTCTTACCGTAATTCTCGTAAGTTCTTGCCGTGAAGATTTTGAAGCTACCTTAAGTAATGGAGCATTAGAATTTTCTAGAGATACCATTTTTCTAGATACTGTTTTTTCAAATATAGCAAGTAGCACTTATAGATTTAAGGTTTATAACAGGTCTACAAATCTTATTACAATCCCACAAGTAGTCCTGGCACAAGGAGAAAATTCTGCTTACAGATTAAATATAGATGGTCGTGCGGGTAAAACATTTCAAAATGTTGAACTCCTACCTAAAGACAGCGTATTTATTTTTATTGAGATCACAGCAGATGCAGCACTTCAGAATACAAATCAGTTTTTATATACAGACCAAATACAATTTGACAGTGGTGCTAATTTGCAAAAAATAGAATTAGTAACACTTATACAAGATGCTGTTTTTTTATTTCCGAATCGTAACACTCAGGGCATAAAAGAAACACTCAATCTTGGAACAAACGCTGCTGGCGAATCTGTAGAAATTGAAGGTTTTATTTTAGACGATGAGCAGCTTACCTTCACTAATGAGAAACCCTATGTGATTTACGGCTACGCCGGAATTGCAGCAGGAAAAACCCTTACCATAAACCCCGGAGCGCGTTTACATTTTCATCAAAATAGTGGTATTATACTCGCAAATAATGCACGTATAGAAGCAAATGGATTGCTAAGTGAAGATCAGACATTATTAGAAAATGAAATCATTCTCGAGGGTGATCGCCTCGAACCCCAATTTGCTAATATCCCCGGTCAGTGGGGAACGATCTGGTTTACACCAGGCAGTACCGGTAAATTAAATTATACCACTATAAAGAATAATACTTTTGGACTTCTAGCCGAAGGACCTTCTGTAACGACTACCGCAGCGGTTACACTCACTAATACTCAAATTTATAATACAGCACTCGTAGGAGTTTACGGTTTGAACGGATCTGTTCTAGGTGAAAATCTGGTCGTAGGTAACTCTGGGATTTCTAATCTATGGCTGCGGCTGGGTGGCGATTACACATTTATGCATAGTACGTTTGCAAACTATTGGACGCAAAGTTTTAGAAATACGCCTGCAGTACAAATTGATAATTTTTTAGAAACGGAAGCTGAACTACAAACTGCAGATCTTACTAAAGCCTATTTCACAAACTGTATTATTTACGGCAATAAATCTGAAGAATTAAGTCTTAGCCGGGTGGTTGCAGCGGGATTCAATTTTAAATTTGAGAATTGTTTAATTCGGTTTGATGATCAATTTAATGATTTTGCAGATGTAGCCGAATACGATTTTACAAATGAAGCTTTCTATAAAGATATCGTGCGAAGTGAGAATCCACTTTTTAGAAACACCTTGCGCAACGATTACCGAATAGATCTAACTTCGCCAGCAAAAAACATTGGCGACCCACAAGCCTCGCAACAAGTTCCTCTAGATATCTTAGGGATTTCCCGTGCCGCAAGCAGCGATGCAGGAGCCTACCAAACCACTACTTTTGAATAAATTTATATGATGAGAAAGAATAGCATTACTAAAATTTCAGCTTTACTCCTATTCCTTCTCTCTTTTGCTATAACTCATAAAGTTAAAGCTCAGAATCCTCCTGAGTTAAAAGCTACTGGAGATCAAGAGTATTGCCCGCTATCAACTATTCCTATTGTCACAAATTTCTCGTTAACTAATCCTTCTGGCAATGTAGTGCGTGCAGTGTATATTCAAATTTCATTCGGATATCAACGTGGAAGTGACTTTCTAGAACTTCCTCCAAATCCTAACCTCTCAACTAATTTTGATATTGCTACCGGAAAACTTACTCTTGCTTTTAATCCCGCAGTTTCTACAACAGAAATTGAAGATGCAGTTAAGGCGGTAACCTATAGAAGTAACTCTGCCACCGTATCTGGTGAACGCATATTTTCAATTACTATAGGTCAGGCAAATTACCTCCCATCTACGGGCCATTATTATATGTTTATACCCTCAAATTTAATCACGTGGCAAGATGCACGTGTTGCGGCAGAAAATTCTAGATATTATGGCTTACAAGGATACCTCGCAACTTTAACCTCTAGGGAAGAAGCTATTCTTTGTGGAGAACAATCGCAAGGCTCTGGGTGGATAGGTGGCACAGATGAACAAACCGAAGGTGTGTGGAAATGGGTTACCGGTCCCGAAGCCGCAAATGGCGGACTAATATTTTGGAATGGTAAAGCAGATGGTAATACTCCTAATTTTGCTTTCTGGAATACAAATGAACCCAACGACGCTAATGGCGGTGAGGATTATGCGCACATTACAGCTCCTAACATAGGCACTCCCGGTGCCTGGAATGACTTGCGTACTACAGGAGAACAAAATACTGATTATCAAGCAAAAGGATATATTGTAGAATATGGCGGAATGCCGGGAGATCCTAAACTAAATATCGCCGTTGACACGCGTATTTTTATTCCGGAGATCACCGCAACAACAGGAGATACGCGTTGTGGTCCCGGAGTAGTTACTTTGAGTGCAACATCAAATGGAACTACACTTAACTGGTACACCGCTGCCTCAGGAGGTACTCCCGTTTTTACTGGTGATACCTATACTCCAACAATTACGTCGACTCAGGATTTTTATGTTGCAGCAGAAGCTGCGGGTTGCCTAAGGGGTAAACGAACTTCAGTACGCGCGGTTATGCTAGATGATGTAGTAGCCGCAAATCAAATTACATTCACAAATTGTGATGAAGATGGTACTCCTGATGGTTTTACGAACTTTAATCTGGAGGAAGCAATTCCCTTTATAACTTCAGACTTAAATACCACAGTTACATTCTACAGCAATTCGGCTGATGCAGATTTAGATTCAAATTCTATTCGAGCAAGACCTTATAATAATAGAAACGGTCAGACCGTTTTTGCGCGTACCACTGCAGCGAGCGGCTGCTACAAAGTAACTCGTATTGATCTGGCGGTTTCTGTAACAAGCCTACCTACAGGATATGAAGAACAACTAGACACTTGTGATACTGATGGTACTGTAGATGGATTCGCAACTTTTGACCTTACTCAGGCGACAAACCGAATTAGTACGCAGTTTCCAACAGGAAGAAATTTTGTAGTTAGCTATTTTAGAACTGAAGAAGATGCGTTGCTCGAGCAAAATGAAATTTTACCACAAAATGCATATAAAAACGAAATCTCAGATCAGCAGGTTTTGTTTGCTCGTGTAGAAGATAACACGCAGGGATCATGTTATGCTATTGGACCTTATGTAAGGCTAAATGTAGAACCTATACCTGTATTTGAGTTAGCAGATTTAGGAAGCATATGCGTAACCGATCCTAATTTTACATTGCAAACAATAAATGCACAGGACGTTTATACTTATGAATGGCGCGATCAAAATAATACATTAGTAGGTACTAATCCCGAACTGGTAATAACATCACCGGGCACCTATACTGTTACTGCGCAAACTCTCTTTGGTTGTAATTCTGAAGTTAAGGAAATTACAGTCATAGCTTCTGAATCAGCAACGTTAACCCGAGACAATATAGCAGTTACAACTTTAGACGGGCAGACTAGTTTAAGTATTGTAAACGTATCTGCCCTAGGAGCCGGTGACTATGAGTATACCTTAGATGAAGCTTTAGGACCCTATCAGGATTCTCCTGTTTTTGAGCAGGTTTCTCCGGGTTTAAGAACACTTTATATTCGTGATAAAAACGGATGTGGTATAAGTAGTATTCAGATTCCTGTACTGGGATTTGCAAAATTCTTCACCCCTAACAATGACGGCTATCACGATACATGGACTCCTCTGGGTCTAAGCAAAACTGAATATAGTGCAGTAACGATATATATCTATGATCGTTTCGGTAAACTTTTAAAATCAATTTATGGTTTTGATAATGGCTGGGATGGTACCACGCGTGGAGTTGCATTGCCTTCAAGCGATTATTGGTACACAGTTACACTTACAGATATTAACGGGGTTATTTCAGAATTTAAAGGTCATATGACGCTAAAAAGATAGTTTCCTGTTCTACAAAATCTTTAAGAAACTAATAGTCAAGACTTCTACAATTCATTGATTAAAAAAGATGGAAATAATCTGACAGATAGATTTTAAGTGTTAATTTTTTCTTAATTTTTAAGTTTCAGATTTTTGAAACTCTGCGGTTCTCTTCTTTAAACATTTGGTTTTACACTTGTAAAAAGCTTTTATTGATTTATAAGCTAATTTTTAACAAAATAAGTGTTAAATCAACAATCAAATTCTAAGCTTAACTACATAAAATACACTCTGAAAAACACCCTTTTAGACTAAAATATTCATTCTTTAGATTAACTACACACTTATCGTTATTTGTAAATCGCTAAGTATCAATTAATCTATTTTTGAGGCTATCTGAGTCAATAATGCGACAGTTTCTAATAAAAAGCGTAGCATAATTTACCTTTTAAAAAACATTTAAAAATAGATCCCTATAAAGAAAAAATTACGCCTTGATGAAAAAATCGGTATTTATTCTTTTATTGCTAATTGTACAATTAGTAACTGCTCAAAAATCTAGTCATATGGATGGGCAGGTAAATATTTCATTAGAAAATGAAACCATAGACGGTGTTTACACACTCACCAATTTACCTGTAAATACGCAGACCCTTTCTTTTAAACTTAATGAACACATTAAAGTAAAAACCATTGAGCTTGATGGTGATCGTATCGCGTCGAGTAAAGTACCACAAAACTGCGAAGACTGTCTCATATATACTGTAATTGTAGGCTGCGAGGTAGTAATTACACCACAGTCTCAATTGAGAATTACTACCGAGGGGAAATTTAAAAAAATTGATGATTCTAAAGACATTAAGAAATATAAAGGTGAGTTAGTTTACTCCAATGGTGTTTTGCGTGCAGGAGAAAATAACAAATGGTATCCTGAGGTTATGAAGCGTAATAGTAATTCTGCAAAATATCTTGACCCCTTTAATTATACCTATGCCATTACTGCTAACTGTGACGACTGTGAAAATCTTTATATAGGTAAAGGTGAACCTAAACCAAGCGGATCTACATTTGAAAACAAGCAGGTTGAAGGCGGAATAATTTTACTAGCCGGAAATTTAAATTTTCAGAAGGGTAAATATGCAAATTACATAAACGTAGATGCACAGGATATCCCTAAACTTGAAGAGCGCTTTGCAAAAACTCGTGGCTTTTTAGAAGATATTACTAAGGTAAATGATCCTGATGGTAAAATTGTTTACGCGCAGGTTTCTTCTCCTATCTACGGAAGTGAAAGTGTTTATAACACCATTTTAAATACAACAAAAAACGTAAATCCTAACAAGATAGATATTACTATTGAAGAAGATGAAGCCTACTACTTTTTAGCAAATGCATTTAAGCCAGAAGATAAACTGGACAAAATGCTGTTGCAATCTTTAGCAAAGTATGTTAAGCTAAAATATATTGAAGAAAGTAACCCACAACATTATGCCACCGTGTCTACCTATGTTCAAGGTCAGGCTGTTGATATAGATAAACGAAAAGCAGGATTAAACGATCAACCACAACTACAAGCTCTATTAATTACACCAGAACAGTTTCTTGATATGGAAAACGAATTGGGTAAAGAAAAAATGGCTGCCTTTATTCAGGATGTATTTAAAAATTTACGTTCGGGTAAAAAAAGTATGCAGGTACTTGTAGACAGTATGAATGCTATTGAAAACCGTACCGACTATCTTGACAAAATGGAACGCGACTTTTTAACACAATTCGAAATGCGTGCCGTAGCGCCTGAAGGTATCGAAGTATTAACTGGTCTTGAATAGACACTAAAATTTTATGAAAATTGTAAAAAAGCACTCAGCACTTATGTTTGAGTGCTTTTTAACATTTAAAGATATTCAAATTTTTAATTAAGGTTTCTTCTACTTATCCTTAAGTAAGGTTTAATTACTTTAATGGAGTTCTTATCTTTAAATCATATGAATTCAAAACTAAAGTCTTTTGGCTAAAACAACCTATACCCACAAAATCCCTGTAAAAGCGCTCATCTTTGATATGGATGGAACGATGATCGACAACATGATGATTCATCACCGTGCCTGGCAAAAAAAACTTAAAGATTTAGGTTTAGAGATGTCACTTGAGGAAGTGAAGCGAGATATTCACGGGGTTAATAACGAGATTATACGCAGACTATTTGGGAATCGCTTTTCAGAAAAAGAAATCGCACAAATTGCGTGGGATAAGGAAGCCGCATACCGGGAGATTTATGTTGAAGATATAACGATGTTACCTGGTTTACAGGAATTTTTAGATGCTGCAAAGGCATTAAAAATACCTATGGGCATAGGTACAGCAGCACCTAAAGAAAATGCAGAATTTGCAATTGAAGCTTTATCACTACAACCCTATTTTAAAACTGTTGTTCACAGTGATATGGTACAACGCGGCAAGCCAGACCCACAGGTATTTGAGATGGTTGCAGAGCATCTTAATATTAAACTTTCAGAGAGTCTCATTTTTGAAGACAGTCCTACCGGGGCAAAAGCTGCCGCAAATGGTAATTCAAAATCAATTATTTTGACCACTACACATTCAGCGTCAGAATTTTCTACCATACCAGCCATTCAGCATTTTATGCCTGATTATACTCATATTAAGCTTTCTAAGGGAATTAGAGATTTATTCTATATTGAATACTAAAAAGTTGATTTAGATTGTTAGAATTAAGCTAAAATTTAACAATGTAGTTAATTCACATACCGCAAAAGTGTATTTTTAAAATCTTTAAAATCAAAATCCTTTATGAAAAAAATAATGTGGATGACCGGTGTATTGGCAAGTGTATTGCTCGTTAAATGCGGTCCAAAAATGAATGAAAATACAAAAGGCACCTCTTCTGAAACTTCTATGACCGATGTTGATCCTATGCCATTTGCAAATAGCATCACAGCAGACGAACTTAAAGAAATGCTTTATGTGTACGCTTCAGATGAGTTTGAAGGTCGCAATACCGGTGAGCCAGGTCAGAAAAAGGCGGTAGCCTATTTAAAAGAATATTATGAAAATCAAGAAATAGCGTCAGCTTTAGATAGCACCTATTTTCAAACAGTACCTGAAAGCTTTTTTAGAGCCGGCAGTGGCATAAAAGCTTCAGAAAACGTAGTTGCTTATATAAAAGGAAGTACTAAGCCAGATGAGTATATAATAATTTCGGCACACTTAGACCACGTGGGCGTAAGCGATACCGGTGAGGTTTTTAATGGTGCAGATGATGATGGTTCTGGTACAGTAGGACTTTTAGAAATCGCCGAAGCCTTTAATGAAGCTGTAAAAGCAGGATATACTCCACAACGCTCAATTGTATTTTTACATGTTACTGCAGAAGAGAAAGGCTTATACGGTTCTCGTTATTATGCAGAAAACCCAATATTCCCTATTGCTAATACGGTAGCAGACCTTAATATAGATATGATAGGCCGTGTTGACGATGCACACAAAGACAACGAGAATTACATTTATTTAATAGGTTCAGATAAATTGAGTACTGAGTTAGACAGCATTTCTACTGCTGTAAATAACAAGTATATGAATATTGATCTTGATTACACCTATAATGATGAAAACGATCCAAATCGTTTTTACTACCGTTCAGATCATTACAATTTCGCTAAACAAGGTGTACCTATAATTTTCTATTTTAATGGGGTTCACGCAGATTACCATAAAGTATCTGATACGCCAGATAAAATTAACTACCCCATGCTTGCAAAAAGAAGTCAGTTGGTATTTTTAACCGCCTGGGAACTTGCCAATCGTGCCGACCGTATTGTGGTTGATAAAAAATAATTTTTGCGCTACGCGAAAACTTCAAAGCTCCTTAACTTTTTAAGGAGCTTTTTTTATATACAAATAACTTGTAAGACTGTACCGTGTCAAGAATTTACACATCCTTTAACACTACCCGTTTAGAGAGCTACTTACTTTTGTTACTTAAAGCCAACTTTAATCATTATGAGTACCGAAACGACAAAAACACAAAAAGTATTTAGAATACTTTTGGGAAGTTTAATGACACTTGCGGGTGTGGGCCATCTTACTTTTCAGCGAGATGAATTTCAGGCTCAAGTGCCTAATTGGCTACCCACAGAACCTGCATTTATAGACTTTGTAGTATTGGCTTCCGGGGTGGTAGAAATACTTTTTGGTCTGTCTATGATTTTCTTAGTGAGGCATAAAGTCAAAGTAGGACTGGCTTTGGCGCTCTTTTACGTCTTAATATTCCCCGGTAATATCTCACAATATACAAATGGCATAGATGCTTTTGGACTTGATACAGACGGCAAACGTTTTATACGTTTGTTTTTTCAACCGGTACTAATTCTTTGGGCACTTTGGTCTACAGGTGCATTAAAGTCTTTATTAAAAAAAGGAACTAAGTAGTCTCAATAACTGTTTTGCTTGCTCAAAATATCAACAGATTTTGAAGTATCAAATTTAAATCTAGAAAATTAAGACACGTTCTTTAGAGTTTACTTTTCGCTCCTAAAATTCCTTATAAATAATTTCAACAGATAGATATATCAATCAAATTTAAATCTATATTTAACTCCTATAAACCCTATAGGAATTATAGATATTAAATTGAAATGATAAATAGTAAAATCTGTTTTTTTACGTACAGCTTTTTGCTGGCATTTAGCACATTTCTAAATGCACAGAAAACGATAGATCATCAGCAGCTGCTCTGGACCGGTTATTCTTTAAAATTAAAAATTAATGAATCCTACCAGCTACGGCAAGAAATAGAAGAGCGCACTTACTGGTTTCCGTGGAGACAGCACCAGTTTATAGCACGTACTATGGCAGAACGCAAACTTTCAAAAGGGTGGAGTGCTGCTGCAGGTTTAGCCTATTTAGAACAAACTTCACCTCAAGATCCCACAATAAAATCATACACTACGACTGCCGAATTAAGACCGCTCGCAGAGCTCGCTTATGCTCAGGAGTTGGGTGCAAAACTATCTTTAAATCATCGTTATTGGGGCGAATTTCGGTTTTTTGAACAACCCGATGGTTCTTTTGACTTCGGTAATATACGGGCCAGATATAAGCTGGAACTTCGCTATGCTCCCACTGCGCAACTCACCTTTAAAGCCTTTGACGAGATTCACTTAAATATAGGTAATAACATCGTTCAAAATGTTTTTGATCAAAATCGATATGGCACCAGTGCCCAATATATGTTTATTGAAAATCTAGGCATAGAGTTGGGCTATTTTAACTGGTTTCAGCAACGGGCTTCGGGTACAGATTTTTACAACCGCAACATCATACGCCTCACCATTCATCATAAATTAAAGCTCAAGAGTTAATATGTCTAATCTGGTTCATATACTTACCATTCCCTTTTTACTGGCGATGTTTCTGGCTATCAATATGGGCGGTAGCGGTACAGCTCCGGCTTTTTCTGCAGCCTATGGTGCAAACGTCATAAAGCGCTCTATAATACCGGGACTATTTGGTATTATGGTTATAACTGGTGCACTTCTAGCCGGTAAGGAAGTGTCGCTAACACTGGGTAACGGCTTGCTTGAGCAAAGTTATTTTACGCCGTTTAATACGTCCGTAATTTTATTTTCGGTAGGCTTGTCTATTTTTATATCCAATCTATTAGGTGTACCACAATCTACGAGTCAGGCAACGGTACTTTCAATAGCCGGTGCAGCCACCGCACTTGACGGTTTAAATACATATAAGCTTTTTTATGAGGTTATTCCGGCCTGGATTATTCTACCACTTGTTGCTTTTCTTATAATGCTCATCCTTTCAAAATATATTTTTCCACAGTTAAAAAAACGAGTAGTTACAGCAAACTATGCGCATTTAGGAAAGCATAAAGCTTTAAAGGTTATGCTTGTTATGTCTTCTCTTTATGTGGCTTTTTCTATAGGTGCAAATAATGTTGCTAATGCCGCAGCTCCTATTGCTTCTCTTACGGCTAACGAAATTGGTGAAGAGGCCATTCAAAACTTTTTACCTATAATTATTCTTTCGGTATTAATTGTTGCGCCTTGTTTTGCAATAGGTAGTTCATTACTAGGCCATAAAGCCACAGAAAAAACCGGGAAAGGTATTGTAGAAGTGAGTCCGTTTTACGCTACAATAATTGCCATGCTCGTTGCCAGTTTATTACTAACAGCATCTGTTACAAAGGGGATTCCTACCTCACTCGTTCAACTTAACGGTGCTGCATTTATCGCCTTAAGCATTAGTAAAAATGGCCTTAAAGAGACCTTTAAAAACAAAACGGTAAAACGCTTTTTTACGGTTTGGAGTATCGCTCCTGTATTTGCTTTTATTTTAACTTACCTACTTATCACCTACATCTAGACACAAAAACTTTATACCTACTGCGGAATAGAAAAACAGTTCAATATAATTTTCTACATTTAAGGAGAAGTTTTCAGTATTCAAAAATTCTATTAGGAGTCAAGTCCAATTATTGAAACTTCAATACTTAATTGCACCACATGGAAAACTGGATTGAAGAAAAACTTGTCTTAATAAGTGATACGGTTAAATTAATTCCGTTAGAGAAAACACACCGTGATGGACTTTTAAAAGCAGCTTCAGACGGAAAATTGTGGGAGTTATGGTATACTTCTGTTCCTTCGGCAACTAATATAGATGCTTACATTGAAACTGCGCTAAATCAAAAAGCACAAGGTCTTGAATACCCATTTACGGTATTTGATGTGAATACAGACACTATCATAGGCTGCACCCGTTTTTACACCTTACAGCCCGAACATCGCCGACTTGAAATAGGGTATACCTGGTATGCCCAAAGTTATCAGCGTACCGGCATAAATACACATTGTAAATATCTTTTATTGCAGTATGCCTTTGAACAATTAAACTGTATAGCTGTACAAATTGTGACTAACTGGTTTAATCTAAAATCACGGGAAGCTATTGCGCGATTAGGTGCTAAGCAAGATGGTATTTTACGCAATCATCGCATAAACGATGACGGCAGTTTCCGGGATACTGTAGTATTTTCTATTACAGAAACCGAATGGATGAGTGTCAAGAAAACTCTAAACTACAAAATGGCATACTATTCTTAGTTTAATGTAACAGCTAAAATTGCAGCTCTACAAACAATTAATAAAAGCTTTTGTCACATCACGCTTAAAAACTACTTAATCGCTCAAATTCCTTAAATTAAGTTTTAATACAACAAGACTTTCCGCAGAAAAACATCCTGAATTTTAGGTTTTATACAAAATTTAACGCCCATAACGCTAGATTTTACGAGGTATCTAATATTTTTAAAGGGTGTATTAAAATAAGGATCTAGAATGCATTCAAAATGTTATTCAAAACTTCTGTTGATTTTGTAAATCACCCGTTTCTTCCCCATTTCAAAATACATTTAATCAAAAAAAAAAAAACTATGAAAGACATTAGTAATCCTGAAGGTCTCGAGCAATGCCCATTTCGCGGTACACGTGTAGGAGGCGCTTTAGGAACAGCACCACAAATTGATGACTGGTGGCCCAACCGCTTACAAGTAGAATTATTACATCAGGAACAACCTGTTGCAAATCCGTTAAGCGATGAGAGCTACAAAGAAGCTTTTAATAAGATAGACTTACAACAGCTTAAGGCAGATATTAAAGAGCTCCTGGTCACTTCTAAAGATTGGTGGCCTGCAGACTACAACAATTACGGTCCGCAGATGATACGCATGGCCTGGCACTCTGCCGGTACCTACCGTATTGCAGACGGTCGTGGTGGTGCAGCCCAAGCGATGCAACGCTTTGCACCTATTAGCTCCTGGTGGGATAACGGAAATATAGATAAGTCCCGTCGTCTTATCTGGCCTATAAAAAAGAAATATGGCGCATCACTTTCCTGGGCAGACCTAATTGTATTAACGGGTAATTGTGCCTTAGAAATTATGAACTTCCCAACCTTTGGCTTTGCTGGCGGTCGTCGCGATGCCTGGGAACCCGATCGCAGTACCTATTGGGGACCAGAATTTTGGGATGGTAAGCGAGTAAATGAAGTTCCTAAAAGCACAGATCATTTAGGTCATCCTGATGAGATGGTAAGTGAAAAATTACGTTGGGTAGGTGGTCCTAAAGATGCATATCACGATTTAGAAAATCCGTTAGCGGCAACGCACTCTAACTTAATATATGTAAATCCTGAAGGGCCGGGCGGAAATATGGACCCTATGGATTCTGCACGTAACATTCGCGAGTCGTTTAAACGCATGGCGATGAATGATGAAGAAACGGTAGCCTTAATTGCAGGTGGTCACGCTTTTGGTAAAAGTCATGGCGCAGTACCTGCAGATAAAATAGGCGCAGCGCCAGAAGCAGCACCTTTACATCAGCAAGGTTTTGGATGGCACAATCCCGTAGGTAATGGTAACGGTGCCGATACTTCTACAAATGGTATTGAGGGATCGTGGACGCCCAACCCTACAAACTGGGACAACACGTATCTTACTAATCTCTTTGCTTTTGACTGGAAGCAAGTAAAAAGCCCTGCAGGCGCAGGACAATGGACACCTATAGACCCAAGTGCTCCCAAAACACCAGATGCCCATATACCGGGCAAGATGGACGATTTAATGATGATGACGTCTGATATCGCATTAAAAGTAGACCCTGCTTATCGTGAGGTTGGTGAAAAGTTTTTAAATGACTTTGACTATTTTACAAATGCTTTTTCTAAAGCCTGGTATAAATTAACGCACCGTGATATGGGACCAAAAGACCGTTATTTAGGTCCTGAAGTTCCTGAGCAGGATATGATCTGGCAAGATCCTACCCCAAAACGTGATTATGACCTTATTGATGCTGCTGATGTTGCGACATTAAAGCAATCTATTCTAAATAGCGGTCTTAGCATCTCGGCATTAGTAAATGCTGCGTGGTCTTCTGCTGCAATTTATCGCCATAGTGATAAACGTGGAGGCGCAAACGGTGCTCGTATTGCTTTAGAACCTCAGAATAATTGGGACCTAAATCGCCCTGCAGAACTTAATCAGGTTTTAAACACGCTAAAAGACATAAAAGCCAACTTTAAAAATATGCAGAGCGGAAACAAACAAGTTTCTCTTGCAGATTTAGTAGTTCTGGGTGGTTGTGTTGCTGTTAAAAAAGCAGCGCAGGATGCTGGTTTTGAAGTAGAAGTTCCTTTTACTGCCGGTCGTACCGATGCAACACCAGAACAAACTGATGTAGAAAGCTTTGACTGGTTAAAACCTGTTTCTGACGGTTTTAAAAATTATCATAATGACAAGGTAGGTTATAAAGTTGAAGCCGAACGTATTTTCTTAGATCGTGCTCAACTTCTATCTTTATCTGCTCCAGAATGGACCGTACTTGTAGGTGGACTGCGTGTTTTAGATCAGAATTTTGATTATTCTAAGCACGGGGTATTTACAGAGCGTCCCGGCCAATTGACTAATGATTTCTTTCAAGTGCTTACCAGTATGGATTATGAGTGGAAACCTCAAAATGAGGAAGAAACTTTGTTTAATGTAAACGACCGCACTACCGGAATGACTAAATACACCGCAACCCGCTGTGATTTAATATTTGGTTCTAATCCGCAACTGCGTAACCTGGCTGAAGTTTACGCTGCAGATGATGCACAAGAGCGTTTTGTACACGACTTTATAGCTGCCTGGGATAAAGTGATGATGCTAGACCGTTATGACGTTAAAGACGAGTAGAAATTAGACGTTAGAATATATAAAATGCCCGATTGCTGCATAAGCTCTCGGGCATTTTTTATGGGGTTTATGTAAAAAAATGCAGAAATTATTTATACAAATGAATTTAATTTTAAAAAGAATTTCAACGGATATTTAGATTGAAAATAACTTGATTTATTAAGATTTGAATAATTATATTCGTTAGTAATCAATCAACTAACAATGAATAAAAAATCAAATAATTATTGCACCACAGCAGCACTATTCTTTACTCTTTTTTGCAGTATGCAATTGCTTTCACAAAAACAAGGAAGATTTCTGGATGTCTCTATAGGATTAGGTATAACTGCCCCAATGGACGAAAGTGAAACCGGCAATGAAGATTTTATAAGTACCGGGTTTTATGCACAGGGAGAATATGTAATGGGTCTTAAAACCTGGTTTAGTTTACGCCCCTATGCCGGCATTATTTTAACCACAGATAGAAATAGCTCTGAATATGCAGATGCACCTAATTATGAAGTAACCTCAAATGCTTTTTTGCTAGGTGGTAAAGCGCGCTTAGTTGCACCCATCCCGTGGGTTGCTCCTTACGTCGAGTTAGGTGTGGGACTTTCTGCAGGATCGTTTAAAACCTTCACTCCATTTTCCTCTCTTGATAAAAAAGGCGTTTTTGTACACATCCCGGTTACGCTGGGTCTTGCTCTGGGACCTCAAAACAATGTAGATCTTGAGTTTACCTACTACTTCCACCCTGCTTTAGAACAATTCTCGGGTGCAGCGGCTGTGGGGCTTACAGTTCCTATAAACTGGTAAATTCTAATATGTTTGATTATAGATAAGCGTAAAAGAAGCTTTTAGAATTTATATATCTTTAAGAATTAGTATAAGAAAAATCAATGAATAATCTAATGTAATAGAAAAATCCGAATAAGTATAATGGCTTATTATTAATTGAAAAAACCTTGAATTTACTTAAAGCTTTGGAATTTGTTGCAATCAATAAAGAACTTGACCAGCTTTTACAACCAGCGACAGAATTATTGAACAAAAAATCGGAAGAAGAAAAAAAAATTAAAGAGATCGAATCTTGTATTAAAGCAATAAAGATATAATTTAAGATGATATTGGAAAAATCTACTCTAAACTTAAATGCGCATCCTCAAAATGTGTAATCTTTTGCTATCTTTTTGAATTTCCACTTCGCAACGGGTGTGGCATTTAGAAAATTAGTTGATGAGCCTTAGCTCAATAAAGGAAAGAAAGTAGACAATATTTTAAAAGCTTCGTAAAATAGGATCTTCCTTATATCCTAAACCAGCAACTTCAATTCAACACCTATACAAACGAAAAAATCCCCACGTTTCCGTGAGGATTTTTACTTCCGGGTGGAAGATCGGTCTCGAACCGACGACCTCCTGAACCACAATCAGGCGCTCTAACCAACTGAGCTACAACCACCATTTAAAAACATAATTCGCTAGCGATTTATGCGGGTGCAAATGTAAAGCAAATACCTATTATGAGCAATACATTATAATAAAAATTTTAAATCAAATCAAAAATTGAGTCTACAGCTGCGTAACGTTCTACTGTAAAGCCCTCTGCATACTCAGTTCCTATTAATCTTCCCAGATCTTGCGCACGGTATCGTATGCTTTCCTGAAAATTCTTACTGCTTATCGGCGTATTGTCTTCTCCTGCCTTAGGATCGTAAAACTGTGACCCATACGCCATCACAGATTGCATCTTAATATCTATAAACCCGGTAATATCTACAACTATGTCGGGTTTTAAGTTTTTCCACTGAATGTAATGATACACATGTTTGGGTCTCCATGCCTCCTGTAGCTGCCCGTCTATATGTGTTTCAATTTTTTTGAGTCCACTTAAAAAACACGCATCACTGGTGAGTTTACTGCCTTTACCGTGATCGATATGACGGTCGTCTATGGCATTGCATAACACAATTTCGGGTTTGTACTTGCGTATAATTTCAATAATACGCAATTGCGACTCTTTGTCATTTACAAAAAACCCGTCTGCCAATCCTATGTTTTCGCGTACGCTTAAACCTAAAATTGCTGCTGCGGCTGCTGCCTCCTGATCACGTATTTCTGCAGAACCACGTGTTCCAAGTTCGCCTCTGGTTAAATCTAAAACGCCACACTTTTTACCGCGACTTATTTCTTTTGCCAGTACGCCCGCACAGGATAATTCTACATCATCGGGGTGAGCGCCAATAGCTAATATATCTAATTTCAATACGTTGTTTTTTTATAAGGTAATTAAGTCGTAAAAACCTATTTAAACTAACTCGGGGCTTTAGTTGTTTAGAGTTAGTCGTTCACTATTTAGCGTAGCTATTTAGTTTACAATATTACTTTTAAACCTACTGTCTCAACTTTTATCAATTACACTTGACTCAAAATATAATCTTTGACGTTAAACCTATTAATAAAAGTGCAAAACAGTTAAATACTAAAATTCAAACTATCCTTAACTACTTTTTCTAATGCTTGTTCTAAATCTGCGATTAGATCTTCCTTGTCTTCTATCCCCACCGAAAATCGTAACAAACCATCATTAATACCTTGATGCTTGCGCTCTTCTGCACTCAACAAAGCGTGTGAGGTTTGTGTAGGTGATAAAATAGTAGACTCTACCCCAGCAAGACTCATAGAAGGTTTAATAAGTTTTAATTCCTTTAGAAAGGCTGCTGTATCTAATTCTTCAGACAGTTCAAAAGATAACATTCCCCCAAAACCGCTCATTTGAGATTTTGCCAACTCATAGTCTGGATGCGACTTTAAACCCGGATAATAAACGGCCTGTATTTCCTCTTTTTTATCTAACCATTTCGCTAGCTTCTTCGCATTTTTATTCTGTTGCTTCACTCGTAATACTAGTGTTTTTAAACTGCGTTCAAGCATCCACACGCTAAAGTCGCTCAAGCTACCACCCAGATTTTTGGCTTTATGCCAGATCTGCTCCATATGTGCATTAGATGCAGCTACCGCGCCCGCAAGAATATCACTATGACCACCCATATATTTAGTAGCACTGTGTAAAATAATATCTATACCGTATTGCGCTGGATTTTGATTTACAGGTGAAGCAAATGTGTTATCAATCATAGTTACGATACCCTTAGATTTTGCAACCTCTGCAATCATTTGCATATCGGTAATGGTCATTAATGGGTTTGAAGGCGTCTCAATATATAAGACCTTAGTATTTGCCTGAATGGCTTTTTCAAAATCTTCACGAGCCAAACCATCTGTAAAGGTGTATTCAATACCCATTTTTGAAAACTCCTCTTCTACCAGATTAAAGGTACCGCCATACAGTGTTTTTTGTAAAACAATATGATCGCCGGCATTTAAAAACGCCAATAAAGCAGTACTTACCGCAGCCATACCACTACCAAAAATCATCCCAGCTTCAGTACCTTCTAAAGCGGCTATTTTTTTGTCGAGCATTTCCTGGTTAGGAGTATTAAAATATCGCGGATAGCGCTTTACTTCAACATCTTCATAAGCATATGAAGTTGACATATATATAGGCGAAATAGCCCCTTTAAACTGGGTATCTTCCACTTCACCCACGTGGGTGCAAATTGTATTTTTTCCGAATTTAGAATTGGTCATGCAACTTAATTTTAATGAGCATCTAATTTACAAAAAGCAGGAGTAAAATGACGTTAAGGCTTTATAAAATGGAAGCCAAAGGCTTAAAATAAATACACAATCTGTTTTACCTTTACCGTTCACTTTAAGATGATTCTTTTGATTTTTGACACTTACAAACCGCAATATGCTACTGCTTTTGAAGCCCTTAATCTCAACTGGCTTGAACAATTTTTTGTAGTAGAACCGCACGACAAAGAGGTTTTAAGCGACCCTTCAAAATTTATTATACAAACCGGTGGCGATATTCTGGTTGCTAAGCACGAAGATAAGGTTGTGGGCGTCGTAGCATTAATGCCCGATGAAAACGGCCTATTTGAACTTACAAAAATGGCTGTAGATGCTCAGTTACGCGGTCAAAAAATAGGACAGCAATTGTTACAATTTACCCTTGATTTTGCGCGTAAAAAAGGATTAGAAACCCTTATACTCTACTCTAACCGCAAACTGGAAAATGCAATTTACCTGTATCGTAAATTCGGTTTTATAGAGATTCCTTTAGAACAACCCAATCCTTATTTACGGGCAGATATAAAAATGCAAATCAAGCTTTAAGCTTTACAATTTCTTTAGTACGTTTTCATTATTTTTCTTAGTTTCTTTGTTCTTCTAAAACTAAAAAAATTGAAAATGAGAACATTAGTACTAACAGCGTTAACAGCTACGCTTCTATTCAGCTGTAAAAATGAAAATAAATCAGAACGTTCTTCAGAACTTGAAGAGACTGCAATGGTTTCAGACTCAACTGTGGTAGAAGCAACATTTAACATCACTCCTATTGAACATGCAACTGCAGTTTTTGATTTTGGCGATGCGGTATTTTACATCGACCCTGTAGGTGGTGCGGCAGCTTTTGAAGGTCAGCCAAAACCTAATGTAATTCTCGTTACAGACATTCACGGAGATCACTTAAATGAAGAAACTTTAAATGCGGTAGCAGATTCTGCAACCACGATTTTTGCACCTCAAGCCGTTGTAGATGCTTTAAAAACAGATCTTAAAAACAAAGTAACGGTTATCGCAAATGATGAAGTTAAAAGCTGGGATGGTTATGAGCTTACTGCAATACCTATGTACAACCTAAGAGAAGAAGCAAAACAATTTCACACTAAAGGTCGTGGTAATGGTTATGTGATCGAAAAAGATGGGATGCGTGTGTATTTTTCTGGCGATACAGAAGATATTCCCGAGATGCGTAATCTTAAAGATATTGACAAAGCCTTTGTATGTATGAATTTACCTTATACTATGACCGTAGATCGCGCTGCCGATGGTGTAATTGCTTTCGCTCCTAAACAAGTGTATCCTTATCATTTTAGAGGTCAGGACGGCTTAAGTGATACCGATAAATTTAAGAGCTTAGTAAATGCTGCAGGCATTGATACCGAAGTAATTATGCTAGACTGGTACCCAAACAAAACAGAATAATCAATTTTAACGCTTAAAAATCCCGATACCTTCGTATTGGGATTTTTTTTGCTTTTCACTCAAAGTTTACAATAGACTCGAGAAATACATTAATTTTAGATTTCGCTTAAGCGGAAATTCAACACTAATTTACATCTGTTTATGAAATCTATAGTACTTGCTCTAAGTCTGTTCAGCATTATATCCTGTAAAAACACCGAAACAAAAACCGAAACTTCAATGACCCAATCTACAGCAAACGAAGAAGAAATCACCTCGTTTTACATAGGCACCTATACAGATGGAGCAAGTAAAGGTATTTACAAATTAGCATTAAAAGAAGACGGGAGCTTTACAGAACCAGTTCTTGCTGCTGAAGTATCAAATCCTTCATTTATAAGCTTCAATAAAAACAAAAATGTATTGCTGGCTGTTAATGAAAATGATCCCGGTACGATTGAATCCTTTCAGGTTAAAGCCGATACGCTATTGCAATTAAATCAAAGTCAAACCGGCGGAGCGCACCCGTGTTTTGTAGTTACAAATGATCAGGATTATGTTTTGGTCGCTAATTACACAGGCGGTAATGTAGGATTACTGAAACTGAAGGAAGACGGTAGTTTAAGCGAGTTACTAGATGTACAGCAACACGAAGGCAAAGGCACCACAGATCGTCAGGAAGGCCCGCACGCGCATTCTGCCTGGTTTATTCCCGATGGTAGCGGCATTATTTCGGTAGATTTAGGAACTAACCAACTGTGGTTTTCTTCAGTCAATACTGAAACTAATAAACTGGAACCTGTAACCATTCAGAAACTAAACTTTGAAGAAGGAGCAGGTCCGCGTCATTTGGTTTTTCATCCAACAAAAAACTTCGTTTACGTGTTGAACGAACTTAATAATACCATAAGTCAGATTGAAACCCTAAACGGAAATTACAGTATTGTCAGCTCGACTTCAATCCTTCCGGAAGATTTTACCGACTTTACTAAAGCGGCAGACATTCACATTTCTCAGGATGGTAAGTTTGTCTATGCTTCTAATCGCGGTCACGACAGCATTTCTATTTTAGAGGTTCAGGAAGATGGAAGCTTAAAACTTGTGGCTAACGAGCCTACAAAAGGTAAAGATCCGCGTAATTTTCAAATCACTCCAGATGAGAAATACATAATAGTAGCCAATCAAAACGGTAATAATCTGGTTTCTTACAAACGAGATTCTATAACCGGTCTGCTAACCTATGTTGCTCAGGTAACCGCTCCTGCTCCTGTTTGTATTTTGTTTGAGTAATTGAGCAAAAAGAATATAAATTATAAGTATTTAATACTTTAGGCTATACATAAACACCCAACTATTTCAATACAATTTATGAAAAAACTATTCTTATTTCTAGTCGTCAGCTACTCCTTTAATTTATGTGCTCAAACAAATAATCTTGACGGAATGTGTTTTAAAGTTTTAAAAAAAGACACTTACAATCATTGCTTACAAAGCGGGTCTGATGCTGCCATACATTTGTTTGATGTACTTCCTAAAATTAGAGATTACAAATATACAGGTGATGCTAATTATAATAATCCGAATAACAGCAACACTATATTTTATCCTTCTTATCAAAATACCGCACAAAAATATGAGCTCAAACAATATATAAAAGTAGACCAGGGTAATTCTGAAATGATTGTTACTATCACAGATTTAGATCTTGCAGATATTAAAGGTAAACAAGAATTTACAGAATCTATTGAGGGTATGAAGAAGCGTTTTAAGGAACGTGGTATTGAGATACCTGCTGAAATGGAAAATGTTTCTTATACCGCTAACAGGTTGCAATTAATAAATAGTTTTAAAACGATGTTTAACGTGGCTAAACAGTTAAATACAGATTATTTACCTGCGGAAGGTGTGGGAATGATGACCGTGAATTTAGACAACTTTGAAAATGCTTATGTGGTATATAAAGACTTAGAAAAAGAAGCGAATTTTAGTGCTTCTTATGCTGATAGGTATCTGTTTACAATTCAAATTAAAAATGTAAATAAATATAATTCCTGCAATACATTAATGGCATATTTATCTCCATATCTCGCAGAAGTAGCATTAGGATCACTAGATCGAAATATTTATTTTAAGTAATCTCAATTATTTTATATACGTATTGTGGTCGCATTAAAATGACAAAAAAAAGCACCCTTCTGAAAAAAATCAGAAGGGTGCTTTTTTTGTTAGATGTTATTAGAATCTACTTTACTTTTTTACCACCTAACCAGGTTTGATTCACTTTTAGATTGGGAATTAAATCTTCTTCAACAGTCATAATATCTTCATCCATTAAAATAAAATCTGCAAACTTACCCACTTCAATACTTCCTTTTTCAGCTTCTTCAAAATTAGAAAATGCAGCCCAAACGGTCATTCCACGTAAAGTTTCTTCACGAGTTAAGGCATCTTTCATTTGAAAACCGTTTTCTGGAAATTGCTTTAAATCTTTACGGGCAACCGCTGCGTAAAATGTATAAAACGGACTCACCTGCTCTACCGGAAAATCGGTTCCCAGAGCGATAACACCAGATTCTTGGAGTAATCGCTTATATGCATAAGCACCTTTCATACGACGTTCTCCTAAGCGATCTTTTGCCCAGTACATATCACTAGTAGCGTGTGTAGGTTGTACAGAAGGTAAAATGTTATCGTCAAAATAATCAAAGTCTTCCTGTGAAATAATTTGCGCGTGTTCTATCTTCCAACGCTTATCTGACTGACCTTTTAAAGCTTCGGTATATGCATTAAGAATAACAGTATTTGCAGAATCACCTATAGCATGCGTATTCATTTGAAAGTTTGTCTTAGCCAGTTTTTGAGCCAGTTTATACATACTATCAACAGGAGTAACTAAAGCGCCATAATGCCCGTCACGATCTGCGTAAGGTGCTCTCAAAGCTGCGCCACGAGAACCTAAAGCCCCATCACCATACACTTTTACAGAACGCACATTCATTTTATCGGTTTTTAGAATACCGCGTTTTAGAAAATAGTCAACGTCTGCAGGTGTATTGCTTATCATCGCATACATACGCATATCTAAGCCTCCCGCTTGTTGTAAGCTATCTATAAGCAGAATGGTATTGCGATCTAAGCCGGCATCATTTACGGTTGTAAGACCATAATCAAAACAGTATTGTTGCGCATCTTGCAACGCCTTTACTTTTTGATCGCGGGTCATTTGCGGCATAATAGCCGTAATCAGATCCATAGGATTATCAATGAGTATCCCGGTAAGTTCCTTACCGTCGCGCATAATCTCACCACCTTCAGTCTGTGTTGTTACATCTATTTGCGCCAGGTCTAAAGCTTTCTGATTTACTAACAAAGCGTGACCGTCTATACGTTGTAACGCAACCGGTGTATCAGGAAAAAGTGAATCTAATTTTTTCTTATTCGGAAACTCTTTTTGTTCCCAGTCGTTTTGATCCCAACCTCTTCCGTAGATAAATTCTGAAGGATTTTCTTTTTGAAAAGCAACAACTCGTGCCACCACCTCATCAAAACTTGTAGTACCTACTAGATCTACATTCTGCAGCGATTGACCAAATCTATAAAAATGGCAATGGGCATCTATTAGACCCGGAAGAATGGTTTTTCCCTGAGCATCAAGAACCTCTTTTGCAGAGTATTTTGCCTGCAAAGAATCTGATAATCCTATTGCTACAAACTTCCCATCTCGCACAGCAAAAGCTTGTGCTTTTGAAAACTGAGCATCTACTGTATAAATATTTGCATTAATTACGAGAAGATCTACACTCTCTTTTTCAGTTTTTTTATCCTGGCAACCTACCACTACAAAGAGACTTAAGAGTCCCAACAAAGCAAAACGCATATTTATTTTTTTTTTACGAAAGTACAAATTAAGCATGTATCTCCTAAAACAAAAAACTCCCGAAATTCGGGAGTTTTTAAAGATTTTATTTTACTAAAAATTACCAGTCAAAACGGTAAGTCGCCCCTGCCATCCCCTGTAATCCCTGTACCGGGTAATTAATATAACGCTGGTAATTGTTACCTAACGCATTGTTTACGCGTGCAAAGAACGAAAGTTGATCATTAAAGCGGTATCCTACGTGTGCATTTGCATCAAAGAAACTTTCTAAAGTGACTTTAATAGGATTTGAACTAATCGCTGTAGTGCGCACATCTGTCTGATCAAAACGCTCACCTACGTAGAATAGGGTAACTCCTGCAAACCAGTTTTTGTCGATCTGGTAGTCTGCAAAGAAAGAAGCTTTAAAGTCTGGCAAATTCCATGCTTCTTCTTCTAACTCTGTTTCATAACTAAATAACTCTCCGTTAACACGCATTTTTAAATTGCTGTTTACGTCAAAGTTTAATTCTCCAAAAAGGGAAAGCGTACGCAAATCATCATTTACTACTCCAAAGGAGTTTCCAAATTGATAGCCCGCTGCACCTACTGCATCTGCACTACCTACTGTTCTGGCATTATTTCTAAACAATAAACGATTGTCTTGAGACAAGTAACTTGCACGCAAATTATAACTCATTGCACTGCTTAACTTCCCTTTTATACCTGCATACAAATCAAATTTCTGATCTGTAGGAGCTATTGAATCTAGTGTTGGCGATACAAACGGATTTTCTGAAGCTAGCTCCTGATAACTGTTTTGTTTTAAATCACCTTCTAAACCTCCATAAATAATAAAATACTCATCTACCAGACGGTAAGATGCACGTACACTAGGATATACTTTAAGATCTGTTTTAGAAGCATCAGGATTAAAATCTGCAGCTACATTCACCCCTAAATCAAGTGTTAAGTCTTCTTTTAAAATTTGAATACTTGGGTTTCCGCTTACAATTAAATGGGTATAATCTGATTGTGGGTTGCTAGAATCTTCATTCTCAAAACTACCGTTTACGTAATCAAGTTTAAGGTCTAAGCTTAATTTTTGCTTAGCAATAGGCACCATAAATTCTGGTGCAACTACTGCACGTATTTCGCTAGATTTAAATGAGTCTCCAAAATAACCTACGCTTGCTGTTGCTGCTTCAAAGAATCCTTCATTAAATTCTATAGCACCACTTAAGCCGGCATTATAAAAGCTGTGTGTAGGATCTATATTTTGAACAATTGATTGCGTTTGTGCCACAAGCGGATCTAAACCGTACCAATTGTATAATTTGTGCCCCAGGTCTAAATCTGTACGCCAGTTGAAATTGTTATTACGCGAGCTGTAATTCAAATTTAAATCGGTATCATAAAACTTATCGTCGAGTACCACATCTTCAATACCACCTTGCGATGAATTGTGATTTAAATAAATACCGAAATTAGAATTACGGTCTATTTCAAAATTGGTGTACAATTCTGCCAAAGCACTGGTGTAGGTACCAAAACCTAACGTCACATAATTATCATACAACTTTACAGGCTTAGCCTTTTTTACCGCTGCCGCTTTACCTTTTGCAGGTGCAAAAGTAGAGGCTACCGGTACGCTAAAGATCCCGTAAGTTACTTTCTTCTTAGCCGTATTCACCGAATCGTTTAAAGCCGGAGTCGCTTTTACTTTAAACGCATCACCTATTTCAGGAGTATAAGGCTTAACTACATTTACAACTTCAGTTCCTAAATTATCTTTATCCTGTGCCTGTGCAAAACTTGCTGCTGCTAGTATAAAGCTTAAAGTGAAAATTGATTTTATATTTTTAATCATTGTTTGATTGTTCTAATTAAGTTGATTCAACAGATTTTTAATATTGCTGAAGTTTAATTTTCTCCTAAAGATGAATTGGTTTTAGACTCTGCTGCTTTGATGCGCTTTAGTTCTTGTTTCGCCTCTGCAACTACTTCAGGATAATCTGTAAAGTTTGTAATTACACTGTCTAAAATGTAAGTCGCCTGATATGCATCACCTAACTCGTAAAAGTTTTTAGACATTAACACCAGACCTTTTGCACCATACTCTTTGTAGCCGCTGTAATCTTTAGCCAGTTTTTGAACCTGTACATTAGAGCCCTTGAAGTCTGCTTTTTTGTTTTTAAAGAATGCATCGTAATACAAGGCTTCTGCAGCTAATTCTCCTGTTGCTATTTTTAAAACCTGAGCATAAGCCTCTGCCGCTCGACTCTCATTGTTCGTTTTCATCGCACTACGTGCAATAATTACCTGGGCATCACTTTTTACTTTATTATCAATTTTAGCATTTGCTAAAACCTTCTCTGCATAAGAAACAGATTGCACGTAGTCTTTAAGTTCGTAATACGACTTCATCAAGTTGCTCTGTGCAAAAATGGTATTCTGTGGTATATCAGACTCATTCTCTAAACGCTGAAGCACAGGCACCGCAGCGGCGTAGTTACGCTCACTCAAATAAACCTGCCCTAAACGTGCTAACGCCTGCTCTGTAAACTCACTACGCTCTTTATCAATCACATACTTGTAATGCGGGATTGTTTTCGCAAACTCCTCTTTACCAAAGTACAACTGCCCCAGGTAAAAATGTGCTTCCATAGCACGTTGTCCGTTAGGATACTCTCTTAGATATTTTTCAAAATTCTGAATAGCAACAGGATTGTTACTGTTTACAAATTGTTTTTCCGCGGAAGAAAAAGCAGCATCATCTAATTCTGAATCTTCTACAGAAATATAATCAAGGCCATTTGCCCAACGACCGTATTCTTCTACTTGCCCGTTGTCTATGTAAATCAACTTTGCAGAAGCAACTGCCTGAACCCCTTCTGGAGTTCCCGGAAAATCCTGAGCTACTTTTTTAAACAGTGCTAAAGCCTGCGGACTGCGACCGGTATTATCGTAAATAAGTGCTTTTTTAAGCTGCGCTTTTGCAGCAAACTTACTTTTTGGTATTTCACGTACCAGACGATCATAGGCTTCAATACCTTTATCATTATTTCCCGTAGCTACGTAGGTATTACCTAATTCATATAAAGCATCATCACGGTAGCTCGATTTTGGAAACTGAGCCGTAAAACTGTTCAACGCCTCAATCTTTTGAGGGTTACGATCTACAAAACCATAACTAATTGCTTTTTGAAAAGTTGCATAATCGCGATCACCTCCTGGCATCTCTATTGCCGAATTGTAAGCTTCCATAGCCGGCCAGTATTTACTGCTTATAAAGTAGCTATCTCCCAGACGCATAAACGCATCTACTTTACGCACATTGTCTGAAGCGCCAGACTTCGTATAGCTTTCAAAATACTTTATCGCCTGATCATAGTTTTTCTTTTTGAAGTATGCATAACCTAAGTTGTAACCCAGGTCCTTATATTCTGGCAACGTACTCGCCGCATTGCTTTGCTCAAACTGCTTAAACGTTAGTAGTGCATCGTCTATGTTATTAAGCGTGTACTCACTTTCTGCCTTCCAGTATAATGCGCGTGCTGTAAAATTAGCAGTACGCGGGTCTTTAAGTGACTTTTCAAAATTTGCAATAGCTTCACTGTAGTTTCCGTCATTGTACAATTCGATTCCTCGGTAGAATGCTACTTTCTGGTAGGCTTCTTTATCTTGAAAATTTCTATTATTTTCAATCAGCGCCATAGCCCCTTCATAATTTTTAGAAGTAATGTAAGAATCAATCAACAGCGATTCTAAAGTTTGACGTTCTGGTGTATTTGGGTAAGCTTCTAAGTAATTCCCTATTGCCTGTGGTGCCGGCTCATAAGCATTACCTATCTCATAACTTAACTTAGCATAGTTTAAACCACTGTCTTCCTTAATTTTTGGCACAAAATCCATTTGATAGGCATTACGAAACGCATTAAGCGCTTCTTGCTTACGGTTTGTTTGTAAATAGGCATCGGCAAGGTGATAATATGCATTTTGAGCTACACTATCTTTACCATCTACAATTTTATTAAACTCACCTATAGCACTTTCAAAATCACCTTGTTTAAAATACGCGTAACCTAACTGGTAGTAGTCTGTATTTGACCAGCGACCGCGTTTTCCTTTATATTCTTTTAAATAGGGAAGAGCTTCTGAAAAATTACCCAGATTAAAATAACTCTCTCCTATTATTTTATTTAATTCTGAAGCATCTAAGCGAGTTGCGCTAGGCAATTGCTCTTTAGCTAATTGTATAGCTTCCTCAAAATTTCCTTTTTTAAAGTTTAAATCGGCTTTAAAATAACTCAGATCTTCTCGAACGCCTTCTTCTGCTTCTACTTCTTCAAATAGCTGACTTGCTTCTTCATAATCATCGTTTTCATAAGCCATAAACCCTTCGTAGTACTTGGCTTGCGGTCCGTATTTTTCTGAGTTGCGTACGCGTCTAAAGTATTCTTTAGCCTCTTCAGGACTGTTTGTTTTTAAATGAACATAGCCCATATTAAAGTTAAAACGCTCCAGTTCTAAATAACTCAAGCGGTCTAAATCTACCTGCTCATACCAGCGTTTTGATGCTGCGTACTTACCGTTTTCAAAATAATATTCTGCTACATCGTAGTACGCCGCATTTCGTTTTGTGCTTGTGGGGTAGGTTTCTACAAACTTTTCCATAGAAGCATCTGCACCACTCTGATTGAGTCGTACTGCAGCATTAGCGATATAATACGCACAATCTCCTTCTATCGTAGGGTCTGTAGTTTCCTGCTTAATTTCTCCAAAAAGAGCCTGAGCAGCCAGATATTGTTTACTGTTGTATAAGGTAAGTGCCTTATTGTATTTTGCAAGCTCATTTGTAAAAGCCTCAGACTGCTGTGCAGTAACTGCGGGCAACGTAACCAGCGTTATTAGTGCCAGAAGTACATATTTCTTCATCATAAAAATGGTTGTGTTTAAATTCAATTAGTAGCGATTCTTCAGCGTTAGCTAAACTAAATGACTACTACCAGTAACGCTACAAAACTAGGATAATTATATCTAGAGTACAGTTCTTCAAAAGAACTTTAAACGCTTATTTTAAACGAGTTTTCAACAAGGCTTTGACGTGCGGGGCCTGCAATCAAATCAAATAGTTATTGTACTTTTGATTTCGGTTTTAAAAATGGCGGCATATAAGTCTTATGATCAATGTCTCTTTAAAAACTGAATTAAATCAGCCAACGAGTAACGGCAGATTTTTAGCAGTTAATCACCACACTGTGTGGGTTTTATTTATTTTGTTTTATGTCAACACCGGTTCTGCAACTTAAAAATGCATCTATTTTTCAGCGTGAAAGTCTTATTCTTTCAGATATAAGTCTTTCAATAAATAAAGGTGAGTTTGTGTATCTCATAGGTAAAACAGGAAGTGGTAAGAGTAGTTTTATGAAAACGCTTTATGGTGATTTGCCTTTGCAACAAGGTGAAGGCACTATAGTAGATTTTGATTTAGTTACCTTAAAAGAGAAGCAAATTCCTTTTTTACGCCGAAAACTTGGCGTTGTCTTTCAGGATTTTAAATTACTAAATGATCGTACCGTAAAAGAAAACCTAAAGTTTATTTTAAAAGCAACCGGCTGGAAAATTCAGGCAGATATGGATACTAAGATTGATGAAGTCTTAGATAAAGTAGGTATGAAAACTAAAGGTTTTAAATACCCCTACCAGCTATCTGGTGGTGAGCAACAACGTGTAGCAATTGCCCGTGCTTTGCTCAACGACCCTGAGCTTATTTTAGCAGATGAGCCTACCGGAAATCTTGACCCGCAAACTTCTGTTGAAGTTATGGGCGTATTACAGGAAATCAACAAAAATGGCAATACCATTTTAATGGCTACTCACGATTATGCATTGCTTTTAAAATACCCTTCAAAAACCCTTAAATGCGACGGAAATAAAATCTTCGAAGTCGTACAAAAGACCATTTAAGTTTAACTTGTAGGTATGTTATCTATTCTCATACCGGTTTTTAATACTGATGTTTCAGAATTGGTTTTCAGCATTCGTAATATGGCTAAAACCTTAAATCTCGTATACGAAATACGGGTGGCAGATGATGCATCTACAGATTTTCAGACACGCTCTAAAAATCAGTTTTTAATAGGTCTTCAACATTGTACCCATACGCAGTTTGAGATCAATAGAGGTAGAACCGCTACCAGTCAATTTCTTGCAGAAGAGGCGCGTTATAACTGGCTTCTTTTTTTAGATGCAGATGTAATGCCGGTTAACTCATATTTTCTTGAAAAAATACTTTCAAACCTTCAGAACGCTCAGGTTATTTTTGGGGGTATCGCATATGCTGAAAAAATCCCTGAGAAGAATCAAATGCTGCGATGGGTTTATGGTAAAAACCGCGAAAGCCGGTTAAAAAACGAACGTGAATTAAATCCCTATAAATCTATCACCGCAGCGGGATTAGCAATTACTAAAAATCTTTATCTGGATTTAAAGATTCCTCTCACTAATTTGTATGGGTTAGACATTTACCTAACCTACCAATTAAAAAAACTTAAGGCAGTTGTTTTGCATCTTGAAAACCCGGTGATGCATTTAGGACTTGAAGATTCTGAATCATATCTTCAAAAAACCTATGAAGGTTTGCAAACTTTAGTCTATTTGCAGCGTCACGATCTTATTGCAGAAGATTACAGACCCTTACAGCAAATCGCACTCAAAATGCAAAAAACAGGTGTTGCTAACGGCTATATAAAATTGTTCCATCGCATTCAAAAGCAGGTGGTAAAAAACTTACTTTCTACAAAACCCTCGTTAAAACTCTTTGATGCCTATCGGTTGTATTATTTTCTTAAAATCACGAAAGAAGATGCCTAAAATCACTGTCGTCATACCGCTATATAACAAGGCAAATTTCATTAAAGAAACCTTACAATCTGTGTATGCTCAAAACTTTACAGATTATGAAGTAGTGGTTATTAATGACGGGAGTACCGATGGAAGTGAGCATCACGTATTAAGTCTTAAAAATGAAAAAACAAAACTTATAAATCAGCCTAATAACGGGCTTTCGAATGCCAGAAATACCGGAATAGGCCACGCTTCGGGTAGAGTAATTTGTCTTCTTGATGCAGATGATGTATGGCTTCCCAATCATCTTCAAAAGATTGCCAATCTCGTTGATTCCTATCCTGAAGCTCAGCTTTACGGCACTGCTTATAGTGAATTATTGCCTAACGGATTACTCATAAAACCAAAAACAAACACAAGCTTTAAAAAAACTACTCTTCTCATTGAAAATTATTTTAAAACAAGTGCACAACAGCCGTTTATTACTCCCAGCAGCTTCGGTTTTAAAAAAGAAATCATACAGCATATAGGCGGCTTTGATCCAACAATAACCTATGCTGAGGATACCGATTTTTTTATACGTGCAAACCTAAACTACAAATTGGCTTTTGACACTACTACTAGTTGTCACTATAGATACGAAAGTGAAAATCAAATTACGCGTAGTAAATTGAGTTTTAGAAAACAACCAGATTATGCTAAGTATCTTTTAGAAAACGCGCATAATGAGTCTTTAAAAAAGTTTATTAATCTTAATTATTATTACATCTGTAATTATTATAAGGCAGAAGGAGCCACAGAAGCCTTTACAGAAATGAGGAAAAATGTGGATACCGACTTATTAAATAGTAAGCAACGATTTTTATTAAACGCACCTACCGCAATACTTAACGGCCTACACTATTTTAAACAGAAAATGCTTTTAAAAGGAAAGCGACTTACGACTTTTTAAAAGCGACAAAATCATCATAGTCTCGTATATAATCGTCTTCTTCAAAAGCTTCTTCTGCTGCAACCAGGCAAATACCAGCACTTGAAAAATTATCAAGCTCACGCCAATATCCATTAGGGATCAGCAAACCTTCATTAGGTTTATTCAACGTAAAAACTTCTTCACCTAAGCCCGTTTTTATAAGCACATCAAAACTTCCTGATAGCGCAATTAGAAATTCACTCTGTTTACGGTGTGCATGGCCGCCACGCGAAGCGCCACTAGGCACATCATATAAATAATAAACCCTTTTAAATTTAAAAGGGAGCGAATCTTGTTCTATTACCGAAAGATTTCCTCGTTGATCCTCTATCTTAGGTAATGCTATGCGTCTGGGAATATTCATAAATGCGTTCCAAATAATTTTGCCAGTCTGTACTAATTACTGAAGTGTCAAATTTACGAATACTAGCTCGGGCAGCAGCCTTAAATTTAAGTCTAAGTTCGGTGTTTAAGGCTAATTCATTCATGGCCTTAGTTAAGCCTTTAAAATCTTGATACGGTACGAGAACGCCGTTACTGCCATCTAAAATTTCAGCGGGACCGGTAGGACAGTTGGTCGCAATTACAGGAGTTTGACACGCCAGACTTTCAAGAATAACTCTGGGAAATCCCTCGTAGTTACTGCACAAAACCGAAAAAAGCGCATTGGCTACATAATTTTCAGGATGTTTTACAAAGCCTTTAAAATGCACACGATGTTGTAAATGTTTCCTTGCCACCAGTGCTTTTAAAGTTTCAAGCATTTCGCCCTGTCCGAGAATCAACAGATCTATATTATGTTTGGGCAATATACTTTCTGCATACGCTTCGATTAATTTGTCAAATTGCTTAACACCCCGTTCTAATCTTCCAGAAGCAATAATATATGTATTTTGAATACCTTCTGGCAAATCATAATAATCTGCGTAAGATGCTAACGAAATAGAATTAGGTATAACTTCAATATGTTGAAGCTTGTAGCATTTTCCTAGCTCTAATCTTGTTGAATGACTGAGTACATTTATAAAGCTATTCTTAAAAAACCATTTGTTGAGCGTTTTATTTTTTGGAAAGTAATACGCTACGTGAGAACTGCGTACCATATAAACCGGAAGACTCGTTTTGTAAAGAAACTTTCTAATTACAATTTCCTTTATAATTGAGTTGCGCATTCTAAAATCAAGCACCACCTGAATCTGATGCTGTTTCAGGTAGTTTTTAAAATAGAGGAACCTTTTTAATTTATTAAAGGGATCATTACCGGTATTCTTCAATAATCCAAGATTAAGCAACTTCCCCTTATAGGCATACCCTACTGCATCTGTAATTGTGCAAAGATGCACCTCATAGCCTAAATCTGTAAGTTCTATTGAGAGTAACGCCGCAGATCGCTCTGCACCGCCTCCAGCCAGTGACTCGGTTAGAATACCTATATTTTTAAGCTTTGATTTCAGAGAATGTGTATCTTTTCAAGCTAAAGTAACGCAAATTATGAGAATTCTGCTTGTAGGTGAATACAGCAATCTGCACAACAGTCTAAAAGCCGGACTGGAAAATTTAGGTCACAGCGTGACCTTAATGAGTACGGGTGATGCTTTTAAAGATTACCCTTCAGACGTAAAACTAAAAGCAAAGCGTATAACCGGTTACTCGCTGTTAAACTTTTATCGAAAAGCCCTTTACCGACTCACAAAATTTGATATTGCTACGCTTGAAATTGGTTACAGAGCATTAGATTATCTGGTAGATCAAAAACCTTATGATGTTATACAGCTCATCAATGAATACCCCTTAAAAACTCCTTATTTTATAGAACGTAGAATTATAGAACGGCTGCGCCAACTTACACCTAAATTAATTATTTTGGCTTGTGGCGATGATTTAATTTATTTGAGCAATCTTAATAAACTGAAGCATCATCCTATCTTACAACATCCTGAAATTGAGTTTCCGTATAGTGAGCAGTATATTTCTTTAAGCCATAAAAAATACCACGACTTCATATTTAAATTAAAGGACCTCATTATAAGTACAGATTTTGATTACCATCTTGCTTATACAAACGTGGATGATTATTATGGCCTTATTCCCAATCCTATTCATTTAGAAAAACTCGTTGCGCTACCATTTCCTAAACCGAATCCTATTGTGATTTTTCACGGCATCAATCAGGTAAATTATTATAAAAAGGGAAACAACTATTTTGAAGCAGCACTTGAAATTATTCAGAATAAATATCCCAATCGTATTCAGGTAGTTTCAGTTTCTAATATTCCGTACGCCGAATATATAAACGCATACGATAATGCACATATCATTTTAGATCAGACCTACGCCGAAGATCAAGGCTACAATGCCCTGGAAGCGATGGCAAAAGGCAAAGTAGTGTTTACCGGTGCCGGTGAGCTTTTTACAAAACACTACAAGCTTGCTAAAAAAAGTGTGGCTATACATACTATACCTGACGCTGAAAAAATCGCTGATGATTTGGAGCAACTCATTTTAAATCCTTCTCGCATCGCTGAAATAGGCTTGAATGCCCGAAAGTTTATAGAAGAATATCACGATAGTACTGCTATAGCAAAAAAATACATTAAAGCCTGGGAAACGGCTAAACCCAAAGCTGACGCAATTTCCGCTTGAGTGGCATTTCAAAATAGCGATACGAGAACCAACTCACTACAAGTATTAGTATAAAACACGGGCTTATCAAAAGCCATATATTTATTCCCAATTGGTAATGATTTACAAAACGATAGGCATAACGTATAATTAGCTGATGCCAGAGGTAAAACCCAAAACTGAGTTCTCCTAAAAATAGCATCACCCTATTAGTTAAAAGACGTGATATATATCCTTTTTGAACTGCAAAAACACCAATAAAAACCGTCATAGGAATCCAATAATAGATTGAATACCGCAACACTTTAGGAAACAATGGTGCCGCCCAGTAAAATCCTATAAGCAGTAAACACGCAACTATTTCGTAAAATGTGAATCTAGATTCGTATTTTTTAAATACTACATTTTTTAATAATTGAAAGAGCACCATTCCCAATACAAAATCTGCTAAACGCAAAAACGGATTCACATAAAAAAACCAGTGCTGCCAGGCTTCGGGTACAATTTGCATTAAGCCAAAAATACCCAGCATAACTAAAATAGAACTTCCCAGTAATGCTTTCGCGGAAGCCTTAGGTATCCTTTTAATAAGTATTGGGAAGAGCATATAAAAGAAGAATAAATCTGATATACTCCACGCCAAACCGTTAAAAGAAAAATAATAATCTGCTACAGGAATAAAACTTTGAAGCATAAAAATACTGCTCACCAATTTTAAAATTTCGTGAGTAGGCTCAAGCGCAAATGCATCTATTGTAAGAGGAATTGCAACCAGCAGTGTGAGAATATACAAAGGATATAATCTACTAAATCGAAGTTTTAGAAATGCACGTGTAGTAAACCGCTGTTGCACAAATCGCTCTTGATAAACATACGAGAGTATAAAACCGCTGAGACTGTAAAAAAAGGCGTGACCTATAGCATCTTGTAAAATACCTATATGATGTAAAAACACCATAAAAGCAAACACAAAACGCAATGAAGCCAGTGATTTAATCATAATCTACCGAATAAGGATTTGTAAAATACCCCAACCATAACCAGCAAATACAAGGCATAACTTAATAAATGTCCCATTGCTGCACCTATAAAGCCATAAGCATCTATAAAAAACCGGCTAGATAAGTAAATGATTGTCCATGAAAGTATTTGAGTACCAATAAATAACCAAAACTTATTTTTTGCTACTAATTGATATGCAATTACCAGGCTAGCCACCCTGAAAAAATCTCCTGCAAGTTGCCATATAAAAATAGATCGCATCTCTAAGAATGAGGCATTAAATACAATCATTATAATGTATGATTTCAACAAAAAAATAAGAATTAAACCAACTCCAAAAAATGGCAAAATGGTTTTATAAAAATTTAAAACTTCTGTTCTAAATTCCTTTTTTGAGGCAACCGCAGAGAGCTTAGGTAAAAAATAAAGCGTCATCAATGTGGTGGCAAACATCATATAATATTCAGAAAGGCGCAGCATCGCATCCCAGTAACCGGCATTTACAATTCCGTCAGTTTTAATAATATGTTTACGAATCGCTATATAAACCCAAGGAGATGCAATTGCAGAAAAAAGAGTCATCCCGCCATAAGATGCTAACTTTTTTACGATTTCAATATCTATGCGCGCTCTTACAATTTGCAAAAAACAATGCCGCTTGTTCAACAGAAAAACACCTGTTATCCCTAAAGCCATTACTCCTGAAATCACTAAGGCCAGTAAAGCTCCAAAAAGATTGAAGTAAATAATTAATAAGGCAGACACGACCACACCCAGAACATTAGTGGCTACATTAATTTGAATGACTTTTTTATAAGCTCCCATCCCATTAATAACATTTACCAGTAATGCATTAAGAGTAAATAGAGGCAATACAAAACCTGTAATTTTAATTATAGATGTATAGTCATGTACTCCATTAAACACAAAATAATTTATGGGATTAGAGAACACTACTAAAATACCACCTACTACTATCGAGCATCCTAATCCTATTTTTAGAGCAGTCGCTACTAAACGATTAAATTTAGGGTTCTCTGTTTTATATTCAGCAGTATATTTAATGACCCCGTTGCTAATACCCAACTGACTTACGCTCTGTACCGAGCTTAAAAAGTTACGCATATCCCCAAGAATTGCCATTCCCGAAGCGCCCAGATAAAACGCAATTAATTTTGAAGTGATTAATCCGCAAACCACACGCACAAAAATACCTATGGCATTAAACGAACTTACTTTAAGCAGTATATTTTGTGCGATAAGCAGTCGTAAATACTTAAGCATTATACGCGTTTAAAACTGCTATTATGATTGTAATTTCAGATTCGGTAAGTGTTGTATTTAAAGGGATGCTTACACTCTCGTTTGCTAAGGTTTCCGTTATGGGAAAGCTGAGTGAATTGTAGTCTTTTAAAGCCGCCTGCCTATACGGCGGTATAGGATAATGAAGTGCAAAACCAACTTCACAAGATTCTAAATACATTAAAAAATGTGATCTGTTTTTAACCCGAATTACGTAAACATAAAAAACATGATTTTCAGATAAATCCCAAAGCGGAAGTTTTATATGTTCATTATTAATTTCTGCAGCATAGCGCGCGGCAATTGATCTGCGCTGGGTATTTTGTGCATCTAAATCGTTTAGCTTCTCACTTAAAAATATAGCTTGTAACGGGTCTAGACGCGAATTAAAACCTGCATATTCATTTTCATAACTTGAGCTTCTTCCGTAATTTCTTAGTTTTTTAATAATTTCCGCCAGAGTTGCATCTGAAGTTGTGATCAAACCTGCATCGCCTAATGCACCAAGGTTTTTTGTAGGATAGCAACTAAAGGCCGCCGCAACACCAAAACTTCCTGCTTTTTGACCTTTTAAATGTGCTCCATGTGCCTGGCTTGCATCTTCAATCAACAGCAAATTATATTTTTTTGCATAGGTAGAAATTGCTTCAACTGCTTCTAATTGTCCGTATAAATGCGTGATCAATACCGCTTTTACTGATGCTCCAGCCACAACGATCTTCTGTAAGTCAATATTAAAAAACTGCTCTTCAACTTCCACAAATACAGGTTTTAACCCTGCCTGTAAAATCGCAAGAACAGTAGCTATATACGAGTTAGCAGCGACTATAACGCTGTCTCCATTATTTAGTTTTTTTTGAAGCTTTAAGCCTTCAAAAATAAGCCGAAGTGAATCAAAACCAGTTCCTGTACCTATGCATTCTGAAGTATTACAGTATTCTGCAAATTCCAGTTCAAATTGAGTAACGGTTTTACCTAAAATAAAAGTACCATCCTGTAAAAAATCATCAAAGCGTTTCTTAAACGAGTCTGTATATGGCGTATTAACTTTCTGAAGATCTAAAAACGGGATCATAGTACAACATCATTAAGGAGACAATGATTTGCTGTAGCGACGCTATAAGTTCGCTGAACACGAGTTCGAGCGCCAAAACCTTCTTTCCAAAATTGTAGTCCGCCATTTAGCTTTTTACCGGCTTCTTCGTTTGAAGTTCCAAAATCAAAATAATACTTCTCTTTACTATATTTTGAAATTAAAAAATCAAAAAGCAAATCTAAACTTCCTAATCGCTGCCGGTCTTCGTTTGCCGAAATGTATTGAACGTGTGCTACTGTAGGCGTTTCGAAAATAGTAGCGCCCGCTACGCATCTTCCTTCACGATCAAGCACATTATACTGTCGTATATTGTATGGAAATTTTTTAGCAAGCATACTAATGTCCGTTAAGCTATGAACGGGAATGGTGTCGTGTCGTAACTGCAGGTTTGGGATAAGAATAGTATTCCAAAAAGATGTAAAATCCTTAGTCTCTATGAGTTCTAAACCGTTATTTTTTGCTTTTCGTATTCCGTCTTTACGAGAGTTGTGCAGTGGGATGCGATTACGCAAATCAATTACAGAAGCTGCTTCAGTTTTTATGAGTGCTGCTTTGGTTAGAAATAATAAATAATCAAGTTCATCCCCCGGTAATTCCTGATAAAATTGCGGCAATACTTTAATTTCAAGCATTTGTATTCCGCTTTGCGAAAGAAATTGAAGTAACTGTTTAAATACCTCTAAGACAGTCTGCAGGCGAATTTCGGCTTTAAGTACGAGACCGCCATAAGTTAAACCCTGATGTGAATAAACTGTGTTTCCATTTTTATTTGCAGGGAGCACCGCAAGCACCTGGTCTCCTTCAAAAACCATTAAACTGTAATCTTCAAACCGGTCGTTATGATAATCCATAAAATCACGTTGAAATAAAAATGAAGTATTTTTAGAACCTTTGTAAGTTCCGTTTAACGAGGCTACAAAACGATCCCAACGGGATTTGTATGCTGTAGTATATTTTACAATTTTAAAAGTTGACAAACGTGCGGTTTTAGAACAGGGTAAATTACAAAAAATTGATTTGAGCAACAGCAATCAAAGTTTAGGATTAATTCTGGAAATATGCTAAACTAAAAAAGCACTTCTTAGAAGAAGTGCTTTAAAAAATAACGTTTATTGCGATTTTATCTATTCACTAATTTTTAATGAATATTGCTCTACAGATGTAGTGAAATAATTACCATCTCCTATAGAACCTTTATTTGTAATTTCTATAAAATCTTCACCCATGTAACCTGTATCTGCCAGGTATTTAATTGTAAATGCATCAATAAATACTTTACCGTGTTTTGGTTCTACCGAAACATCTCGACCACCTTCAACAGGTGCGGTATCTCTAGATGCAATGAGTAATGTATCATTAACTTTTACCTGTAACTCTGCGGTAGTAGTAGGGAAATCTTTATCATTATCAGAACAGCTTCCTGCAAGTAAGATCCCCATTAAAACCAATACAAACTTAAATTTAATTAACATATAAACTGTTTTAGCGTTGTATAAAACAGATGCAAAATAAGAAAAAGGGTTGCGTCATTTTGTAAACCAATTCAAAAAAAAAAGCACCTCCTTTAGGAAGTGCTTTCTGTTATAATTTAAAACGTAAGATTAAATCTTGTTACGTTTACGATCATTTTCATTTAACCAAACTTTACGTAAACGTAAGTGGTTAGGAGTTACCTCAACATACTCATCTTTCTGAATGTATTCTAATGCTTCTTCAAGAGAGAATTTAATTGCAGGTACAATTTTCGCTTTATCATCTGCACCAGAAGAACGTACGTTAGACTGTTTCTTAGCTTTAGTAATGTTGATATTCATATCATCCTGACGTGAATTCTCACCAATTACCTGACCTTCATAAATATCTTCCCCTGGAGATACGAAGAACTTACCACGATCCTGTAATTTATCTATAGAATATGGAATTGCATTTCCGTTTTCCATAGAGACAAGAGAACCACTAATACGTCCTGGAATAGTACCTTTAAAAGGCTGATATTCTTTAAAACGGTGTGCCATAATAGCCTCACCTGCAGTAGCTGTAAGCAACTGGTTACGTAACCCAATGATACCACGTGATGGGATCATAAACTGGCAAATCATACGCTCACCTTTAGCCTCCATACTTAGCATCTCACCTTTACGCATAGAAACCATCTCAACAGCTTTACCGGAAACTGAGTCTGGTAAATCTATTGTTAACTCTTCTATAGGCTCACATTTAACACCATCAATTTCTTTAATGATTACCTGTGGCTGCCCTATCTGTAGTTCATAACCTTCACGTCGCATTGTTTCAATTAAAACTGAAAGGTGTAATACCCCACGACCAAAAACCATAAATTTATCTGCACTCCCGGTTTCTTCAACACGTAATGCAAGGTTTTTCTCAAGTTCTTTCCATAAACGGTCTTTAATATGACGTGAAGTCACAAATTTTCCGTCTTTACCAAAGAAAGGAGAATCGTTAATAGTGAAAAGCATACTCATTGTAGGCTCATCAATAGCGATTGTTTTAAGAGCTTCAGGATTTTCAAAATCTGCGATAGTATCCCCTATCTCAAATCCTTCAATACCTACGAGTGCACAAATATCACCCGGAAGAACTTCAGGAACTTTTAGACGTCCTAAACCTTCAAAAGTGTGTAATTCTTTAATTTTTACTTTTTTAACGGTACCGTCACGCTTCACTAAAGATACTTGCATACCTTCTTTAAGAGTACCTCTTTGTAAACGACCTATCGCGATACGACCGGTGAAAGAAGAGAAATCTAATGATGTAATAAGCATTTGTACTGTACCTTCTTCTATTTTTGGTGCAGGAATATGCTCCATAACCATATCAAGAAGTGGTTCTATATTTTCGGTTTGATTTTCCCAATGATCACTCATCCAGTTGTTCTTAGCAGAACCGTAAACGGTAGGAAAATCTAGCTGCCATTCTTCGGCACCCAGTTCAAACATTAAGTCAAAAACCTTCTCGTGAACTTCTTCTGGAGTACAGTTTTCTTTATCTACTTTATTAATTACCACACAAGGCTTAAGACCTAAGTCTATCGCTTTTTGAAGTACAAAACGGGTTTGTGGCATTGGTCCTTCAAAAGCATCAACTAATAAAAGTACACCATCAGCCATGTTTAATACACGCTCTACCTCTCCACCAAAATCGGCGTGACCAGGAGTATCTATAATGTTAATTTTTGTACCCTTATACATTACTGATACGTTCTTAGACGTAATAGTAATACCGCGTTCGCGCTCTAAGTCATTGTTATCCAGGATAAGATCTCCCGTGTTTTCGTTTTCACGAAACAATTGACAATGGTACATGATTTTGTCAACCAACGTAGTTTTACCGTGGTCAACGTGAGCGATAATCGCAATGTTTTTAATTTCCATAAGATGCCCTTATTTTAAGGGCGCAAAGATATGGTTAATTAATGAATTTTTAAGCACTTATTTTTAATTATAATCTGGGCGGCTTGCTGCTTATTAAAAAACTTCTAAAAAATTGAAAATCAGTCACAAGCAGCAACCTGGCTATTCGCTATATCTTTTTCGCTAACAACTTTACGGAATACGCCAAAGGGCGTAGAAAGTCTCTCGTTACAAAAAAGGATGCCGCTACTATCCCTGCCGCGGGTTTATATTTATTGCTGTTGCTGTTTCCAGTTAATTGAAAATCGTAATTATTTATATTTCCTGTTTATTCTTATTTTGTACTTAATTGTTGGTAGTTGTAATCAACAATAAGTTCTCGACTGCGCTCGAACTGACATACCGCTTTATTTTTAAAGTTTTAAGTTTCATTTTCTCTTTTCTCTTTTCTCTTTTCTCTTTTCTCTTTTCTACTTTCTACTTTCTACTTTCTACTTTTAACCATTAACTTCTAACTTTTTCCTATTTCTAAAGCCTTATCTTTACAGCTTTAAATCCCAGACAATGAAACTCACAAATATTCCTAAAATTAAACATACAGATTCTAATAACTTCTTCTTACTTGCAGGGCCTTGTGCTATAGAAGGCGAAGAAATGGCATTACGCATTGCTGAAAAAATTGTTGGAATCACTGACAAATTGAATATTCCTTATGTATTTAAGGGAAGTTTTAAAAAAGCAAATCGTAGCCGTCTTGATAGTTTTACAGGAATTGGAGATGAGAAAGCTCTAAAAATTCTACGCAAAGTTTCTGAAACTTTTGACGTACCTACCGTAACCGATATTCACGTAAATGAAGATGCCGCTATGGCTGCTGCTTATGTTGATGTTTTACAAATACCTGCGTTTCTGGTACGTCAAACCGATCTTGTTGTGGCTGCCGCCGAAACCGGTAAAGTTGTCAACCTTAAAAAAGGACAATTTATGAGTCCGGAATCTATGCAACACGCCGTTACTAAAGTAACAGAAACCGGCAATGAAAACGTATGGATTACAGATCGTGGGACCATGTTTGGCTACCAGGATATGATTGTAGATTTTAGAGGCATCCCAACTATGCGTCAATATGCACCTACCGTACTTGATGTAACCCACAGCTTGCAACAACCCAATCAAACCAGTGGCGTAACCGGTGGCCGTCCTGCACTTATAGGCACTATGGCAAAAGCCGGTATTGCTGCAGGTGTAGATGGTCTATTTATAGAAACGCACTTTGACCCTAAAAATGCAAAAAGTGACGGAGCCAATATGCTTGATTTAAGTTTGCTAGAAGATTTATTAACCAAGCTGGTAGCAATACGCAAAGTGGTTGCCGAGTAAAAAAAAAATTATAGAAGTAAAAAATTCGTGTAGAAAATTCATTCTACACGGATTTTTTTTAATTGCATTTAACCTTCTAATCCTCTCGTTAGGCTCGAATTCATTAGTATCAATTAATGATTCTGAACTACAACTTATTTTTCATCTCCTTTAAAAATCCGATTGCGATTTCGGCATTTATATCTTCCACGCTGTGATACCGCAGCGAACGTAAATTTTTTCGGTTTTCTCCCGCTGTAAGTTTTTCATTAGGGTCATTGAGCATTATTCCTTTAGGGAAACTTAGTTCAACAAAGGTTTTTTCGAAAATTTAGGAAGCAAAACATCCTGTCATTTAAATAATAAAAAGGCAAGTGCCATTTATACAATAAAGCTGCCTGTGGCACGGCGTGCTCAATTAGTACTTGTAATTCAATTAAAATACTTCTATACGGTTCAGGCTTTTTAAGAATGTAGTCTTCTGCAGGATTCATTGTAGATCTTACTTTAAATCTAAATATTTTCTTAAAGTTAAGCTTAGCATCTTAAATAAATATTAATTGATAAGTCAAAATTCAGTATTAAATAAATTTCCGCTTAGTTTTCCAAATTAACACTATTCACAACAACAATGTACCAGATTTTAAAGCCCCCAACCTTCTTTAAAATACTTATTTTTTTTATGACACCTATGTGGTGCTTTAGTCAGGAAGAAGAAAAACCAAAACTTGAATTGGGCGGTGCGCTACGATTTAATTATGTGTATTCTTCCTGGAAGGAAGAGCAAAAAACCAGAGGAGGTGAATTGGGTTATGATATGTTTAGAATTAATGCAAAAGCTTCTTATAAAAATATTTTCTTAAATGCCGAATATCGCTTTTACTCCGATGCTTTTGGTGGTAGTTTCTTAAAGCAAGGTTGGGTAGGATATCGCTTTAATGAAAAAAATGAGCTGCACGCCGGCCTAGTCTATGTGCCTTTTGGTATCAAGCAATACAATTCACATAATTGGTTTTTCAATATTACCTATTACGTAGGTCTCGAAGATGATCACGATATGGGATTAAAATACGTGCATACAGATGATGACTGGGAATATGCGTTTGCTTTTTTAAAAAACGCTGAAGAATTAAATTTTGGAGGAGATGTAGAAAACAGCTCAAGCAGGTATTCATACGATGTGGTAGGCCGCAATAAAGAAACCAATCAATTTAATGGAAAGGTAGTACGTAAATTTGGTAATGAGGCTGCGCAAAGATTAGGTTTTTCAGGGCAGTATGGGAGTCTGTACAATATAGACACAGATAAAAATGGGAGTCATTATGCCCTTGCCGTTCACTATGAGCTAGATTACAAAAACTGGAACTTAAAAGCAGAGGCTATAACTGTCTCTCATTCGCCAGAAAATAAATTAGGTGAATCTAATAAAACCATTATGAAGGGAGCTTACGGTACCCCGTATGCCATTGCTAGTGATTTTACTATGTATACTGCCGCTATATCTAAAAAAATTGAAGTTAACTGGGGACCTATTTCACAAATTGAATTGTATAATGATTTTGGTTATATGCAAAAGAAAGAGAAAGAATTTACAGATTCCTTTCAAAATGTAACCGGAGTTTTGGTTACTGCAGGGGGTGTTTATACTTATATAGACTATGCTGCCGGTTATAATCATTCATGGCTAGGCGGAAACTTTGTAGATGATTTTGCAGTAGGTAATCCCGATGCAAAATGGGAAGCTCGGTTTAATATAAATGTTGGTTACTACTTTTAATAGAATAAAATTATGGCAAAGAAAATTACACGCAGTGACGAAAAGAAATCAATATTTGGTCTTGAAGTCAACGGTCCGGTATTTTTTACCTCGGCTATCTTTATCATTATAAGCATTACGCTTACAATTGTTTTTGAAGAGCAAGCACAAAAAATATTTGGTGATATACAACATGCAGTTGCAGAAAAGGCAGACTGGTTTTTTATACTCACAATAAATTTATTCCTCATATTTCTTATTTATCTGGCTGTAGGTAAGTATGGTAATATGCGTATAGGTGGTCAAAAAGCAAAACCTGAATTTAAAACCATGTCGTGGTTTGCAATGCTCTTTAGTGCAGGTATGGGTATAGGTCTGCTCTTTTTTGGAGTTGCAGAACCTGTAAAACATTTAATTGCGCCACCTACTGCAGATCCTAATACAGTTGCTGCTGCCCAGGAAGCGATGAATTTCACCTTTTTGCACTGGGGTTTTCACGCCTGGGGTGTTTATGCACTGGTAGGCCTGGCATTATCCTATTTTACCTATTCACGCGGTTTGCCCCTCACTATTAGATCTATATTTTACCCGTTTTTAGGAGATAGAATACATGGGAGAATAGGTGACGCAATAGATATTTTTGCAGTACTCGCAACACTATTTGGTCTGGCAACTTCTTTAGGATTTGGAGTGCAGCAAATTGCAAGTGGTCTTAATCATGTATTTGGAGTTCCTGACGGAACGCTAACTCAAGTTCTTTTAATTGCAGGGATAACGCTAATAGCCACAACTTCGGTAGTTTTAGGTGTAGACAAAGGAGTTAAGATTTTAAGTGAGTGGAATATGCGAGTGGCTGTAGTATTACTACTGCTGGCTGTAATTCTGGGTCCTACTCTATTTATTTTTAGATCTTTTGTAGAAAACACGGGAAGCTATTTATTCAACTTTATACAGATTTCTACCTGGAGTGAGACTTTTGAAGGCTCCTCATGGCAAAATGACTGGACGGTTTTTTACTGGGGTTGGTGGATAGGATGGTCCCCATTTGTAGGGATGTTTATTGCTCGTATTTCTAAAGGTAGAACCATACGTCAATTTATTTTAGGTGTATTACTAGTACCGGCATTAGTAACATTTTTCTGGATGTCGGCTTTCGGTAGTGTTGCAATACAACAAGCTCTGGGCGGGGACACCAGCATTGTGACAGCAGTACAAGATGATGTTGCTACTGCATTGTTTGTCTTTTTTGAAGATTACCCGCTCTCGATGGTAATAAATGTAGTTGCTGTAATTCTAATTGCCGGCTTTTTTATCACCTCATCAGATTCTGGTTCGCTTGTGATAGATAGTTTAACCTCTGGCGGAAAAATTGAAGCTCCGGTAGGTCAACGTATCTTTTGGGCCATTACAGAAGGTACGGTAGCAGCTGTACTTCTAATAGGCGGTGGTCTCGAAGCACTTCAAACCGCTACCATTGTTACCGGTTTACCCTTTGCTGTGATTTTACTTATAATGTGCTATTCTCTGTACAAAGGCCTTCGGGAAGACTATCAAAAACTCGAAAAGAAAAAATCTGAAAAGCAAATGGATGATTACGAAGATGTAGTAAAAGAAATTGTAGCACGTAGAAAACAAAACGATTAACTATGGAAAAAGCAAAAAACATACTGGTTGCACTAGATCTCTCTTCATTAGACAATCATTTAATAGCATATAGCTCTTTTCTAGCAGATAGCCTGAATGCAGAAAATGTCTATTTTGTGCATAACATTAAAAAATATGAGATATCAGATCTTTTTGAAGAGGAGTTACAAAAAGTAAATCTTGACCAGCTTATAGGCGACGAACTTAACGAAAATATTGAAAAAATATTTACAGCAAATGTAAATTGGGAGGTTCTTATTTCTGAAGATTCAAATACAGAATCCCTGATACATTACATCGCTAATAAATATAGCATTGACCTAGCTATTGTAGGTAATAAATCTGCTAAAGACGGTACTGGCGTTGTTACTTCAAAATTATTAAGGCTATTAAAATGCAGTATACTTACAGTACCTAGAACAGCAGAGTTAAATTTAGATACCGTATGGGTGGGTACAGATTTTTCTAGCCATTCAAGAAAATCTTTCTTTTTTGCTAATGATTTGCAAGAGCGTGTTTCTTCACAATTGTCTTCAATACATATCTATCAAATCCCTATGCAGTTTTCACCCTACATAAAACGTGCTGAGGCTATTGAAAAAATTGAGAAACACCTAAAACAAAAATCAATCAAATTTTTTAGCAAATTAGGAGTAGCAACCCCAGATACTAACGAATTCCTTTATGCTAATGATAAGAGTATAGGTCAGAAGTTTTTAGTTGAAATAGAGAAACGAAAACCTAACCTCGTTATCCTTTCTGATAAAGGCGGAAGTAATATTTCTTCGCTGCTCATAGGAGGGCTTACCGAAGAGCTTTTTAATGAAAGCTTGATAAGCGCACTACTCATAGTAAAATAGATTTTAAACTTGTACTTAAGCTTCATTATAAAATGAAGCTTTTTTTTGTTGTACACTATCCAAATATATACTTACTTTGCATTTCAAAGTACTTTTGTATGGAAACACAAAACTATCTCAAAGATATTAGCGACATCAAAAACATGATGAGTCGTTCGTCTCGATTTATTTCACTTAGCGGACTCTCAGGAATACTTGCTGGCATCTATGCTCTTATAGGTGCTGTAGCTGCCTACTTTCAGATTCAGAAGTTTGAAGAGTTGAGCTATACAGAGAATCAGTATATTTCAGATGACACCTATACTACGCTCTTCTTTAATTTAATTGGTATTGCTCTTCTTGTTCTTTTTGCAGCCGTAGTAACCGGCTTTATACTCACATTACGCAAAGCAAAAAAACAGAACGAGAAAATCTGGAATCCGGTTTCAAAACGCTTATTGGCAAATTTTGCGATTCCGCTTATTGCTGGTGGTCTATTTTGTGTAGTACTTATTCAGTATAATATTGCCGGCCTGGTTGCTCCTGCTACACTTTTATTTTATGGACTTGCCCTGGTAAATGCCAGTAAATTTACAATCGGTGATATTAAATATTTGGGCTTAGTCAATATACTAATTAGCTTAATAGCCACTCAATTTATAGGATACGGATTGTATTTTTGGAGCTTAGGTTTTGGTATTCTCCATATTATTTATGGAGCTATTTTATACAATAAATACGACCGGTAAATCTTTTAATTACGGTTAACACAAAGCGAATTTAAAGCTAAAACAGATAACGAATTCAATACATTGAAAAACATCATTCAACATATAAATAAGGCTTTTGACCACCGTATAAGACTGGGTATTATGAGCATTCTTATGGTTAATGATTTTGCAGATTTTAATATGCTGAAAGAATTACTAGGCGCTACTGATGGTAATATTGCCAGTCATACAAAAGCCCTTGAAAAAGAGTCCTACATACAAGTAGAAAAATCATTTATTAACCGAAAACCCAATACACGGTATATTGCTACGCCTTTAGGGAAAGAAGCATTTACAAAGCATATCGAAGCCTTAGAAAAACTGATCAACCCTTAATAACAAATCTATTTTTTTATCTATTTACTTTGAATTTCAAAGTACTTTATTTTAACGAGTTTCATTTATCAAAAGACACTAATCACACTTTAAAATTTCTATTATGAGCGAACAACATCCACAACAGCAAAACAAGATTATCTATTGGGTAAAAAACTCGATCACCGCCCGTATGTTTATGGTAGGCTTTCTTACTCTTATTCTATTAATACCATTATTTTTTGTGCAAAACCTCATTGAAGAACGCGCCATTAGGCAAAAGCAAGTCGTAAGTGAAATCAACAATAAATGGGGTGATGAAGTTCTAATTTATGGTCCTATTTTAAAAATCCCGTATAGAACTTACCACGAGAAGGCTATTACAAATAAACAAACCAAAGAGATTTTAACTGAAGTTATAGAAGAAATTAAATATGCCTATTTCTTTCCTGAAAAATTAGGTATAACCTCAACGGTCAACCCTGAAATTAAAAACCGAAGTATTTACAAAACCACAGTGTTTAGTTCGCAAACCCTATTAAACGGTATGTTTGCCATCCCAGACTTCTCAGACGTATCGCTTCAGCCTGAAGATATCCTGTGGGATAAAGCGCGCGTTATTTTAAAAACCTCTAATTTAAAAGGCGTAAGCGCCGAAGTGAAAATTAAACTCAATGAACATAATTATCCCTTTTCTTCAAAATATGATACTCATGAAAATCCCAGGACTAGTGGGTTGAATATGCATTTAATGGAAAGCAAACCTATTGAAGTTGCGCAACTTCCGCAGGAAAAAGCAGTTGCATTTAGCATTAATTTAGAAGTAAACGGAAGCGAACAAATACGTTTTGTACCCATAGGTAAAACTACCGAAGCTCAAATTACTTCTAGCTGGGAAACAAACAATTTTACGGGTAACTATTTACCGTATAATCAAGACAAACTTACCGATACCGGCTTTGATGCACGCTGGAACGTGCTGGATATCAACCGCCCTTTCTCACAACAATTTTTTGACCGGTTACCTGAATTAAATGAGTATGCTTTTGGTGTAAATTTTATGATTCCGGTAGATGAATATCAGAAAAGTGAACGAACTGCTAAGTACGGTTTTCTGGTTATTGGGCTCACCTTTCTTATTTTCTTTTTAATACAAACCCTAAGTAAAATAAGCATTCATCCGTTTCAATATTTGATGATTGGTATTTCACTCGTTATGTTTTATACACTACTCATTTCCATTTCTGAGCACAGCAGTTACCTCAATGCCTATTTTGTTTCCGGTTGTTCTGTAGTTATTCTAATCACACTTTATTCTAGAAGCATTCTCAAAAGTGTAAAGTTCCCTTTATTTATAGGTGCTTCACTAAGTGTATTATACAGCTTTATATATGTAATAATTCAGCTTGAAAATTATGCATTGCTTGTAGGCAGCATTGGCTTATTTATAATTCTTGCGCTAGTTATGTACGCTTCGCGGAAAATTGATTGGAATGCTTAATTAAATTTAAACTAATCAGCCGGCAGGTAAGACATACCCGTTGGCTGATTACTATCTGTATTTATGAAAACACGTATAGAAACTCATTACACGCAGCTCAAATTTATATGTATAGCAACGATTTGCTGTGCAGTATTATTAATGATCCGACTCAAAATCACACGTGATTTTTTTGGTCTGTTTCTCGTATGGAATCTTTTTTTAGCTTCTATACCCTTAGGGATTGTCTGGCTGTTGAAGGAGCAGAAAACCTTAATAAAAAATAATTTTATTGTCGCACTTGCATTTGGTATTTGGCTTTTATTTTTACCTAATTCACCGTATATACTCACAGATCTTATACATCTCTCTTACAGCAATCCGTCCTGGTTTTACTATGATAGTATTCTCATTATAAGCTTTGCGATAACGGGATTATATTTTGGTTTTTTATCTATTTATGAACTTAAAATGATATTCAGAAAAAAATTCAACCTTTCTGTTTTAAATACAGGTATTATAGCTGTATTATATTTATCAGCTTTGGGGATATACCTTGGTAGAATTTTACGATTTAATTCTTGGGATATTTTAGCTAATCCTACAGTTCTTTTTAAAACACTGCTGCAATTTGTCCTATCCCCCGTAGAAAATAGTGAAGTATGGTTATTTACCTTTATTTTTGGAACACTATTAACCGTGCTCTATTTTATAAGTGAACGCTTTTTAAAACTCAGTGAATTATGATATATAGCCGTAACACACGTTTAGCGTATGCGTTAGGATTTAGCATTATTTTAATAGTAGAAATTGCTATCGCTACCTATCTCAAAACTGGTTTTATACGCGCAAATCTCGGAGATTTTTTAGTAGTGATATTTCTATATTGTCTATTAATGACTGTAATAAATATTTCCGTTAAAAACGGATTAATCATCACCCTGCTTTTCTCCTTTTTAATAGAGTTTCTTCAAATCATTAATCTCACACGATTTTTCCCCACGGAATATAAGAAATGGGCAGCATTAGTGTTTGGCAGTCATTTCTCTTGGTTAGATATCCTAATGTATACTTTAGGAATTCTAACAATTTGGGGTTTTGAATATGCACGATCTTCCCGACCTAATTCCCAAAATCTTCAGGAGAGAAAATAGCTTATCTGTATTGAGTAGGCAATACAAAGATTTTATAAGTTCGCTATATAGGTTTTTCGACTACGCTCAAAATGAACTTATTGAGGACATACTAATTACTTCGTTTTTCGTCTTTCGTTTTATTCTTTACCGTCTACATAATCCTGTAGGTAGCTAAAGCGTTCAGTAAGTTTGCCATTTTGTGTCATACGCGCGCGTTGTAGAATACCATCTGCATCGTCATTAAAAAAGGCTGGTAGAACGTGTTCAATAAACATCTCACCAAAACCTTCGCTGGCATCTTTAGGAAGTTCACAAGGTAAATTATCTACTGCCATTACCGTGATTGCACCATCTGCATCCATTGCTACTTCAGATTCAGTAACCGCATCATACCCATAAAACGGATCTGCAATAGTAGAAGCGCGCAGTGTAGAGGCTACAGGGCCATCTACATCACACGAGATATCTGCAACCACTTCTATACTAAAATTTTGTGCTTTTGCATCTTCGCGAGTAAATAAATAGGGCGCGCCGTCACCATAAAAATGTCCGGCAATAAAAAGCTGTGTAACTTCCGCAAAGCGCATAAAATTAGATTCATAACCGGAGGGATCTTTAAAGAATTCAGAAGTATTCACTGCGGTACCATCTATTTTTTTAGTGTAATCTTCAATACCCAACTGGCAATAAACCGGCATATCATGTTCTTCACTTAAATAATCCTCAACGGAAACTTTTTTAACCCCCATCTTATCCAGAATTTCCATAGACCCAGCAGCTACTTTCCCAGTTCCTGTTAGCGCTATTTTTAGTTTGGGGAGTTCGATTTTTGCTAATTGACTCTGCAAAGCATTACTATCTGTCAACGTTGATGCCGGTGGTAAATCAAATGATTTATGTTTTTTACCGTAGGCTCTAAAACCGTTATAAGCACCTACAAGACCAGCATATCTTCCGAAGCCTATTAATCGTAATCCGCGTTCATCTGTTATCGTCTCGTGATCGTAAAGCTCAATATTTTTATCTAAAACTGCCTGTAACAATGCTCTGTTGTAGGGTTGTTTTTTAATGGTATGGCTAAAGAAAAAGTACTTTTTATTCGGTATCAAATCCTCAATGCGCACTTCTTTAACACCCAGCATTACATCTGCTGAAGACACGTCCTGCAACACTTCAAACTCGGCCTTCTCATAAGCTACATCAGGAAAAACCCGTACAGAAGAAGATTCTACTACAAACCGGGCTTTAGGAAAACGCTCCTGTGCCTGTATCATCGTTGTAGGTGATAAAACCGCTCTGTGATCTGGCGGGGTTTTTCCTTCTTTAAGTAATGCAAATATTATGGATGTCATGTATTCAATTTTTGAATCTGTAATTTACAATTTTAATGGGTTTGAGAGCAGGGATGCGAACCTTCGTATTTCTAAGTTTTAATAGTTTGTTGAGATAAAAGTGTTAACATTCTGCGTATTTTTGAGAAAATAAAAAATTATGAAATTCAAACTACTTATTCTTGCTGTAACTACAATTTTAACCTCGTGTAGTGCGCAGAATAAAATTAAAGGAGATAAAGACGTAATGTCTATTGTCGGAAAACTGGAATCTGGTATTAACACGGTAGAGATAGGTGAAGGTATTGAGTTAGAATTGGCACAATCGCCTAACAACAGTTACATTTTAACTACAGATCGCAATCTGGTAAGTGTAATTGATTTCAAAGTAACAGACAGCGTTTTAGTAATAAAACCTAATATGCGCATTACTAATGCTAAAGAGTTGAAAGTTTATTTGAAGCTAGACAACCCACAACATATTATTCTTAAGAAGGATGCCGAATTTAAGTCTCCGGGGCTACTTGAAGTTCCTGATTTTACGTTAATCGCATACGATGCTTCAAGGTTTGAATTTAAACTGAATAGCGATAAAACTATGTTCAACTTAATGGATAACGCCGGCGGTGATTGCAGATTAAATGCTAAAAATTTCACTTTAAAAATGACAGATCGTACTGATCTTAAAGGGGATTATAACACTACCGAAAGTACCTTTACACTTGATGAAAATGCAGAGTTTTCGCCAAGAGGAAAAACAAGTACGTTACAATTAACTTCATCAGGAAAATCAAATTATAAAGGTTCGCGATTTGAATCTAAAGACGGGTATGTGACTTTAAGTGGTCGCACTTCTACTGAAGTGTATGCTTCAGATAACTTAAAAGTATTTGCTCAGGATAAAGCTTCTGTAAAGGTATATGGCAAAGGTGATATTAAGACCGAAGCTTTAAAAGATGATGCCTCTATAGAAAAGAAATAAAACAATAATCCTTGATAGTTTGAATGCCGAAGAACTTTAGTATCTTTGCAGCCCTCAAATTATCGAGGATATTTTAGAAATGGGGTCGATTTGGTTTTGACAGCGGGTCTAATTGAGTAGTAAGCACGCCGAGCGCTGGGACACAAGCTCGTAAATCTCATGTTTCACACTTTTTAAACGGCGAGAATAACTACGCCATGGCTGCATAATCCGAATCACAGTAGGATTTACTTAATCTCATACAAGGTATGAGACCATGATACCTCTGAAAAGCCTTGGTTTACGGCGTTTCGCTTAGAGGTACCGAAAAAGTAAACATAGCTATCGCAGGGTCTTGATGTGGTAGTGAAACTTAATCGAGAATAAGGTATTGCTTGGTAGTTGCCGACCGGGTACTATTCGAAAAACAATTGGCAAATAAGCGCGTAGAAAGCTATTGAGTTGCCTGTTTGCACGGCGGTTCGAACCCGCCCGACTCCACTTTTTGAGTTTCAAACTCATTTAAAAACCCTGTAAATCATTGATTTACAGGGTTTTTAATTTTATTCAATATCATTTAATATCAATTAAAAGTAAAAAAAACGGGACCCTTTGGGGAGGTCGCGCCGTTATTGGGCTCAGGGGGTCTCGACAAGCCCGTAACACGCTATTTTTAAATATATTACAAAAGTTAAAGTTTTTTGACCCTAAAAAATCATTTACTAATTTGACTTCAAAGTTCATATCCAACCTACCACGAAGGTTCGGGAGTTACATAAAATTGGAGTCATGAAAAATAATTATTACGCATTATTTCATCTTATTAAAAGGAAGGTTAATAAAAGAGGTTTAGCACCAATATATCTTAGATTGACTGTTGACGGCGAACGAAAAGAACATAGTATTTCGAGAAGAGTTCACCCTAGAAAATGGAATTCACGTCAGGAAAAAGCATTGGGAAATAGTCGTGAGGCAGTAGAGATAAATACACATATTAGTAATTTAAGGCATAAACTCAATCAAATACACCAGGCTTTTATTGAGGACGAAAAACACATTTCTGTCAATTCTCTACTTAAAGAACTAAAAGGAGAAAATCAACAAAATAAATTGACTCTGGAAGTATTTAAAGAACACAATGAGAAAATAGATCAATTAATCGGAAAAGATATCTCAGCATCCTCTGCTCAGCGATATTGGACTTGTCATAATCACGTTCAACAATTCATAACCGAAGAATATGGGGAAGAGGATTATAGGCTTAAAGACATTGACCACAACTTCATTACTAAATTTGAACATTTCCTTAAAACAAAGAGACACTGCAATCACAATTCAGCCTTAAAATATGTCAACAATTTTAAAAAGATTGTCCGTATTGCTTTAGCCCATAAATGGATAAATCATGATCCTTTTATAAATTACAAAGTCAAATTTGAACCTGTAGAACGCGAATTCCTCACTCAGGATGAAGTTGATGATCTCTGGGAAAAGGAACTGCATTTTGACAGACTCATTCAGGTGCGGGATATGTTTATTTTTTCCTGCTATACAGGGCTGGCCTATTCTGATGTTGAAAAACTTTCAAAGTCTGATATTACTATAGGCATAGATGGCAGCAAATGGATTCGTATTCACCGCACTAAAACCGGAACCCGGAGTAGTATTCCCCTCTTACCCGTAGCTGAGCAAATTTTGCAACGCTATGCAGATCATCTGCAGGTTAAAGAGTCTGATCACTTGATACCGGTATTCAGCAATCAAAAATCCAACGCCTTTTTAAAGGAAATCGCAATTATGTGTGGCATTTCCAAACCTCTTACTACACACCTAGCACGGCATACTTTTGCTACCACCATAACACTTACGAATGGCGTGCCAATCGAAACTGTAAGTAAAATGTTAGGTCATCAATCATTGCGCACAACACAGCACTATGCAAAAATTGTTGATCGAAAAATTAGCGATGACATGAATATTTTAAAAGAAAAACTAGCTGCACAAAAGTCAAAAAAGGAATCCAAAACTCAATAGAGCATAACGGTTTCTAAACCTTTTTTGTGTTGATCTGGCCACTAGAAGTCGTATATAAATGTTCCTAACTCTGTGAAACCGTTTGACGATGCATCGTATTGAATAATATTTAATAACAAAAGAATTCAATCTTTATCAGATAAAACAAAAGAATCTAATTATAATTTATTCTATTTATGAACATTTTGAGAGTAAATGACCAATTTAGTTCATAATATTCTCTTATAATAAACTCCATTTTACTCCAATCGATTTCTATATTCCGTTGGCGTAGTTCCCAAAACTTTTTTTACATAGCGCGTAAAGAATGACCGACTCGAAAACATCATTTCATCGGCTATTTCAGATATGTTGAGATTTTTGTTCTGCAAAAAAAGTATAATGCGCTCCTTGGCATAACGCTGAATCCATTCAGATGCTGTGACCCCTGAGTTTTGCTTGCAAACAGCATTTAAATATTTAGGAGTAACATTAAGTGATTGAGCATAATAACGCACTTCCCGTTCTTTCATACAGTTTTCTTCTACTAAATTTACGAAACGCTCATACAAAGACCCGCTTTGCAAGCTGCGCTTCCTGCGCTCATACTCATTAGCAAATGTGTGCCACATTTCAAGAATGAATAAGCGCATTTGAAGTTTTAATGCCTCCTCATAAAAACGGTGCGTCTTATCCTGATACTTATCATATAACAGTTGAAAATTGCTAAGAACCCGTTGCTTGTCCTTCTCATCATTCAATTGTTTAACAGGATATTGACGGGAATGTAAGCTGGCATCTATACCCCAATTTTGATCGGGTATATTAGTATTCAAAAATTGATTCGCTACTAATAGAACTGTTGCTTTAAACTTCTTTGAAAATTGCAAATCGACCAGTTTACTTTGTGCGAACCAAAATAAAAACTCTCCGCCCTTACACTCCATTTTTATATCATTGAATGAAAAGCTAAGCTTACCATGATGACAAAATAAATGGGTGTGGTAGTTTTCTTTAAAGTCTTTTGGCAAATCGATTTCTGTAATTAAATCGAGCATTACAATACGCGGCAAAATTTCTTGAGGGTTATCTTGAGCATTCTTTGCATTATAATAAGTCATATTTGACATTTAAAACGTAATTAGTGTAACAAATGTAATACTTCTGTTCTTTAATTTTAATGACTACTGAAAATTCAAGTAATGGAAAAGAAAAGCGTATTTGAAAGATTAATAAATGGCGAAATTATTAAGCCCAATGACCCTGATGCCTATAAGCTGCGCGAAGCTTCATACAACACTAAAAAATTACTTGTAAAGATGAACAGCGCAACAGATCCAAAAGAAATAAGGGATTTATTGAGCCAAATTACAGAAACCGAAATAGATGAAACCGTAGCTGTTTTTACTCCGCTATATATCAATTATGGGAAAAATACCAAAATTGGTAATAAGGTATTTATCAATTTTGACTGTGTGTTTTTAGACTTAGGAGGAATAACTATCGAAGAAGGTGTACTCCTGGCTCCCAAAGTCAGTTTACTAACTGAAGGACACCCCCTTTCTCCCAGCGAAAGGCATGCGCTGGTTCCAAAACCCATTTACATTAAAAAAAATGCGTGGATAGGAGCTAACGCAACCATTTTACAGGGTGTAACCATTGGGGAAAATTCCGTTGTGGCAGCAGGTTCGGTTGTCTCCAAAGATGTTCCCGACAATGTCATTGTAGGAGGCACACCCGCAAAAATTATTAAAAAAATTTAAAATGAAAAAAATAACATTTATCGTATCTGTCCTAGCATTAGTGATGGCTCAAGGTTGTAATACCAAAGTGGAAAAACAAGAAAAAGTGGAAACTAATCAAAATGAAGAATCAATTTTCCCAAAAGGGGAACGAGGTTCTGCAACTAATTTTACGGGTAATGCCCATAACTATAATTTAGTTGAAAATGATTCCATATATAATACACTTGCCGGAAATGTGTATTTCGAAAAAAGTGCCCGATCAAATTGGCATTCGCATCCCAGTGGTCAAATTCTCATTATACTAGATGGTGAAGGCTACCATCAACTGGAAGGGCAGCCTAAACAACTCATGAAAAAGGGAGATGTGATTAAGTGTCCTCCTAATACAAGGCACTGGCACGGTGCAACCGAAAGTAGCAGCCTTACCCAAATGTATATTTTGCCAAAAACTGAGAATGGAGTTGTTACCTGGCTTGAACCCGTAACTGAGGAAACCTATAGTGCTAAATAAATCTGCAGTTGATTTAGCAAAATGAACTATTTATTAATTTATTGCTTCATAATAATATACAGATGAAAAAGAAATATACCATATCACGAAGAGAAATGATTGTGGGTACGACTGCCGCAATTTCTTACGGATTGACGGCTACATCGATGAAAACCTTAGAATCAATACCGGAAAATCAGATCGTGCCGGGAAAATTGGATGTTTCTGTTCTTGAGAGTCCGTTTTTTAATGAGGTACGATTTAAAGTAAATGGAAAAACAAAAACCGTTGCGGTAGATAACCGTACAACCCTACTCGATGCTTTACGCGAAAATTTGGCCATTACAGGTACAAAAAAAGGCTGTGATCATGGTCAGTGCGGGGCGTGTACGGTACTGGTAAATGGCACACGTATCAACTCTTGCCTCTCACTTGCATTGCAACATGAGGGGGACGAGGTGACTACCATTGAAGGTCTGGGTAAACCCTCGCGATTACACCCAATGCAAGCCGCATTTGTAGAGCACGATGGTTACCAATGTGGATATTGTACTCCGGGACAGATTTGTTCGGCAGTAGCCACACTTCAAGAAATAGAGAACGATATACCAAGTCACGTAACCGAAGACTTAAATGCAAAAGCTTCATTTTCTGAGGAAGAAATAAAAGAGCGCATGAGTGGAAATATTTGTCGTTGCGGGGCCTACGCCAATATTTTTGATGCTATTGAAGAGGTAGCGAAATCTAAAATTTAATCCCAGAAACATAAATAGCGATGAAAGAGTTCACATACGAGCGAGTCACTTCAATCGAAGATGCTGTACGAGCCGCTTCAAAACATACGAATGCAAAATATCTGGCTGGTGGTACCAATCTGTTGGATTTGATGAAGCTGCAAATTGAAACACCAGCTCATATCATTGATATCAGTAGAATTGGTTTAGATCAAATTACCCCAACTGCAGAAGGTGGTCTTAAAATTGGGGCTTTGGTAAGCAATACAAATCTTGCTGCAGATAAACGCGTGCGTAAAGATTATGGGGTTTTATCCCGTGCATTACTCGCTGGCGCTTCCGGCCAACTTCGTAATAAAGCTACTACAGGTGGAAATCTGCTGCAGCGCACACGCTGTCCCTATTTTTACGATACCAATCAGGCGTGTAATAAACGCAATCCGGGAGAAGGTTGTGCTGCTATTGGTGGTTTTACACGTGGTCTTGGTGTCATAGGCACAAGTACGGAATGTTTAGCAACGTATCCAAGCGATATGGCGGTTGCTATGGCACTTTTAGATGCACGTGTCGAGACCTTAAAAACAGATGGCACTGCACGAAGTATTGATTTTAAAGATTTTCATCAGTTACCGGGAGAGACCCCCCAAATTGAAACCAGTTTAACTCCCGGCGAACTAATTACGAGTGTGATTTTACCACCACCTTTAGGCGGTACGCATTATTACCATAAAGTTCGTGATAGAGCTTCTTATGCTTTTGCATTGATTTCGGTTGCGGCGGTTCTACAGCAAGACGGTACCGGTAAAATCGCCGTGGGTGGCGTAGCTGCAAAACCCTGGAGTTCTGAAGCTGCCAATCGTCTATTACCTTCAGGAGCAGCAGCGGTAGCGGCTAAGCTTTTAGAAGGAGCATCACCTACTGAAGAAAATAAATTCAAACTGAAACTGGTAGAGAATACCATCGCTTCAATAATAATCCAAAATAAGGCTTAATATGAAATTTGACACTCCAGCAGGAGCAAACCCCACAGACAAGAAGAAGGTTATAGGTCAACCTGCCAGCCGTATTGAAGGGCCTTTAAAAACAACAGGGCGTGCAACCTACGCTTATGAATATACTGAAACGGAAAAAAAACCAGCCTACGGATACATTTTAGGCGCAGCCATTGCTTTAGGTGAAATTGTAAAGATGAATCTGGAAAAAGCAGAAAAAGCAAATGGCGTATTGCATATTGTAACAGCTGAAAATACAGGAGAATTAGATACAGGTTTGTTTTATGCAGACCGATTTCTGGCAGGGCCAAAAGTTGATCATTATCATCAAGCTGTAGCAATTGTGGTTGCCGAAACGTTTGAACAGGCACGCAGCGCAGCGGCATTAATTGAAGTTGAGTATAAAAAACAGAAAGGAAGTTTTGATTTAGAAGCCTCCTTAGATTCAGCAAAACCCTTAGAGCCTGCTCCGTTTACGCCCCCAACTGAAACACGCCAGGGAGATTTTGAAAAGGCGTTTGAAGAAGCTGCTGTAACTGTAGATCAAACCTATACCACACCAGATCAGTCCCACGCGATGATGGAGCCTCACGCTACAATCGCAAAATGGAATGGGGATAAATTAACGTGCTGGTGTACGATTCAACAAATCAACTGGGGAGTACGGGATCTCGCTAACATTCTAAAAATCCCTGCTGAAAACATTCGTTTAATTTCAGCGTATATAGGTGGAGGTTTTGGAGGAAAAGGTACTGTGCTATCCGACCTTGTTGCAGCTTCTCTTGCAGCCCGTGCTATCGATAGACCTGTAAAGCTCACCTTACAACGCCCCCTAATATTTAACAATACCACACACCGCCCTGCAACTATTCAGAAGATAAAGTTAGGAGCGACCACTGAGGGAATATTGACCGCTATTGGTCATGAAAGTTGGTCGGGGAATATTCCCGGTGGAAGAACGGAATCTGCCACCACTCCTACTCGCATCTTATATGCTGGGTCAAACAGGCTTACGCGTCTTCGCCTTTCTGAATTGAATTTAGGTGAAGGAAACGCAATGCGCGCACCGGGCGAAGCCCCCGGAATGATGGCTCTTGAAATTGCGATGGACGAACTGGCAGAAAAATTAGATATAGATCCGGTTGCTTTGCGTATTAAAAATGATACTCAGGTAGATCCTGAAAATCCGGAAATACCATTTTCTACCCGAAAGTTAGTAGAATGTTTAGAAAAGGGTGCTGAGGCCTTTGGCTGGAATAAACGCAACCCAAATCCGGGTCAGGTTAAGGATGGGCAATGGTTACTAGGAATGGGAATGGCATCTGCAACACGCGGAGCACCAATTACTAAATCTGCCGCACGGGTTACGTTAGAGCGTGATGGCTCTATACTGGTTCAAACCGATATGACTGATCTTGGTACCGGAAGCTATACCATCATAGCGCAGACAGCCGCAGAAATGATGGGCGTCCCTTTAGAAAGCGTAACTGTAAAGTTAGGGGATTCTTTATTTCCGGAATCTTCCGGTTCCGGAGGACAATGGGGTGCTGCTTCTGCAACATCTGGGGTTTATGCGGCTTGTGTAAAACTGAGGGAGCAAGTAGCTCAACAACTTGGTTTTGATGCTGATAAGGCAAATTTTGAAGATTCTAAAATAAAAGTAGGAAGTAAAACATATTCCCTAAAAAAAGCAGCCCGTAAAGGAAAGCTCGTAGCTGAAGATACGATGACCTATGGTAATCTGTCAAAAGAATATGCTCAGGATACCTTTGGCGCTCATTTTGTAGAAGTGGCTGTACACGCATATACCAAAGAAATTAGGGTAAAGAGAATGTTGGCGGCATGCCATGCCGGTAGGATTTTAAACCCAAAAGCGGCGCGCAGTCAGGTAATAGGTGCAATGACTTGGGGCGTAGGATCGGCCTTAATGGAGGATTTGGTAGTAGATACCCGATTGGGCTATTTTGTAAACCACGATCTGGCCGGGTATGAAGTTCCGGTTCACGCTGATATTCCACGTCAGGAGGTAATTTTAGTTGAAGATGAAGACATCACAATGTCTCCTATGAAATCTAAGGGAATAGGAGAATTGGGCCTTTGTGGAGTTGCTGCTGCAATAGCTAACGCGATTTACAACGCCACCGGCACACGAGTACGGGATTATCCCATTACCGGAGATAAGCTTTTGTAATTAAAAATAGTCAACTTATGAAATTCCTATTTTTGATGCTTTTACTCTGTATTCCCATTTTTATAAGTGGTACATCCTATTGGAATAACCAGAACACTCCTATCAAGACCGAAAACAAGAGCACTATGTCAAATCAGACAATCAAAATCACTGTAGATTCTAAGACCTTTAACGCCACACTTCTGGACAATCCTTCATCTGAAGCATTTAAGGAGCTGCTTCCAATGTCGATTACTATGACCGAATTGAATGACAACGAAAAGTATTATGATTTACCTAAAAAACTTCCATCCCAAGCCTCAAATCCCGGTACCATTCATAATGGAGATTTGATGCTATATGGTTCAAATACATTAGTACTGTTTTATAAAACCTTTTCAACCTCGTATAGCTATACCAAACTTGGAAGCATTAATGATCCTGCCGGATTCAAAGAAGCTTTAGGCACAGGAAATGTTATTGTTAAAATAGAACTTTAAATTAAATAATATTGTAGGCTTCCCTAAAAACAGGACAGTTGTTAATTCGAATTTACTAATTTTAAATTCACACTGTCACGATGAAAAACAGCAAATTTAGCGAGAGC
>NZ_JBITTU010000010.1:0-154125 GCF_044542075.1 Leeuwenhoekiella sp. NPDC079379
GCTCTCGCTAAATTTGCTGTTTTTCATCGTGACAGTGTGAATTTAAAATTAGTAAATTCGAATTAACAACTGTCCTGTTTTTAGGGAAGCCTACATTTTTAGGGAAGCCTACAAAAAGGGGAAGCCTACAATATTCAAAACATCAGAATAAAAATTAATTACTATCTGGCATATATATGTGATAGTGCTATATTTATAGAAATTAAACTTTTATAACCTAAAATATTAAGACAATTATGTGCCGGCAAATTTTTAAATTTTTAAAACTTCTTATTTTAGTGGTGTTTGTAAGTGTCTCGCTTACCTTTTGTAAGAGTAATAATGATGAAAAAGCTAAAATAGAGGAAGCTCAAGAATATATAGATGCTGAGGAGAATAGTACCGCTAAAGATTCTAAGCTCTACAGTTTAACCACAAGTTGCCCAGATTTGATTAAAGCAATAGATTTTTCTTCACTATGCTTTACAGATGAGAAAAATCCACCCTATACGACGGGTGACATGTCTTCTATGAATAATAGGTGCCAAATTACACTGGCTGATGGTGAACTTGTATTGGGTATTCTATTTAAGGATTATTCAGGGTTAGATTCCGAAGAAATTCAAATGAGAAATGAGGCAGAAAAACAAGCATTCATGCAGATGAATAAGATGGAATTTAAAAATGCCAAAGTGCTAAAAAATTTAGGAGATTATGCCATTCTTAATGAAGCTTATTTAAATGACCCAGACTTAAAAAGATTAAGTATTAGACTTAATAACCTTTCTATTACTATTGAAACAAACAAAAACTTTTGTACAGGCTCTAATGAAGAGCTAGAAAAGATGGGGAAATTGGTTTTAGAATCTATTACCAATTAATTTTTAAATTTTAAAGAACAATTAGGACAGTAAATCCTCTTAATAGAGACACTTAATAAAAATCCTGTCTTTGAGCTTTTAAGTACACTTTTCATATTCTAATCAATAGCATCTATTTATCATTTTACGTAATGATTAACAGATCAACTACTATCATAAATTTTAGAGCTTTTCAATAATAAAAGGAGTGTCTCAATTATATGTTAAGTGCTAAGTTGATTACTTACAATTAGATTAATTTCATAATACTATTAAAATATGCACCTGTATAAATAAATCTTTGTCCTTTAAAATTCTACCGATGTCCACAAAAAAATTCTCCATAAAAAGTGAACAAAAAATTTATGAATGCGATGCATTTAGCATTTATAAAGACAGGGTAATTCAAGGTCAAAATATAGCAGTTGCAGAAACTCATCACCAACTAACTTCTAATTACAATTCAAAAGCAAATGAGACTTACTCACGTTTGCTTATTTTCAAATTTAGTATTAACCAAAAAGACAATGAGTTACCTATAGGTGAAGATCACTGGTTTATTATAAATTCTGAAAAAGAATTACCTGTAGTTACCTTTGGTGAGCCTTCACCGGCTAAACCTAAACATTGCACTAATTATTTACCTGCTAATTACGAGTTTACCTTTAAGCTTGATGTTTCACCTGTATTTGACCAGTTTAAAAAGAAAGGATATTATGAGGCATTTGATGGCTCCCGCATTGCTAAGTCAGATTTTAACGGCTTTTATTTAGCAGGAGACTCAAAACCATTAACCTGGGATTTTGTAAATCTTGAAAACAGAGGTTTACAAATGCAGCCCACTTCAGATCCTGCCATATATTCAATTACGGTGCTGCTCAACCCATTTAATGCTTCAAAATTTGAACGTAAAGACTGGCACCTGAAACTTGATATTGACAAAAAGCCACAGTACGAGTCAGATCAGATTCTTGTAGACACTCTTTATAACCTATCATTAGAAGAAGCACTTAAAGCTATAGAGCCTGATAAAACATTACGTACCGGTGCAAAATGGAGCGGAGTCTGGACCCGAGATGTGAGTTATAGTATACTGCTCGCCTTTGCTTTTCATGAACCCGAAATCTCTAAAATAAGTCTTCGTAAAAAAATAAAGAATAAACGCATCGTTCAGGATACCGGTTCTGGGGGCGCCTGGCCCATTTCTTCAGACCGTACAACATGGGTCCTCGCAGCATGGGAGGTGTACAAAGTTACTGGTGAAAAAAAATGGCTTAATGAGATTTACCCGGTGATTAAAAATACACTTGATGACGATTATAAAACTCTTCATAATGCTGAAACCGGATTGTATTCTGGAGAATCTTCTTTTTTAGATTGGCGTGAGCAAACCTATCCTAAATGGATGTCTAACGCAGATATTTATGCCTCTCAGAATTTAGGCACTAACGCTGTTCACTACAGAGCTCACTGTATATTTGTAGAAATTTCTAAATTAAAAAATAAAGATTTTGAGGTTTACGAGCAGCGTGCTCAAGGCATTAAAAAAGGTATAAATACGTATCTGTGGCTCAAATTTAAAGGCTATTATGCGCATTGCTTATACGGTAAAAATGAAATGATGACCGCTCCATTTTTTGAAGCCCTGGGAGAATCATTATCTGTATTATTTGAAATAGCAGATCAGAAAAAAGCAAAATCTATTATCTCAAAATCTCCTCTCACTCCATTTGGTACTACGTGTATCTACCCACAAATACCGGGAATTCCACCCTATCATAATAATGGAATTTGGCCTTTTGTACAGGCGTATTGGAATTTAGCTGCCGCGAAAACAAAAAACGAACCGGTTCTAAATCACGGTCTTGCAAGTATTTATAGAGCTTCTGCTTTATTTTTAAGCAACTATGAAAATATGGTGGCCGAAAATGGTGATTTTACCGGTACTGAAATAAATTCTGATCGCATGTTATGGAGTATTGCAGGAAACTTGGCAATGGTGTACCGCGTTTTTCTGGGAATTCGTTTTGAACTTGATGGTCTTTATTTTAATCCTGTAGTTACTGAAGCATATAAGGGCACTCGGAAGCTTTCAAACTTTAATTACCGCAAAGCCCAATTAACAGTTACGGTCGCCGGTTTTGGTTCAAAAATTAAAAAAATAACGCTTAATGGTAAAAAAATAACTAAAGCCTTTATACCTGCACACGCCAGTGGCGAACAAAATATGCATATTGAACTGGCAAATAATGCATTGAGCAATCAAGTGATTAAAAAAGTAGACAACCGCTTCTGCCCTCCTACTATTCAAGCCTATAAAACATCAACAGGATTACAGTGGAATACTGTTGATAATTGCTCTCATTACCTCATCTATAAAAACGGAGTCTTTCTTAAAAGTACTAAGAAAACAAAGTTGGAAGTGAATGATGAGTTGTACGCTAACTATCAAGTAAGTGCTTATGATTTAGAAAAAAATGAGGGGTTCGCGAGTAAACCAATTGTTTTCGCTAAAGCGGAAAAAATTATTCAACTTGAGAATTTTGCAGAAAAATCTGAATTGAATTATACGAATTATAGCGGTGAGGGTTTTGTAGAACTAAGCCACACTTCAAATCGAAAGATAAAAATCTCCCTATTTATACAAAAGGCAGGAAAATATATAGTTGATTTTAGATATAGCAACGGCAGCGGCCCGTGGAATACGGATAACAAATGTGCAATACGCAGTCTTAAGGTAAATAAAAAGTTTAAAGGTGTAATTGTCTTTCCACAGCGCGGTACAGATGAGTGGTCAAACTGGGGATTTTCTAATTCACGGGTTGTTGAACTTAATAAAGGTGAAAATATAATTAGTTTAAAATTTGAAAAATTTAATACCAATATGAATGGCGATATAAATACTGCTATGCTTGATTATATGCGGCTAAAAACAATCTCTTATACATTCTAAAATCATTCAAATAAAAAGACCGCCCATAAGGCGGTCTTAATTAATTTATAATAACTTAAAAATTACATTAAATTTTCAAGTTTAGCTATGGTGTCTAGCGATTTTTCTACTTCTAACATTTGGTTAGTAATCATAGAAGTGATTTGTGGAGTAAAATGATTTTCATTTTCTTTTAAAACATCCTTATACTCTTCAATACTTGCTTTCTCACCACGTATGCATTCTTCTAAGATAGACTCGTCAGTGTCTGAGCTAAATGCATCTTTAATATTCATCCAGGTTCTGTGTACTGCTCCCGTAGCACTTCCAGATTCAATAGGCTTTTCATTTAAGTTAATAATTGCATCACTCAATTCTGTTGCAAATCTATTTCTCAATGCAGCTCTAACTTTTAAATATTCTTTTAGATGACCATTTTCTGCTTTAACCATAGCTTCTTTATAGCCATGTTCTGCATCATAGTTCTTTTCAAGTAAGCCCTGTAAGCTAGATACTAAATTTTCGTGTGATTTTTCGCGTGCTTCTTCTATTGTAGTTTTCATAATTTTTTGGATTTATTGTTATTAAAAATATTTTTGAGGTTAATTAAATCAACTTTCGTTTAACCTTTTTAAGATTCGGAACAAATTCTTCTTTAAACGATCTTTTGTTCTTAATCCAGTCATAAGCATAATATCCTACTTGGGCTAGTGTAATAAGTCTTAAAATCTTTCTCATAATAAATATTTTTAATAAAATTAATTTACTTCAGTCACATTATTAATAATATTAATATATTTTAACTCGATAATGTTAAAATATATTAATGCACAAATATTTCTATAGTGAATAAATCAATGCTGCGTAGCCGGGGATATCTAGCTTGCCTGTCCAATCCCGGTTATCTGTCTCTCCTTCTTCTTTTCTAATGTTTTCGACATCTGTATCAGAAAAGTCATTATCATAACCTTTCCAAACACTGTTAATTCTCAACTTCCAGTTAGTGTCTGCGTCAATACCTATTCCATAATCACCATATTCGGTATTGCTGAAGTTTAGTATAACCAGCGCTGGCTGCTCCCCTTCTCCACCGCGTATATAGGCTAGTATTTTAGTTTCCATATTAAAATGTACGATTGTTAGGTGTTGCCCACGCAAACCATCTGCACCATCGTAAGACCCGGTACGTAATTTAATAATATCTCCTACTAATCTTGAAATACCTTTAAGTCGCTCTTGCTTTTCCCAGTCAAGACCCTCAGTATCCTGAAAGTACTCATCTTCAATAAATTCCTGACCTTGAAAAAGCATTGGGATTCCCGGAGCGGTCAATGTTAATACGATCCCTAATAAAGCACGTTTTTTAGCAAAACCACTTTCTGCATCTCCAGGCTGAATTTCTTCCGGAACGCGCGCCTTACCATTTGCTACCTCATCGTGCGATTCAGTATAAATAATACGTTTAAAAACATCTCCACTGTACGTGAATTCTAGAGCATCTACAATGGCTTGCAAGTCGCGTGTATCGTCATTAATATCTGTAAGTACTTTACGTACGGGATGAACAAAATGCATATCCCACTGCGACCCATACCCAATACCACCATCTATAAGCGCATTAGTCACAACCTCCTGCCCCTTTAAATCTTCGGCAATAGTTATTACGTGTGGATGTTTCTCTTGCAACTGCTGATTAATTTCCTGCATCATTTGGTTTCCTTCTTCAATGACCACGTCATCCCCTAGGCCGCCACCTTCATAACGTATATATGATGTTGCGTCAAGCCTTAAACCGTCACAATGGTATTTTTCTACCCACATTAAGGCGTTATCCCTTAAATATTGGCGCACTTCATGTCTGCCATAATCTGGTCGCGTATCTCCCCAGGGAGTATCGCTACGATGATCGTTATAGAAGTAAATACCTCCTTTATCATTCTCGCTCCACCCGTCAAACTGCCATAAATCAACATCAGAAGGGCCAAAATGATTATAAACCACATCCATAATTACTGCGATTCCTGCTTTATGAGCTTCTTTAACCAGTTTAGCTAATCCTTCTGGACCACCATAATCTTGCTCTATAGCAAAGGGGTGTGCAGTATTATATCCCCAGGAAATGCCACCTGCAAATTCTGCGACAGGAAGTAACTCTATACAATTAATACCTAAGCCTTTTAAATAAGAAAGCTTTTCTATTACATCTTCGAAAGTTCCTACTGTATCAGGATCTTTTCTATTAAAAGTACCCACGTGAAGCTCATAAATAACCAGACTATTCCAGGATGGTATTACAAAATTATCACCTTCCCAGTCAAAATCAAGCGTACGTATGATAGAGTTTCCATTACTATTAGTCAATTCAAATGCATAGGGATCATTACGATATAATTTTTGTTCCCCATTATGAATTAGAAATTTATATTCGTCACGTTCTTTTGCGCCATCTGTAGTGGCAGCCCAGTATCCATTTTCTTCAAGCTCCATTTCAAGAGCGGTATCACTCCAATCATTAAAGTCGCCGGTAACAAATAATTTATCTGCGTTAGGAGCCCACACTCTAAAGGTGGTTACGCCATCAACCAAAACAGCTCCCATACCTGGAGATTTTTGTATAGTCGTTTTCATACGTGTTAGTTTTTTTCAAAAGTACCTGATAATGGGAGTCTCATATTTTTGTTTATGAATTGATTAACGCCTAGAAAAATGTTAAATGTTATGCGAAATACTGAGTTGGAAGCACTTTAAAACAATAGTTTTTTTTGTTGGTCTAAAGCGTTTTAAAACTTAGTTTCGCCACTTAATTAAAATCATATTATGAAAACATTTATAACGCTTATCTGCGCACTAACGCTTTATGTAAGCTGTTCTAGTGATGATGGTGAATCTGAGAGTGCAGCTTTTGCTCGTAACGAAGCAGAAATCACTACGTACCTTGAAACAAATGAGCTAACTGCTACACGCACAAATACTGGACTTAGGTACATCACTAAAACCGAAGGCACTGGTGCATCACCTACTGTAAGCTCTAGAGTTGTGGTTGAATACAAAGGCTATTTTCTGGATGGAAGAACCTTTGATCAATCAAACCCTACAGCAGAGTTTAGTGCAGGTGGATTAATTCCTGGTTTTACTGAAGGATTATTACTTATGAAAGAAGGCGGTGAGTCAACATTCTTACTTCCTGCTCTCATCGGCTACGGCACTTCTGGTGCAGGTTCAAGCATTCCCGGAAATACAGTAATTCTATTTGATGTTAAGTTATTAGAAGTACTATAATTTTTAATAGTATGTCTTTTTGCAATTATTAAAACAAAAACGGCGACTCTAAAAGAGTCGCCGTTTTTTTGCATTTAAATTTGAAAAATCTACTTCTCAAACTGCTTTAACGTCTTTACTATAATTGAAACACAATCGAGCAATTGCTCCTCATTCATTACAAGGGGTGGTGCAAATCGTATTATATTACCGTGCGTAGGTTTTGCTAATAACCCATTTTCTTTTAGAGCCATACAAATATCCCAGGCTGTACTGCTTTCTTCGGTATCATTAATTAAAATAGCATTGAGTAAACCGCGACCACGTACCAAATTTACAATAGAACTTTCAGCTATATATTCATTTAATTTAGAACGGAAAAGATCTCCTAAAACTCGTGCATTTTGTGCTAATTTTTCATCTTTAACTACATCAAGAGCAGCCATTGCTACAGCAGAAGCAACAGGATTTCCGCCAAAGGTAGAACCGTGTTGCCCCGGTTTAATAACATTCATCACTGCATCGTCTGCGAGAACTGCAGAAACAGGATATGCGCCTCCAGAAAGTGCTTTACCAAGTATTAGAATATCAGGGCGTACATAGGTTTCCTGACGCTCGCAGTGCCCTTCGCAGGTACAATTACCGCATACTGCTAGTAATGCTCCAGTACGGGCAATACCTGTTTGAATCTCGTCTGCAATAAATAATACATTATGCGATTTACATAATGCCTGTGCTTGCTTGAGAAAATCATCAGACGGAGTGAAAACTCCTGCTTCACCTTGTATAGGTTCAACCAGAAAACCAGCAATATTTTTATTTTCGATTAAGGCGCGCTCTAAGGCTTTAGGATCATCATATGGTATTTTTATAAATCCGGGAGTATATGGTCCAAAGTTTTTACGTGCTCCCTCATCATTAGAAAATGAAATGATCGTTGTAGTTCTTCCGTGAAAGTTATTTTCACATACGATAATTTGTGCCTCGTGCTCTGCAACTCCTTTTTTCTCATAAGCCCATTTACGTGCTATTTTTATTGCAGTTTCAACAGCCTCTGCACCGGTATTCATCGGTAACAATTTGTCAAACTGAAAATAATCTGTAGCGTAAGATTCATATTTACCCAGCATATCATTATGAAATGCTCGCGAAGTAAGCGTTAGGGTTTCGGCTTGCTTATTCATTGCTCCTACAATTGCAGGGTGACAATGGCCCTGGTTAACCGCAGAGTAGGCAGATAAAAAATCATAATAACGTTTATCTTCTATATCCCATACATAAACACCTTCGCCACGTTTTAAAACCACAGGAAGTGGATGATAATTGTGCGCGCCGTGTTTTTCCTCAAGAGCAATAGTCTCTTGTGATGTGAGTTTTTGTGCAGTAGTCATTGTGTACTAATTTTATGGTAATCTCTTTACGATTCCTGCTTATGATGTTTTAAGTCTAGAACACCCTTATAAGGAGAGAAATCATCCCGTTTAAGTTGTTGCAAATTACTAAAAAATTAAGACACCTCTAAATAGTATTGCATTCCTAGGTGTATAATCTTTTTAGCTGTGATTTATAAAATTCTCATTCTAAGACTATAAATATATAGGTTGAGACTATTAGGAATACAGATGGTAAATCTTCTTATTTATGCTATTTTTGCCCTGTGTCAAGAAAAAAGAACTCCAGAAAAATTTTCCCTAATGTACTCGTGACAGATGCCGGTGCTAAAGGTAAAGGAATAGCTAAAGCTCCAGACGGGCGTGTTATATTTATAAATAACGCCGTACCGGGAGATGTTATAGATGTGCAGACCACAAAACAACGCAAAGCGTATTTTGAAGGTACTGCCATTAAAATTCATGAATTTTCTCCTAAACGTACAGAACCTGCCTGTAAGCATTTTGGTACGTGTGGCGGTTGTAAGTGGCAGAATATGCACTATGACTACCAGCTGGAATATAAACAGCGTGAGGTAGTAAACAATTTACAACGTCTGGGTAAAATTGAACTTCCCGAAGTAACTCCTATTGCAGGTAGTAAGGAACAATACTTTTACCGTAATAAAATGGAGTTTTCTTTTAGCGACAGTAAATGGCTTACGCTAAAACAAATTCAGAGCGATGAGATTATAGAAGACCGCAATGCATTAGGTTTTCATATACCGGGAATGTGGGATAAAATTCTTGATATTGACAAATGCTGGTTACAGCGTGATCCTAGCAATGCGATACGCAACGGCGTTAAAGAATTTGCTAACGCAAATGACATTCCGTTTTTTAATACCCGTAATCAAGAAGGTTTACTGCGTACGCTAATGATACGTACCACCAGTATTGGAGAACTTATGGTTCTTGTGCAGTTTTTTCACGATGAAGAAGCACCTCGCGAACTGGTTATGAATTATCTAAAAAATACCTTTCCTGAAATCACTTCCTTACTATATGTTATTAATGAGAAAGGAAATGATACAATTTATGATCAAGAAGTAATCTGCTTTGCAGGTCGCGATCATATTTTTGAAGAGATGGAAGGCCTTAAATTTAAAATTAACGCAAAGTCTTTTTATCAAACTAATTCTGACCAGGCTTACGAACTTTATAAAATCACTCGCGATTTTGCGGGACTTACAGGAGCCGAAAACGTTTATGATCTATACACGGGTACCGGTACTATTGCCCAGTTTGTAGCACGTAATGCTAAGAAAGTTATAGGTGTTGAGGCTGTGCCAGATGCTATAACTGCTGCAAAAGCTAATGCGCAATTAAACGGAATAGAAAACGTTGAGTTCTACGTGGGAGATATGAAGAATGTTTTTAACGATGCATTTCTTAAAATGCATGGTCAGCCAGATGTGATTATTACAGATCCTCCTCGCGACGGGATGCATAAGGATGTTGTTGAACAGCTTATAAAAATAAAGGCAGACCGTATTGTTTATGTAAGTTGTAACAGTGCTACGCAGGCCCGTGATCTTGCATTGCTAGATCCTTATTATAAAGTAGAACGCGTGCAACCTGTAGATATGTTTCCGCAGACCCACCACGTAGAAAATGTAGTATTACTCAAATTGAAATAACAGGGATTTAATGATAAAGAAATGGTTCCTTTTAATGATTTGCGTTTTGCTATTGTCACTATCTTGTGAACGTGATGATATTTGTGCTACCAGCACCCCTACTACACCGCAATTAACGATTGGCTTTTTTGATTCTGATAACGTGAATGAAGCTAAGCCTTTAAATATTACTATTTATAAACAAGATCGTTCAGACAGCATCGTATACACAGGAGCATCTACCATTCAAATTCCGTTGAGAACAGATACTACTGCAACGGTACTGGTTTTTGTTAAAAACCCAAATAACCTCGTTGCCGCAGAAGATCCTAATAATGCAGATACAGTTACATTTACCTACGTACCCCAAGAAACTTTTATTAGTAGAGCTTGTGGTTATAGAGTAGTATTTAACAATCTTACTATACAAACTAATCCCGGTCCTGATGCCCGCTGGATAGATGATTTAATAATTAATAACAGAACTATCGCAAATGAAGACACAACACAGGTTTTTATTCGTCATTAGTTTTGTGCTGTTTGGGCTTTCTGCAATGAATGCTCAGCAACAAGGGATTGAAGTAAAAGAGCCTCTAGAAAAAATAGAGTCAGACACATTAACTCCCAAAGTTAAGACAGATAAATATGGTTTACGCGTAGGTATAGATCTTAGCAAACCTCTTAGAACTTTATTAGATGACACCTATCAGGGTTTTGAAATTGTAGGAGATTTTAGAATACGTGAGCATTATTATCTCGCTGCAGAATTAGGTACTGAAACTAAAGAGTACAATGAAGCTAACTTTGATGCTAAAACTCAGGGAAGTTATATAAAGGCTGGTTTTAACTACAACATTTACAACAATTGGGTTGGGATGTCAAACCTAATATATGTGGGTGTACGCGGCGGATTTTCAACATTTAGCCAGGATCTTAACAGCTACACCATTTATACTACAAACACTTTTTTTGAACCAGATTTACGCACAGATTCACGTACGTATAATAACCTTAATCTAATCTGGGTTGAACTCCAATTAGGAATGCAGGTAGAATTATTTAATAACTTATACCTAGGTGTAAATGTTCAATTAAAACGAGCATTAACCCAGAAGGCACCAGATGATTTTGCTAATTTATTTGCTCCGGGATTTAATAAAGTGACCACAGACAATGTTTATGGCGCTGGTTACGGCTACACACTTTCTTACTTTATACCTATTTTCAAGAAGTAATAGATACTCTTAAATGTATGGGATTAGGTTCACGTATTGAAGACATCAATTCATTTATAAAAAGCCCAGATGATTGTGTATTTCAAGTTTCTATCTGGGAAAAAATAAAGTATTTAATAACCGCAGTAAGCTATGATTTTGGTATAGCTTTTATTTTTGTTATTCTCAGCGGTGTTTTAAGTCCGTTGTTAGAGCCGTATGAAAATCTCTTAAATACAGAAACCTACACCATATGGACTTCTATATTAATAATCTGCATACTCACCCCGCTGCTTGAAGAAGGCATATTTCGATTTTCATTAAAATATAAACGTAATTATCTACTTAGAGTTTTAGGGTATTTGCTCAAAAAGGATTTTTCTAATTTTTGGAAGCGCAATTTACGACCTATAGTATATATAGTTTCTGCAGTTTTTGGCTTCATTCATCTTAGCAACTATACTAACGTTGATCTTACATTTTTCCTACTCGCACCCATAATTGTAGGTGCACAACTATTTGCCGGTATTATATTCAGTTTTTTAAGACTGAAACTTGGCTTTTTGTGGGCTGTTTTAGGACATTTTTTTCATAATTTTATTTTAATAATGCTTGCCTTTTTATTTTTTCATAATGTCGAACGTGAACTGATTAACAATGAAAATGTAATCTTTAAAGCGACCGGTATTGCCTTTACCGTTGAGCGCGCATCAAATATGAGTTTTGATACACTTAATAACGGAAATCTCTTGTGTTTAGAAGTCCAAAATTATAGTTTACAAAAGGTGGTAGACAAACTATATCCTTCAGACTCTCTAAAAATTAGAGATAATGATCAGGTAGATTTCAATTTAATTAGTAAAACTCCAGAAGGCTATGCTAAAGAGGAGTTTCTTAAAGTATTAAAAGAACATTACACCTTTAAGAAATCTAAAGATTCTACCCTCACACGCTAAACCTGTACTAACTTTGCATTATGGTTAAAGAAATTAGCAGCATACACAATCCCACGATAAAGCAACTGGTCACCTTACGGGAAAAAGCTAAAGAACGTCGTAAATCAGGTGAATTTTTAATCGAAGGTGTTCGCGAAGTTAATTTGGCATTACAAGCAGGCTTTGAGTTAACACGCATTATTTTCTGCGAAAACATCATAGACCCTGAAGATTTGAAGGCCTTACAAGTACAACTTGAACACAATGTTGAACAAATCGCTGTTACTGAAGAAGTTTATAAAAAAATTGCATACCGTTCTGGTACCGAAGGTTTAATTGCCTGTGTTCGATCTAAATCAAATAGTTTAAGTAATTTGCTTCTTCCAGAAAATCCTTTAATATTAGTAGCTGAAGCCCCCGAAAAACCAGGAAATATAGGCGCCTTATTACGTACGGCAGATGCCGCTGGTGTTGATGCATTTATACTTGCAAACCCTAAAACAGATTTGTACAATCCTAACATTATACGTTCTAGCGTGGGCGGCGTGTTTACAGTAAATATCGCTACAGGAACGACACAAGAAGTTATTGATTTTTTAATTGAACATAATATCAACCGCTACACCGCAATTCTTCAGGAAGCAGTCTCGTATGAATCACAAAATTATACACAACCCACTGCCCTCGTAGTAGGTACTGAAGCAGACGGACTTTCTGAATTGTGGCGTGAGCATGCTACTAAAAATATTATTATACCTATGCAAGGCAGCCTGGACTCTATGAATGTCTCGGTGGCAGCTGCGATTTTAGTTTTTGAAGCCCGCAGACAGCGTGGTTTTAACTAATACTTTTATAACTCTCTGTTAATGACACCTACACTTGTATTTTATACAATCATTGCATTTATCGTAATTAGTTTTCTAGTTGATCAGGTTCTAGACTGGTTAAATGCAAAACACTTTGATGATCCTGTTCCTGCAGAATTAGCTGATGTTTATGATGAAGAAACATATAAAAAATCGCAAGCTTATAAGAAAGCAAATGCTAAGTTCTCAGCAATGACATCTGGGTTTATGCTTATTGTAACCTTAACTTTTTTCTTTATAGATGGTTTTGCATTTATTGACACATTTGCACGATCAATTAGTGATAATGAAATTGTAGTAGGACTTATTTTCTTCGGAATAATAATGCTAGGCTCAGACCTGCTAACAACCCCTTTTAGTTATTATAAAACATTTATCATTGAAGAACGATTCGGTTTTAACAAATCTACTCCGGCACTATTTTTCGCAGATAAATTAAAAGGCTGGGTAATGACTATTCTAGTGGGTGGTGGGTTATTAGCGCTTATAATTTGGTTTTATCAAATGAGTGGTAGTTTCTTTTGGATCTACGCCTGGATTGTCTTTGCTGTTTTTGCACTGGTGATGAATATGTTTTATGCAAAACTTATTGTACCACTCTTTAACAAGCAAAAACCTTTAGAACAAGGTCCTTTAAGGAATCAAATTGAAGCCTACTCTGCAACCGTAGGTTTTCAACTAGATAACATATTTATAATAGATGGTTCTAAGCGCAGCACAAAAGCCAATGCGTACTTTTCGGGTTTTGGTTCAGAAAAAAGAATAACATTGTATGATACTTTAGTAAATGACCTTGAAGAAGAAGAAATTGTTGCTGTATTAGCGCACGAGGTAGGTCACTACAAAAAAAATCATATTATAGTTAACCTAATTACTTCAATCCTACTCACAGGATTTACCTTATGGCTTCTAGGTATATTCATAAGTCAGCCTATATTTTCAGAGGCTTTAGGTGTAACAAAACCCAGTTTTCACATAGGTCTTATTGCCTTCGGAATTTTATATGCTCCAATTTCTGGTGTTACAGGGTTTTTAATGAGTTTACTTTCTAGAAAATTTGAATATCAGGCAGATGATTTTGCGAAAAATACATTTTCGGCGGCGCCCCTTATAAGTTCTTTAAAAAAACTATCCCGCAATAGCTTGAGCAATCTCACTCCACACCCCTTGTATGTAAAGTTTCAGTACTCCCATCCCACCCTATTGCAGCGCTATCGCAATCTGTCTAAATAATATTAAGATCAAATCAAAAAAAGCCCAGTTTAATTGCGTATTCAGCATCTTTGGTAATGTTTTTGCGTTTGCTTTTCTATTATATAATTGTACTTTTAGATGATGACTCCTGAGGATATAGAAAAAGAAAATAAAGAGCTTACACGGCGCTATAAAGAATTATTGCGCATAAGTTATCGCACCCTATCTGACGACGATAAAAAAATGATCAGAAAGGCGTTTGAGGTTGCTGTAGATGCGCATAAAGATCAACGCCGCAAGTCTGGAGAAGCCTATGTATTTCACCCGCTTGCAGTTGCACGTATTGTTGCCAGCGAGATAGGTATGGATGCCACTTCTATCGCTGCTGCATTGTTGCACGATGTTGTTGAAGACACTTCGTATACATTAGAAGATTTAGAAGAACTTTTTGGCCCTACAGTCGCTCGCATTGTAGATGGTCTTACAAAAATATCAAATTTAAAAAAGCATCACGATGCTTCTTTGCAGGCAGAGAATTTTAGAAAAATGCTGCTTACCATTAATGATGACGTACGCGTTATCATTATTAAAATTGCAGATCGTTTGCATAATATGCAAACGATGGACGCTATGCGACCAGATAAACAAGTTAAAATCGCTAGTGAAACCTTATATATTTATGCTCCTCTTGCACATCGTATAGGACTTTATAATATCAAAACCGAACTTGAAGATCTAGGTCTTAAATATACAGAACCCGAAGTGTTTAGAAGCATTTCGCGGAAAATGAAAGAGACAAAAGAGCAACAGGATCAATATATTGAAGAGTTTACTGAAGCTGTTCAAAATTCTCTTGATAAAGAAGTTCTGGATTATGAAATAAAAGGTAGACCTAAATCTATTTACAGCATTCGCCGTAAAATGCTGAAGCAGAATATTCCCTTTGATGAGGTATATGATAAATTTGCAATTCGTATTATTTATAAAGGTACTCCTGATAGTGAGAAGTTTTTAGCCTGGAAAATTTATTCAATCGTTACAGACCATTTTAGACCGAATCCCACCCGACTTCGTGACTGGATTTCCTCTCCGAAATCTACCGGCTATGAGGCGCTACACATAACTGTAATGGGTTTAAAAGGGCGTTGGGTAGAAGTTCAAATACGATCTGATCGTATGAATGAAATTGCTGAAAAAGGGTATGCCGCGCATTACAAATATAAACAAGGACCTACTACAGAGACTGAGGAAGATCAGACATTAGACCAGTGGTTAAACCGCTTGCAGGAAGCTTTAGAAAGTAACGAGACTAACGCAGTAGAATTTGTAGAACAGTTTAAACTCAACCTATACAATAAGGAAATCTTTGTTTTTACCCCTCAAGGTGAACTAAAATCACTTCCTAAAGCCGCTACACCACTCGACTTTGCATTTAGTATACATACCGAAGTTGGTATGCATACACGCGGAGCTCGCGTAAATGGTAAGTTAGTACCGTTAAGTCACGAACTTAAAAGTGGAGATCAGGTAGAAATAATAACTTCTGAACATGCCAGACCTAATAACAACTGGCTTGATTATGCAACCACAGCAAGAGCTCGTGCAAAGATAAAATCATCTTTAAAAGATGAGAAAAAAGTTATTGCAGAAGATGGTAAAGTGATTCTAAATAGAAAATTGCGCTCGCAAAAGATTTCTTTAGACGAAAACATCATCAATGAGATGGTAATACACTTTAAACTTAAAACAAGTCTTGATTTGTTTTACAGAGTAGGTATTGGAACCATAGACAATAAAATGATCAAAGAATATGCTGCTTCCCGCAGTAATGCTTTTGTGAGTTATATTAAAAATAAAATACGTAAAGCTCCTGTAGCAGAGCATGTAGATAAAGATGAGATAACAGATAAATACGACATGCTCGTATTTGGAAAAGATGAGCAAAAGCTAGATTATTCTTTAGCTAAATGTTGTAATCCTATACCAGGTGATAAGGTTTTTGGTTTCACTACGGTTTCTGAAGGCATAAAAGTACACAAGCAAAACTGCCCTAATGCAATTGCTATGCAGAGTAATTATGCTTATCGAATCATCCCTGCAAAGTGGATAGACTCTTCAGCTCAAGAATTTCAGGCAGATTTAGAACTTTCAGGTATAGATACACTAGGATTAGTAAATGGTGTTACCCGTGAAATTTCTGAACATATGCACGTAAATATGCGTAACTTAAATTTCACCACACACGACGGTATTTTTAAAGGAAATATCACTGTAATCGTTAAGAACAAAGAGCATTTACGCAAGCTCATAGAAAACCTAAAAAAAATAAACGGTATCGACAAAGTCATACGCCTGTAAATACGTAACTTTGCACCTTCAATTATGGGACCTAAAACAATTATAAATAAAGATCAAGAAGTCGTTAAAAACGTCTTTACTAAGTTTCTCGAAGACAATGGTCATCGTAAAACCCCAGAGCGCTACGCGATTCTGCAGGAGATTTACAATTATAAAGATCATTTTGACATCGAGACGCTTTACATAAGCATGAAAAATAAAAAATATCGGGTAAGTAGAGCTACGCTTTACAACACGATAGAATTATTACTTGCTTGTGGTCTGGTACGTAAACATCAATTTGGTCAAAATCAATCACAATACGAGAAGTCATATTTTGATAAACAACACGATCACGTAATACTTACAGATACCGGTGAGGTTATTGAATTTTGTGACCCACGTATACAATCAATTAAAAAAACAATTGAAGAAGTTTTTAATATTGATATCAACAAACACTCGCTTTATTTTTACGGAACCCGTAAAAAAGAAATTTCAACAGATAACACAACCGAAGACAACAACGCATAGATGGCAGTAGATTTACTTCTAGGTCTCCAATGGGGAGATGAAGGCAAGGGCAAAATTGTAGATGTTCTTACAAAAGATTACGATATTATAGCACGCTTTCAAGGCGGTCCTAACGCAGGGCACACTCTTGAATTTGACGGTATAAAGCATGTCTTACACACTATACCATCAGGTATTTTTCATGAAAATGCAATAAACCTTGTAGGTAATGGCGTTGTGATAGACCCTGTTATTTTTAAGAAAGAACTTGATAATCTAGCTCAGTTTAAACTCAATATAAAAGAGAAGCTATTAATATCGCGCAAAGCGCATTTAATACTTCCTACACACCGCTTACTTGATGCAGCTTCTGAAGCTTCTAAAGGAAAAGCAAAAATAGGGTCTACACTTAAAGGTATAGGTCCTACCTATATGGATAAAACCGGTAGAAACGGTATAAGAGTAGGAGATTTAGAATTAGCAGACTGGAAAGATCGTTATGCAGCGTTACGCGATAAGCATATAGATATGATTGATTTCTATGATGCTAAGATTGAATATAATCTTGAGGAATTAGAAGCAGAATTTTTTAAAGCTGTAGAAGTTTTAAAAGCACTTACATTTATTGACTCTGAAGAATATCTATATCAGGCTCAGGAAGCAGGTAAATCTATACTTGCTGAAGGTGCTCAGGGTTCTTTACTTGATATAGACTTTGGTACATATCCATTTGTTACATCATCTAATACAACTGCAGCCGGTGCGTGCACAGGTCTGGGTGTAGCTCCGGGTCAAATAGCAGAAGTATTTGGTATTTTTAAAGCGTATACGACTCGTGTAGGGTCGGGACCCTTCCCTACCGAACTTTTTGACGAGGTAGGAGAAACTATGGGTCGCGTAGGTAACGAATTTGGCGCTACTACAGGTAGACCCAGACGTTGCGGGTGGTTAGACCTTGTAGCTTTAAAATATGCAGTGCGTGTAAACGGAGTTACCCAATTAATGATGATGAAAGGTGACGTTTTAAGTGGTTTTGACACTCTTAAAATATGTACGCAGTATAAATATAAAGGTGAAGTTATAGATCACTTACCTTACAATATAGAACCTGAGAATGTTGAACCCATTTACTTTGAAATGAAAGGATGGGCAGAAGATCTTACTAAAATGAAAGGTGATGAGCAACTTCCTAAAGAGCTTAACGCCTATATCGAATATTTAGAAAAAGAATTAAGAGTGCCTATTAAAATTGTGTCTGTAGGACCAGACAGGACTCAAACAATTCACAGATAAATTTTAAAAAATCCGAAGTTTTCACTTCGGATTTTTTTTGTTCTAATTTTCTGAAAACCTTCACAGTAACGCAATTTTCATTGCTTTACATTTGTTCCTAAATTTATAGACAATATTCAGTCAACCATAGATAACAGGCTTATGAAAATTTTTCAATGTTCTAATTGCAATAATCCCATTTACTTTGAGAATACCTCTTGCGAAAAATGTGGAAACAGTCTAGGCTACTTAAATGAATCTGAGGAGATGCTTTCTTTTAATGATGACAAGAAACCTCATTTAAATGATACAGAACTCACATATTGCGCAAATTTTAATAATGATGCGTGTAACTGGCTTGTTGGCGTTGATATTGAAAGTGATTACTGCGAAGCTTGTGCTACAAATCACATGATTCCTAATATAAGTATTCCTGAAAATAAACTGGACTGGCAAAAAATTGAAGCTGCTAAACGTAGGCTATTTTATAGTTTACATAAATTGAACCTCCCTACAGAATTTATAATTGAAGGAGAACCTCTAAATCTGACCTTTGACTTTTTAGCACCTTTAGCTAATGATCCTGATGCTGTTAAAACAGGTCACAGTAATGGTTTAATTACGCTAAACATTCAAGAAGCAAATGCTGCACATAGAGAATATGTAAAAGAACAGTTGCAAGAGCGTTATCGCACACTTCTGGGTCATTTTAGACATGAAGTGGGTCACTTTTACTGGGATGTTTTAATTAAGCCTAATGAAGAGATTCTAAAAGAGTTTAGAACTCTTTTTGGCGACGACACTCAAGATTATGGTGAAGCATTACAAGAGCACTATAAAAATGGTGCACCATCAAATTGGAGAGAACACTACATAAGTTCATACGCAACTATGCACGCCTGGGAAGACTGGGCAGAAACCTGGTCTCACTATATGCATATGATGGATATGCTGGAGACATCATACAATTTTGGCCTAGAAATAGATCCCGAACTTAAAAAGGTGACTAGCTTAGATGTGAGTTGTGATTTTGATCCGTATGATGAAGCTAAAATGGATAAAATTATTAAGCATTATCTACCGCTTACCTATGTTGTGAACTCGCTAAACAGAAGTATGGGTCACGCAGATGCCTACCCTTTTATATTGTCAGAACCGGTGATTCAAAAACTCACGTTCATTCATAAAGTTGTAAATCTTAAAAAATAAAATAAGTTTATGTATGAGGTTGAATTAAAGGCTAAGTTAAAAAATTATGAGTTTACTAAAACCCAACTCATAAAGCAGAATCCCGTATCAACCTATCGTGCAGAATATTATGATCGATATTATGATTTAAATAATGCATTAAATAGTACGGAACAAGAACTTAGACTACGTACAAAAACTGTTATAGAAACTACTGAATCTAAGCATTTTTTGACGTTTAAAGACACCCCTTTTGATTTAGAAAGCAAATCAAAACAAGAATATGAAACTCAGGTATTAAATCCTGAAAACACAAATGCAATTGTAAAGCATCTAGGATACTCAAAAACACTATCCTACACCAAGCATTGTGAAATTTTTAATTTTATTTATGAGGGCTTTCAATTAGAAGTAGCTTTAGTAATGTTTGATAACTTAAAAGAGGCCTTTTTAGAAATTGAAATTTTAACACCTTATCAGAATAAAACTGATGCTGTTTTTAAAGTACTTCACAATTTTTTAGAAGGTGTAAATATTACAAAAGACCAACTTACAACCGCTTATTATGTTGATCTATTTAAAAAACGCGATAATTGAGCTTGATTAAAATTTGACCTATAATTCTAAAAGACCATAAATAAGCCTCGTAAATTGTGTTATTCAATAATACATACCCATGATACAATCTACGGCAGTTTTTCCGTTATATTTGCATCAAAATTAGCTATGCCCATTTTTTTTAAAAATGTTATTCTAACTACCGTATTTCTTATTACGATTAGTGCTTTCGCCCAAAAGGGAAAAGAATTGAATATTCAATCTGATATTGAGCAGATTGACGAAGCAAAATACCCCGGAGCCATTGTCATGTACAAAAGTACCAAGCAAGTTTATATTCAACATGAGGGTATTGAAATGTGGTGTGATCTTGCCTTTAATTATAAAGATGAAAACTTTGTAAGAGCAATTGGTAATGTGCGTATGAACCAAGGCGACACGATTACCATGCGCAGCAACTATGCAGAGTACAACGGTAACACACAATTTGCATGGGCTTCTGGCGGTGTTAATTTAAAGACACCTACCGCGACCGTAGATACCGATACGCTCTACTTTGACCGCATCAAACAACAAACTTATTATCGCAGCGGCGGAACACTTCGGGATACGGCAAGTGTTATTACAAGTAAAATAGGACGCCATTTCCTGGATCAGGATAAATCCTCGTTTATTCAAAATGTGGTGGTCACCAATCCTGAATATGTTATTGATAGTGATCAGCTTGATTATTATTCTAAAGCGGGTATTGCTTACCTCTACGGTCCGTCAACGATCACCAGCGAAGTAAGCACGGTTTATTGTGAGCGCGGCTATTACGACACGCGCAATGATAATGGTTATTTCGTAAAAAACTCGCGTATAGATTACGATAATCGTACGGTGTATGGAGACAGTTTATACTTTGATAGACCTACTAATTTTGCATCAGCGACTAATAATATTCGGGTTATAGATACCGCAAACAAGAGTATAATTAAAGGTCATTATGCCGAAGTTTATAAGGCTAAAGATTCTGTTTTTATAACTAAACGAGCAGTAGCAATTACTGTTCAAGATAAGGATTCTATATACGTTCACGGCGATAGGCTTGTCGTAACCGGTATTCCTGAAAAGCGAATCGTACGCGGTTATTACAATGTACGCCTTTTTAAAAGTGATCTTAGCGGAAAATCAGACTCGATACACATTAACCAGCAAACCGGTCTCACCCAGATGATAGGCAGGCCTATTTTGTGGAGCGGTTTAAGCCAAATGACTGGTGATAGTATTCATCTAAGAAGCAATACTGTCACAGAAAAACTAGACTCTTTACACGTTTTTAAAAATGCATTTTTAGCCAAGCAAGATACGATACCGCTATCTGACACCCCTTCAAAAAGAGGTTACAATCAGGTTAAAGGAGATGATTTATATGGTACCTTTTTAGATAATAAATTGCATCAATTAGATATTATAAAAAATGCCGAAAGCATAAATTATATGCGTTCTGACGATGGCATTTTACAAGGTATTGATAAAAGTAAATCTGCATCAATAACTGCAATACTTGAAAATAATGAACTAATAGAAATTACTAAATGGCGACAAGTAGATGGTGATGTGTTTCCGCTTTCAAAATTTGAAAAAGAAGCTCGTGAATTTCCTGGTTTAAACTGGAGAGGTGACGAACGCTTATTAACTAAAGAAGATATTTTTAAAGGCGAAGCACCATTTACACTTACTAAAATTGAGGGTATACCCCTACCCGAGATTGAAGAAGACTTTTTTGACAACACAATACCAGATAATAAATTAGGCATTCCGAGCGCGTCTCAGTTAGACCCTTCAGATTTTAAAAATCGTGAAGAAGATTCACCTTCAATAGGGTTACCTGTAAATGATAAAGCAACAATAAAACAAGATTCTATTGCACCTAAAAAACCTGCAAGTGTCTTAAAAGAACAGCTGCCTGTTAAAGCAAAAGATTCTACTCAAACAGAAAATTAAATGAAAGCTGATTTTCTTAAATATCAGGCTCAAACGAGCCCCTTCCCGCTTGCTCTAGAAGTTTCCCACGCAACGGGTTCTTATATATACGATACCTCTGGAAAAGCTTATCTTGATTTTGTTGCGGGTGTTTCCGCAGTAAGTGTAGGCCATTCTAACCCCGAAGTTATTAGAGCTATAAAAGAACAATGTGATAAGTATTTACACGTAATGGTGTATGGAGAATATGCACAAGACCCTGCTGTAAAACTTACACGGCTTCTGGCAGAAAATTTACCAGAACCCTTAGAACAAACTTATCTTGTAAATAGCGGGACTGAAGCTATAGATGGCGCCATTAAACTTGCAAGGCGTGTAACAGGAAGAACCGAAATAATAGCAGCTAAAAAGGCGTATCACGGCAATACCTTTGGCGCACTTAGCTTAATGGATTTTGAAGAGCGTGTAGCTCCTTTTAGACCCGTAATAGGTGATGTTTCATTTCTTAACTTCAATAATTTTGAAGACTTAAACCTCATAACCGAGCGGACTGCCGGCGTGGTCTTGGAAACCATACAAGGTGGTGCCGGTTTTATTCAACCAGAAAGCGGCTGGCTTAAAGCCGTCAAAAATCGTTGTGAGCAAGTAGGCGCATTACTAATTTTAGATGAGATACAACCGGGTTTTGGTCGTACCGGTAAATTATTTGGTTTTGAAAATTTTGAGGTAATTCCTGATGTAGTTGTTATGGGTAAAGGTATGGGGGGCGGAATGCCTATTGGGGCTTTTACCGCCTCAAAAGCGCATATGCAACTACTATCAGAAAACCCTAAAATGGGTCATATAACAACATTTGGCGGCCATCCTGTCATTGCGGCAGCGGCTTTGACTACTTTAAAATTAATACTACAAACCTCATTAATGGAACAAGCTTTAGAAAAAGAAAAGCTGTTCCGGTCATTATTAAAACATAAACTTATAACAGAGGTACGCGGCAAAGGATTAATGCTAGCCGCGATAACAACCTCCGAAGCTATTACAAATGATGCTGTACTTATGGCTCAGGATGAAGGTCTTATTTTATTCTGGCTTCTTTTTGAAGGAAAAGCTATACGTATAACGCCACCTTTAACAATCTCAAATCAAGAAATTGAAAAAGGATGTCATATATTACTTAAGGTCTTAGACAAAATTGCGACTAAAAAAGCCAAATTGTAGATTTGGGCTTAATTGTTGATTATTTTGTTAACAACAATACTAAAATTGATTGGGGCTATACGCGTTCCTTTTTACTTTTATGTTGGCAGAAATTTTTAAAAAAACCGTGTATGAAGTTTAATCAAGAACACGAAGAAGATAATTTCCCACTCACCCGTTTTGAATCTATGTTAAAGACAAATGATGTTCTTTTCTTCGATTCGGATGATTTTGAAAATATTGTAAACCATTACCTCGAAAATGGTAAAATTGCTTTGGCAAAAAAAGCAGTTAAGCTTGGTCTTGACCAGCATCCCTCATCTTCAAACCTCAAATTATTTAAGATAGAAATTTTAATTTTTGAAGAAAAGCTTGAAGATGCAGACCGTTTACTTGCAGAATTGTATGAATTAGAGCCTCAGAATGAAGAGGTTTATATTCAGAAAGCAAATATATATTCTAAACAAGATGATCATCTCAAAGCAATTGAGCTTTTAGAAATTGCTTTAGAACTTACCGATGACGATGCAGATATTTATTCCCTCATAGGTATGGAACATCTGTTTATGGATGATTATCAAAATGCAAAAATTAACTTCATGAAGTGTATTGAAGTTGATGAAGATGATTATTCTGCGCTTTATAATGTTATTTATTGCTTCGACTTTCTAGAACAACATCAGGAAGCGATAGATTATCTAAATATGTTTTTAGATAATAACCCGTATTGTGAGGTTGCCTGGCATCAGGTAGGCAAGCAATATTTTGATTTAAAAAATTATCAAAAAGCGTTGGCAGCTTTCGATTTTGCTATTATAAGTGACGATACATTTATTGGTGCTTATTTTGAAAAAGGAAAAGTACTTGAGAAATTAGGTAAATACAATGAAGCTATTGAAAATTATCAAATCACATTAGGACTTGATGACCCTACTTCTTTTGCATATCTACGTATGGGTAAGTGCTACCAGAAATTACATGCAGATGACCTTGCTATAACCTACTTTTTAAAAACTGTAAAAGAAGATCCGCTATTAGATAAAGGATGGATTGCAATTACTGACTTTTATACTAAAAAGATGGATTATCAAAATGCGCTTTATTACATCAATAAAGCCATTAATATAGATGAAGATAATGTGTTGTACTGGAAGCGATACGCTAAAATAAATAACCGTCTTAAGTTTTATGAAGAAGCAGAACGCGGTTATAGTAAAACATTAGAATTGGGTAATTATGAACTGGATACCTGGTTGACTCGTTGTGATATTTTAATCAATTTAGGTGAGCTAGATACCGCAGTTCAAAATCTTATAGAAGCACAAGCTTTTTATTCTGAATCTCCAGAGATTGAATATCGACTTTCTGGCCTGTATTTTACTTTGGGAGATGATGATAAAGGCCATTTTCACCTAGAGAATGCATTAAAAATAGATACCGAGTTTGATATTATTTTGGAGGAGTTATTCCCTTTTGCTTATGCTAAAAGATCTGTGCTAGAAAAAATAAAGCGCGCCAAGAATTCTTAATTGTTTTCTTACATTTGAGGCATAACCAATACAGCCAATGTCTCAAAACAGATCACTGCTTAACTATGCGGTAGTTACTTTAAAAGGTTTAGCTATGGGTGCTGCAGATGTAGTTCCTGGAGTCTCAGGAGGTACGATAGCATTTATTGCCGGCATTTATGAAGAACTTATTGCTACAATAGATAAACTTGATGTTTCTTTCTTTAAATATTGGAAGAAAAACGGATTTTCTAATGCAGCTGAAGAATATAACCTTAAATTCTTAGGAGCGCTCTTTCTTGGTGTCGCAATAAGTATCCTATCGCTTGCAAAACTTATAACCTATTTACTCGAAGAACAACCACTTCTACTGTGGGGTTTCTTTTTTGGTTTGATTGTAGCAAGTATCGTTTATATAGGGAAACAGATAAAATCATATTCTATAGGTGTTTTTTTAATAGGCATTGTAGGCATTGCTTTCTCATATTATATCACAATTGCAGAACCTTTAAGTGCAGGAGCCAGCAACTGGTTTATTTTCTTAAGCGGTTTTATCGCAATCATTGCTATGATTTTACCGGGAATATCAGGCTCTTTTATTCTTCTTCTATTAGGGTCGTATAGCATAGTATTAGGTACCGTTCGCAATTTTGTAGATGGTTTAATTGCAATGGATTTTGCAATCATAAAAGATGCAGCTTTTAAATTGCTTCTTTTTATGTTAGGATGTATTATAGGTTTGAAAGCTTTTTCAAAAGTACTTACATACCTATTTAAAAATCATCAAAATCTAACGCTAGCCCTACTTACCGGTTTTATGATAGGTGCGCTTAATAAAGTTTGGCCGTGGAAAGAAGTACTCTCTTACCGTACAAATTCTCACGGTAAAGAAGTTGCGCTATTAGAAAAAAGCATTCTACCTCAGAACTTTGAAGGTGATCCACAAATAAGTATGGTTATTATCTTAGCAGTAATAGGCTTTTTGACTATTTTCTTACTTGAACGTTTTGCCAATTCTAAACAAAAGAATGGAATCTAAACACCGTACTCTTTCAGATAAAATCTGGCTGGTTCTAAAAGGTCTTGCCATGGGCGCGGCTAATAAAGTACCGGGCGTATCTGGAGGTGTGGTCGCTTATGTTGCTGGTTTTTATGAAGAATTTATTTACTCACTTCAAAAAGTAAATAAAACAGCCTTTAAATTACTTCTGGGAGGTCGTATTAGAAGTTTTGCGCGATATGTAAATGGCAGGTTTTTATTCTTACTAATTTTTGGAATGATCATTAGTTATTTTAGCGTATCAAAAATACTTGATATCGCAATTGAGCAATATCCACTATATGTATGGAGTGCGTTCTTTGGTATGATTATAGGAAGTGTTTATATAATAGCTAAAGACTTTAATGAATGGTCTCGTGCTAACCTCGTCATTTTATGCTTAGGTATTGTCGCAGGTATAGGCATAAGTCTATTAAAACCTGCAACTCAAAATGACAATTTAATTTTTGTTTTCTTTTGCGGTATAATAGGTGTTTCGGGAATGACCTTGCCCGGTCTTTCGGGATCGTTTATACTAATTTTGCTGGGTAATTATGTTTTACTACTTGTAGATTCAGTAAATGCACTATTTGATACAATTTCAGAGCTCATACGCGGTGACTTTTCGTTTATCAGCAACCCATTTAGAATACGTTTATTAAAAGTAATGGCAATTTTTACTTTAGGGTCTGCAACGGGATTAGTCACCTTATCTAATTTTTTAGCATTTCTTTTAAAAAGGTTCAAAAATCAAACTAATGCTGCTATAATAGGTTTTATTACCGGCTCCTTAGGTGTTGTCTGGCCCTGGAAAAAACCCATATTTGAAACAAATGCTTTGGGAGATGTAAATTACGATCGTGTGGGTGATCCTATTCTAACCAATTATGATCGATTTATACCCACTCACTTTTCTACTGAAAATATAATCGCCACACTCTTTATTTTTATAGGAGTAGTAAGTGTTATGGCGCTAGGTAAATACGGGGAAAACACCCGCGCCTAACTAAATAAAAAGGGTATCTTTGACATTTAAAGCATAATTAATTACTTGTAAAAACAAGGCATAATTTTAGTAATGTATATGATTAAGTTAGGGCTAATAGGTAAGAATATTGATTATTCTTTTTCAAGAGTTTACTTCAATGAAAAATTCAAAAGAGAAACAATTGAGGGAACTTATTCTAATTTTGATTGTGAATCTGCCGAAGAAATTAAGGAGCTTTTTCAGAACAGGAAAGACTGTCTTGGGTTTAATGTAACAATCCCCTACAAACAAACTGTGGTTCCATTTCTTGATGAGATGAATAAGCATGCTAGCGCTATAGGTGCTGTAAATACGATTAAGCGGCAGCAAAACGGTAAATTAAAAGGTTTTAATACAGATTATATAGGATTTAGAAAATCGCTACAGCCATTTTTACAACAAAAAAACCACAATCACGCATTAATATTAGGTACAGGAGGCGCATCTAAAGCAATTGCTTACGCCTTAGAATTAGAAGACATCACTTATAAATTTGTATCACGTACTCCTAAAAAAGGACAATTCTCATACAACGAGCTTAACGGAGCTATTTTATCAAAATACACACTTTTAATAAATACTACACCGGTAGGAACCCATCCTAATATTTCAGAATGCCCTAAACTCCCTTATCGTGTGCTTACAAAAGATCATTTGCTTTACGATCTGGTATATAATCCTGCCGAAACTCAATTTTTAAAAAATGGTAGAGAGCAAGGTGCTAAGACCGCTAACGGTCTAGAAATGTTAAAATTACAAGCCGAAGCCGCCTGGGAAATTTGGAATTAACTCCTGTCAATTATGGGTCTCTTGCTATTTGAAGAGTTAATAGTATCTTTAACTCAATAAATTAAGCACCTTAACATTGAAACAAATGTCTGAAGAAAACAAAGCATCTAAGACCGAAAAGCAAACCGAGGAGATCAAAGATAAAGCTTTGAAACCGGAGTCTTCTGAGAACGCTAATCCCGCAAATGATAATCAACCAGAGCACGCTGCTGAAAATCAGAATGATGAGCTAACTACTGAATCTATAGCTGTTATACAAGCTGCTAAAGGCTCAGAAGATGATGAAGACTTTGTAGTTGAAGAAGAGGATGATGAGGAAGATAATGGCGATCTGGAAGCAGCTCTTAGCAAAGATGTAGAAGATGAGAGCATTTCAGAACGTGATACTATTCCGCATAAAGATTATGATAGCCTAAGCAAAGAAGAACTCATTAAAGAATTTAAAAATCTTCTAAATAATTACAATGTTCAGGCTATTAAAGAGCATGTAAATGACTTAAGGTCTTCCTTTATCTCAAAATTTGAAGAAGAACAAGACGAAGCTAAAGATAAGTTTCTTGAAGAAGGAGGTAATATCATCGATTTCAGATATTATAGTCCGTTAAAAAAAGACTTCAATTCCCTGTATTACGAGTACCGTGATAAGCGCAACCATTATTATCAAAATTTAAAGAAAGATCTTAACGCTAATTTAGAAATGCGTACTGCTCTTATTGAAGAGCTAAAGGATTTAAAGAACGAATTAGGCGGTGAAGATAGCATCAACACCACCTTTGATAAATTTAAAGATATACAAGACCGCTGGCGTAATGCGGGTAACATCCCACGTGACCGCTATAATCTAGTTTGGAATAACTATCACCACCACGTAGAAAATTTCTATGACTTTTTACATTTAAACAGAGAGTTTAGAGATAAAGATTTTAAAGACAACTTAGATAAAAAAATAAAGCTTATTGAGCAGGCTGAAGAACTTACTAAAGAGTCTGATGTAAATAGAGCCTTTAAAGAGCTGCAGATGCTTCACAAGATCTGGAAAGAAGAGATAGGCCCTGTATCTAAAGAGTACAGAGAAGAAATCTGGGAAAAATTTAGCAATGCAACTAAAAAAATCCACGACGCACGACAAGATTACTTTAAAAATATTGACAAGATTTTCGAAGAAAATTTAGAAAAGAAAGAAGAAGTTATTTCTAAAATTGAAGCAATTGCTGCAAAACCACCTACATCACACGGTGGCTGGCAAAAGCAGATGAAAGAAGTAAATACATTAAGAGAATCCTTTTTTGAAATAGGTAAAGTACCTAAAAAAGATAACGAACCTACCTGGAAGTCATTTAAGAATGCTACCAGAGAGTTTAATCATAAAAAGAACGGTTTCTACAAGGACCAAAAGAAAGAGCAATACGATAACCTTCAGAAGAAAAATGATCTAATACAATTAGCTGAGGAGAATAAGGACAATGAAGATGTACAGTCAACCATCGACTTAATGAAGCGTATTCAGGCAGATTGGAAAAAGATAGGACACGTACCTAGAAAAGACAGTGATAAAATATGGAAGCGCTTTAAAAAAGCCTGCAATCACTTTTTTGATCGTCTTCACGCCGAAAAGAACGAAATTCTTGAAGAAGAAAAAGTTAATCTTGAAAAGAAAAGTGCTCTTCTAGAGAAAACAAGAGCTATTAAACTTGAAGGTACTCCTGAAGAAAACCTCAAAGAAATTAAAGCCATTATTAAAGAATGGAAAGATACAGGTCGTGTACCTCATTCTAAGAAAAGCATAGATCAAGATTTTAATAAAGTTTTAGACGGCTTATTCAAAACTTTAGATCTCAGCAGAAAAGATGCAGAACTTATTAAATATGATAACCGCGTTGCTTCATTGGCAGATCAAGACGGGGATCATGCACTAAATAAAGAGCGCTTTTTTATAACTAAGAAAATTGAAGAAAGTAAAGCTGAAATAAATCAACTAGAAAATAATCTTGGTTTCTTTCAACACGTTGCTGACGACAATCCTTTAGTTAAAGAAGTACACAAAAATATAGCAGAGCATAAAAAGACGTTAGAAATCTGGAAGGCCAAATTGAAAAAGCTGAAAACACTTTATTAATCTACTTAAGCTATGCACTGTCTGCTTTGTAATCACAGCGCTGATTTTTTGGGTAGCTTTCAAAATAGAAACTATAACAGATGCACCTATTGTGCATCTGTTTTTTTAGATACCTGTGACCTCCCGACCTATATTAAAGAAAAAGAGCGTTATGATAAGCATGAGAATACTTCAGATAATAGTGGATATTTAAATTTTCTTAAGCCACTTCTCAATGCTGTTTCTAAAGATCAAAATAAAGAAAAGAAGGGATTAGATTTTGGATCTGGGCCTAATCCTGTACTTACCTCCTATTTGCAGGAGAATGGATACCAAATAAAGCCTTACGACCCTTTTTATTCAAATGATATTTCCCTTTTAGATTACACTTATGATTATATAATTTGCTGTGAGGTAATAGAACATTTTCATAATCCTAATTTAGAATTTACTAAGATACGTGCGCTCTTAAATCCTGATGGCAAATTATACTGTAAGACTAATATGCTATCTGATTCTATTAATTTTGAAAACTGGTGGTATAAGAATGATTTTACTCACACTTTTTTCTATACTGAAAAGGCATTACGGTTTATAAAAGACAAATTTGGCTTTGAAGAACTCAACATATTTAAAGAATATTTTATTTTTAAAGCATAAAAAAGCGCGGTCATTGACCGCGCTTTAAAATTTATTAAATCTGTAGAGATTTAGTTTTTGTAAAGGTATAATGACGATACACCAGATAGCATATTATTTACTACCGGAGTAGCAGTACCAGAGGTATTGCTAGATACCGAAGTAAAAGCTAATACTCTACCTCCACCATTTGCAAGCTCTGCAACATAAGCAGCATCTGCATCTGCATCATAAACCACATTTACAGGATTACCAAGTAGCGTAGAAGCACCAGCTATACGTACTTGATCTGTAAGTGCTAATGTACCACCATTAGCTACCGCATTAAATTTAGAGGTAAAGTTAGTAATTACGTGTATGGCTCCATCAGTATCAAAATCTGCTGCTGTATTAGCCGCTTGTGCAATATCTGTCATTACCATAGTATCACCATCAAAATCAAGACCGTGAGTACGTACAATACCTTCTACAACCACTCTTTTAGAAGCAGTGATAGCTGCATCTGAAGTATTGCTTGACAAAAAGTTAGCAAAGATCGCTAATTCATTTGTAGTATCAACTACTGCATACAAATCATTGTTTACAAACTCAATACCCCAAAGTGGAAAATCAACGTTAAGTGTTCTACTTAATGTAAAACCACTATTAGTACGTTCAAAAACAAATAATCTATTATTGTTAGTTGTATTATCTGCAACTACATAAAAATTACCACTTACTGCTAGATCTCTAGGACTCTGTAAAGCTGCAGGACCGGTGATATCAACATTAAGTACCCCTGTTGCAGAAACAATATCGCTAATGCTAATATAAGTTTGTAATGATGTTTGAGTTGCTCCTCTAGATGCAATTGTAAAACTATCATCTTCTGGCGCGTAATAGATACCTTCTGCATCTGTAGCAGTTGTAGTATATACTGTAGTCTCATTAGTTAATAAATTGTATTTAGTAACGTTTCCATCTGTATGACTTGTAGCATATAAATCTGCTGTACCCGTGTTCATATTTGTATCATTGTCATCATCATCACTGCATGACGTAAATGCAAAAACACCAAGTGCTCCCAAATAAATAAGTTTTGAAATTTTCATAAATTGAATTTTAGTTTAAAATAATTTTTTGTTCATCTAATTAACGCAGAATTATTTAAAATGGTTTCAATTGATAACACGCGAAATCTTAAATCTTTTAAACCTTAAATATCAATTTATTAGCTATCAATTATTTGTAATTACAAGAGTTCTTTTCTTTACCATTATTTAAGTTATACTTATGAGTGTTTAACACTAATTTAGGCGGTTTAAACGCCAGAACTTATCTAAAAATCAACTTTTCTCAGGTATTTTACCTTGGATATCTTTAAAGAAAAGGCGTAATTCTAACATATCTTGTGATATATCACCTGTAGGATAAAATAGCGACCCTATGTGATGCTCTTTATCTTTAAAATTCATAGTGATTGGTAAAATGGGAACCTGCGCTTTTAGGGCGATATAATAAAACCCGGTTTTCCAGGTTTCTACTTTTTTTCGTGTACCTTCAGGTGACAGTGCTAATCTAAATAGCTCTTCTGTATCAAATAGTGCTGCAATTTGCTCTACTTGATTTTGACCTTTTACACGGTTTAATGGGGTACCTCCAAGGCTTCTAAAAAACAAACCAAAAGGCCACTTAAAAAGTTCTTTTTTTCCAAGGAAATTTATACGTTCGCCTAACGCTCCTCTAAATAATATACCCATATAAAAATCATGCCAGCTCGTATGAGGTACGGCAATTACAACCATTTTACTTACCTCAGAAGGAAATTTACCTCGTATGTGCCAACCTAATGCTTCATATATTTTCTTAGATAACCATCCCATTAGTTTCCATATTGAGATTTTAATATAAGTCTCGCATCTTCTAAATCTTGGGGTGTATCAATACCTATAGCCGGAGTTTCAGAAAAAACCATCTTGATGCGCTTACCATATTCTAAATAACGTATAGCTTCTATCTTTTCTGCAGCCTCAAGATTGCGCATGGGTAGTTTATAGAAATCAAGAACTGCTTGCTTCCTAAACGCATAAATACCTTTATGTTTATAATAGACAACCTCAATATCCCTATCTCTAGGAAACGGAATAGGTGCTCTTGAAAAATACAATGCAAAATTCTCGTGATCTACTATAACCTTTACATTATTAGGATTCTCAATTTCATCAATAGCTGTAATAGGAGTCATTAAAGATGCTAAATCTATATGCTCTGCTCCCTTCTCATAAAATACCGTAAGTACATTACGCATGTCTGCTTCATTAGTAAAAGGCTCATCACCTTGCACATTAACAACAATATCTACATCTAGATTCTCTACAGCTTCTGCAATACGATCACTGCCGCAGTTATGTTCTTTTTGACTCATAATAACTTTGCCCCCATTTTGTAAGATGGTTTCATAGATTAAGTTACTGTCTGTTACAACATATACATCGTCAAATAGACCTGTCTTAACAGCAGCTTCGTAAGTACGTATTATTACAGGTTTCCCTTCAAGGTCTTGCATTAGTTTACCCGGGAAACGAGAGGCCTCATAGCGCGCAGGTATCATTGCTATTATTTTTAATTTTTCAGTCATTGTAAACGTTATATATTGACTTTAGATTTTCGATTAGAAAACCATTTTAAGCATTTGTAAATTAAATAAACTACAAGTATGCCGGCAAACACAGGAATAAATATAGCTAGAATAGAAAGTAAGATAGAAACAAAATTTTCAAACGTTGCAAATAAAGGATTAGCCATGCCTAGTGTTGATGTTGAGGATACAGCTCTAACAGCAGCAGTAGAACCGGCGATAAATCCTGCTGTACCACCACCTCCAATAATCGCAAGAGACCACGAAACCCAAGGCTCAAAATCTCCCAGAGTAACAAAAAATAATATAGTAACTGCAATGCCGGCAAGAGGTACCGCTACTGTATCTAAGATATTATCAAACCAAGGTATATAGTATGCAAACAATTCTAGTAACGTAGCTACTCCTAATAAGATTAATGTCTGCAAGGAGCCCAACCAAATCCAACTTTCATTTAGATTGAGCACATCAAAATAAGCAGCGATACTCAATGCTAAAAGAGGTAAAAAAATACGAAAGCCGGCCGCTGCTGCCAGCCCTACCCCTAAGCAAATACTTATAAAAAAATCCATATTCTTAGTTTTCTATAAACATATCATCTTTAAAACCTATAAGATAAAGTTTTTTTCGAGCTCTGGTTACGGCCGTATAGAGCCATCTTAGATAATCTTTATCCATACCATTAGGAAGATAGGGCTGTTCAACCATAATGGTCTCCCATTGCCCTCCTTGAGATTTATGGCACGTAATGGCGTATGAGAATTTTACTTGTAATGCATTAAAAAACTTGTTGTTTTTAACTTTAAGAAACTTCTTATACTTAGATGTTTCGTCTGCATAATCTTTCATCACCTCTTGATATAATTGATTCCCCTCTTCATAAGATAAGGAAGGTGTTTCTGAAGTAAGCGTATCTAATAGTAAAACTGTTTCAAAGGGAGCAAGATTAGGATAATCTGTCATTTGTATTTTTACTTCAGCAAAGCGAAACCCATAAATCTCTTTTATACTGAAAATCTCCAGAATTTCAACGATGTCACCATTTGCAATAAAACCAGCGTCACTTTTAATATCGAGCCAAAAATAATTATTCTTGACCACCATAAAATAATCTCCCGGGCTTACCTCTTCTTCTTTAAAGAGAATGCGAGAGCGTATTTGTTGATTATATAAATTAGCCCGTTTATTAGATCTAACGATTATTGCGGTACCCTCATTACCATATTCTTGATAAGAATCGCCTAAAGAATCCATGATCTCGTGACCATCTATAAGACGTACCACATCGCTTTGATCACTAAGGTCAAATCTAAAATCTTCATACAAACCGTCATTGAGAAACTCGCGCATACGTGTGGCATTTTTAAGAATACCACTAGTTTCTGCCTGGCGCATCACTTCATCAAGTTCTATACTTAGCACTTTTTTATTAAACTGAAGTTCTAAGTGCCGAGCGTCAAGAGCAGGACTCAAATCCATCTTAACGGGTGGCAGCTGTGCGTTATCACCTATTAAAAGAAGTTTACACTGATGCCCACTATATACGTAAGACATTAAATCATCTAGCAAAGAGCCATTTTCAAATAATTTTGACTCTGACGCAGCATCAGAAATCATAGATGCCTCATCAACTATAAATAATGCATTGCGGTGTTTGTTTTTTTGTAGTGTAAAAGACACACCACCACCACTCTCTTTTTTAGGGTAATATATTTTTCTATGTATGGTTTGAGCAGGTTCATCACTGTAATTAGAAATGACTTTAGCAGCCCTTCCTGTGGGTGCTAATTGTATAAAAGACATTTTTATTTTCCACAAGTTCTTAACAATTGTCCCTATTGCGGTTGTTTTACCGGTACCAGCATACCCTTTTAAAAGGTAAATCGTATCATTTTTAGGATCTAATAAAAACTTACTAAGTTGTTGTAAAAGAATGTCTTGCTTTGAAGTTGGGGCGAATGGGAAATCCTTAAGAAGTAGTTTGTAAAATGCTTGATAATCCAGCTCCATAGATATTTATTGATTCGGGTAAAGATAGTAATGAATTTTTCGGGATATCCTTTAACGATTAAAAAAAAATTGTAGATTTGTCGGTAACCATTATTAAATCTAAAACCACACATCGAATGAAATTAGTATTTCAGTTAGTACTTTGGGTTGTTATCGGAGTATTAGGATACCTTCTTTTTAACTCAGTTTACGGCGAAGTTAAATTTAATGATCTTAAAGTTGTACGTTATCAAAAATCAGTTAACAAACTTAAAGACATTCAAAAAGGCCAATTAGCATTTAAACAACTTAATGGCAAATTTGCCGGTAGCTTTGATGAACTAGTTAAGTTTTTAGATACTGCAGAATTCACACTTACAGAACGTCGTGATACATTAGTTCTTGATGAGGAAGCAACAAAACGTTACCGTGTAGATACACGTAAAGAAATTACTATAATTGATACACTAGGTAGAGCATCTGTAAAAGATTCTCTATATCAAGGTACAGATCGTTACAAAACAATGATGAATGTTCCTGGTACAGATAAGCAATTTGAGATGGAAGCAGGTACAGTTCTAAAAAACGATGCTCCAATTCCTGTTTTTGAAGCTAAAGTTTCTAAAGATGTAATACTGTTTGATCAACCAAAAGATTATGTTGCTAAAGAAAAGCAAACAGTTTCTGTTGAAGGTGTAAATGGTGCTTACTTATCTGTGGGTTCTATGACCGAAATAAGTACAGCGGGTAACTGGCCTCAAAGTTACGGTGACAGTGAAGACTAATTCTCTGGTAAATCCAGAACTTAATATATTATCCATCCAAGTTAGCTTGGATGGATTTTCGTTTTATATAAATGATGATAGTTCTGCAAATAGTCAATTTAGCAGGCAGTATTCTTTTAAAAACGTTCATACTGCTGAGCACGCATTAGTAGAAATTCAAAGAATATTTGAGAATAACCCCATTCTTCACAACAACTTTAAAAAGGTTGTTGTTATCTACGCTAATGAACTTTTTACAATTGTTCCCAACCATTTATTTGACCCTAAAAATTTAACCGATTATTTAAAGTTTAATACCAAAATTTTAAAAACAGATTTTATCGTATATGATGAGCTAGATAATTTAAACCTTATAAATGTTTACGTACCCTATACAAATATTAATAATTTCTTTTTTGATCATTTTGGCACATTTACCTATTACCATAGTCAGTCTGTTTTAATAAAAAATTTACTAAAGGATGATAACAATTCTAATGAGAAACTGTTTTTTGTTCAGATAGGTTTAAGAGCGATTGATATACTTATATATCAAGGTAAAAGAGTACTATTAAGTAATCGCTTTAATTATGATACAGATATAGACTTTGTATACTATATTCTTTTTTGCTTTGAACAATTGAGTTTAAATCCTGAAGAGACCCTATTAAAACTTAGCGGAAATATTAATCTTGAAGACTCTAAGTATTCTCTACTTTACAATTACGTTCGCAATATTCAAATCGTAGAGTCTGTAGAACAGGATCAATTAAATTATTCTTTTTTAAAATACAATCTTAATTTATGAGAATCATCAGCGGAAGCTTTAAAGGTAGACGTATCACTGCTCCAAAAAAATTACCGGTACGACCTACTACAGACATGTCTAAAGAGTCGCTCTTTAATATCTTACGCAATAGATACAGTCTAACCCGTGTTAACGTATTAGATCTTTTCTCTGGCACAGGTAACATAAGCTATGAGTTTGCTTCTAGAGGAGCTGAAGCTGTTACAGCCGTTGATGGTAATAGTGGTTGCGCAAAATTTATAGAAGAAACTGCAGCCTCTTTTGAAATGAATATTAAGGTGATAAAGTCTGATGTATATACATACTTATTACGAGAGACTAATCAATACGATATCATTTTTGCAGATCCTCCTTATGATTTTGAAAAGGAACAATTTTCAAAAATTATTGAATATGTTATAGATAACAATCTGTTATTACCAGAAGGTAGTCTTATAATTGAGCATAGTAAAAATACAGATTTACAAGATCACCCTTCTTTTTTTGAAATACGTAAATACGGCGGAAGTGCTTTTAGTTTTTTTTCCAAGTAGTTTTGAATTAACTTGATAGAAAAAATAACTATTTAAGAAAATAAAAATGACGCAAAGTTTAAAAACGATTAATTTAAGTTTTTGCAAACTTACTTTCGCAAATAACTATGTGATTTCTGAGATTAATCAAGGAGTTGTTCTTACAAAAGAACTTTTTAATGAAGCAGGTTCTGTACTATTTGATCACTTTAAAGAAAATCAAAAATATGTACACATCGCTTACCGAAGGTCAGATTATAATGTAAATCCTGTAGATTATATTAATTGTTCAGACTATCCTAATATGCTTGCTGTTGCAATTGTAACTAATACTGAAGCAAAACGTAGCACCGCTAATTTTGAGAAGGCATTTTTCCCTAAGCCTTATGAGATTTTTAATACGCTAGAAGACGCAGTTAGTTGGGTAGAAAATAACATTCAGAATTTATAAAAAAAAGCAGACCTATAAGCCGGATTCTGTTCTTATTGCAAGCAATAATACCTTATCATTTATCTAGACAAATAATTACTTATTTGTTCTATCTGCCTACCCTCCGGCATCGCACGAGACGCACTTAATTGCCGGTTTACATGGCATTGCACCGCATAGAGTTTACCTGGTTTCACTACAGCATTACCTGTACATACTTTCTGTTGCACTTGTCCTTAAGTTAGTAATTGCCTACAAACTTAGACGGCCGTTAGCCGCTATGCTTCCCTATGGTGTCCGGACTTTCCTCCCTAAATACATAGAGTGATAAGGCGGTCTGCTTTGCGCAAAAATACACTTTTAAAGCCTACAAAAATTGTTTTAATCGTATTTCAAAGAAGCTGCATTGTTAATAAGAAAATTGCAAAAAAAGTAAATCTGTACTCCATATTGATTTAGCTATTTTTATCTTTGAACATCTATTAACCGAATCACTTTTCGGTTTTAAAACTATACTTTAAATCTGTGGAGCAATTCATCGTATCAGCCCGAAAATATAGACCCGCTACCTTTAAAGATGTCGTAGGGCAACAGGCTATTACTAATACGTTAGAAAATGCCATTGCTAATAATCATCTCGCACAGGCCTTACTTTTTACAGGTCCCAGAGGTGTAGGTAAAACCACGTGCGCACGTATTTTAGCTAAAAAAATTAATCAGCAGGCAGATGAGGTAGTTGATGAAAATGAAGATTACGCATTTAATATTTTTGAATTAGATGCCGCTTCAAACAACTCGGTAGATGATATACGTAATCTTATTGATCAAGTACGCATTGCACCTCAGGTAGGTCAATACAAAGTATATATTATTGATGAGGTTCATATGCTATCTTCTGCAGCATTTAATGCATTCTTAAAAACATTAGAAGAGCCACCTAAGCACGCTATTTTTATTCTTGCAACTACAGAAAAACATAAAATAATTCCCACCATTCTTTCTAGATGTCAAATATTTGATTTCAAACGAATTACGGTTAAAGATATTCGCGAACATCTTGCAGATATTGCAAAACTAGAAGGTATTACCGCAGACGAAGAAGCCCTGCACATTATCGCACAGAAAGCAGATGGTGCTTTACGAGATGCATTATCTACATTTGACAGGGTTGTAAGTTTTTGCGGAAATAATTTGACCAGAGCCGCAGTTACCGAAAATCTTAACGTACTTGATTACGATACCTATTTTGAATCTACAGATCTTATTTTAGAAAATAACATTCCACAGTTATTATTAAATTTTAATGAGATTTTATCAAGAGGCTTTGACGGGCACCATTTTATAGCAGGTCTAGCATCTCATTATAGAGATTTAATGGTTTGTAAAAATGCAGCAACCATCGCGCTCTTAGAAGTTGGTGATCAAACCAAGGCGAGATATCATGAACAAGCTAAAAAAGCAGACTTTGATTTTTTATTGCAAGCTTTAGAAACCGCTAATACGTGTGATTTAAAATATCGCACAAGTCGTAATCCCAGGCTTCTTGTAGAACTTTGCCTAATGCAAATGGCCTCTATCACTTTTGATGGAGAAAAAAAAAAGCTCCTAACTTTATAATTCCTGCATCATATTTTAAAAATGCTGAAAATGAATTAACTGTTACTGCTGCAGAGACACAAACTGATGCTACATCACAAGGAAGCATTTCTAAACCAGTCATACCTACAGAACAGAATACTCAAGAAACTAAAAAAACTCAATCTACACCTGCTAGTAAGCCGGAAACTAAACCACAAACTAGCGTAAGTTCTGGTCACGTGTCAAGTCTTTCATTAAAAGGTCTTAAGCGTAAGAAAGAAATACTTGAAAAAAAGACCGTAAAAGAAGTTGATGTTAGTCAATTACCTAAAGATCCTTTCACAGAAAATGCATTACTTGCTACCTGGAAAGAATATGTAAGCCGACTTCAAAAGAAAGGAGAAAAAATTCTAGCCTCAAATCTTGAGACAGATACGCCCACCTTAAAAGGCACTGTTATTCACTTAGAGTTCCCTAATGAGACGATGCGGGTTGAGCTAGAACGAGCCCAGCATAGCTTATTAGAGTTTTTAAAGCGGAAACTCAATAATTATGACATAACTATAGAAATCACGGTTAATGAGGCTGCAGAACGCAAATACGCGTATTCACCACGTGAAAAATATGAGAAGCTAAAAGATAAGAACCCAGATTTAGAAATTTTACGTACCACTTTTGATCTTGATATATAATGTTAGGCCTTAAACTTCCCACAGACCCAAGATGGGTTAATATAGTAGAAATGAATATTGATGATATTTTGTCTGATCACGCGTTTTGTGAGCAAAAAGCAGCATCAACAGCAATATCACTTATTGTATCTTTTCCAGAATATACAGAGCTTGTTCAAGAAATGATCGCTCTGGTAAAAGAAGAAATAAGTCACTTTAAGCTGGTTCACGATAAAATAATAGCTCGCGGTAATGCTTTGGGGTATGACCGTAAAGATGAGTATGTAAATAAACTGCTTAAATTTTTTCCTAAGGGAGGAAGTCGTACCACACAACTCGTACACAGACTACTATACGCAGCATTAATTGAAGCCCGCAGTTGCGAACGTTTTAGATTGCTATCTCAAGAATTAAAGGATCCTGAACTTAGACTTTTTTACCACAATCTTATGGTCAGTGAGGCTAATCATTATACCATGTTTTTAGGATTTGCACGCAAATATGGTGATGAAGACGAAGTCAATGCAAAATGGCAGAATTTGCTTGAATTTGAAGCTGATATAATGAAAAACCTTAGTGTACAACAGAGCATACACGGCTAGAAAATTTACATCAATAAAAAAACCAATTCAATTGAACTGGTTTTTTTATTGTTTGTTATCTGCCTTAATACCTATAGTCTATAAGCAGCAGATAGTGTAAAGTATCTGTTTTTTCCCTCTCTAGCAGAATTAACAACATCTACGAACCCAAAGTTGTAGCGAGCCTCTAGCGAAAGACCATCAATAATTTGATAACCTATACCACCTACAGCAGCAACATCATAATTTTTATATTCAAATCTGTTGAAAGAATTCCAAATTGCAAGACCTACCTGAGGACCTACGTGAACGTTAAAACGTTGTTTATTATATCTTAGCAATAAAGGTAATTGAAGATAATCAAGTTCTGCACGCTCTGCATTAGCACTACCTGCAACAGAATTAGGTTTATTTCCCTGAGCAGAGTATAATAATTCAGGTTGAAAATCTAATGAGCCACTTAATGGAATATCTGCAAAAACACCGGCAACAAAACCATAACGACTTAAAGCATCGTCGTAATCACCACTCAATTCTGAAACATTCAATCCTAATTTAGCACCATATCTTACATTTTGGCCAAAAGTAGTAGCAGAAGCTGTAATTAATAAAATAAGTAATAATTTCTTCATAATAAATATTTAAATTGGTTTCATAGATAAATTGGGCACTGCAATATTACTATAATTTTTATTTGATAGTCTAAACAACTTGATTTTTATCGTTATACAGCGATTTTATGATGCCGTCTGACAATCCTATTTTTGGAACATGTATATTTTTTGATCTACTCCACTTCATTGCCGATAGATAAATACGTGTAGCCGGTATAATAACATCTGCTCTATCTATATTTAAGCCTAATTCAGTAATGCGCTCTTCATAGTTATACGATTGTAAAAATTCGTAAAAACTTACCATATAGAAATAGGTTAGAGGCTTACCATCTTTCTTACCACTTAGTTTAAAGATTTTATTAATGTTTCCGCCAGAACCTATTAAATCTATCTTAGTGTGACCTTTTGTAACTTCTTTAATCCATGTTTCTACATCTTCCCAAACAGTATGTCCTACTAATCCTTCTAGAAGGCGCACGGTACCTAACTTAAATGATTTTGATGCAACCACTTCTTTATTACTATATAAAGTAAACTCGGTACTACCACCACCCACATCAACATACAAGTAGGATCTGTCTGAAGAGATTAGCGATTGTAAATCTGTATTTGCTATAATTGCCGCTTCGTCATTGCCATCTATGATATTAATTTTTACACCGGTTTTTTTTAATATTTGCGTAACAACATCTTCTCCATTTTCGGCTTCACGCATCGCAGAAGTGGCACAAGCCTTGTAATCAACCACTTTGTGAGAACGCATTAAAAGTTTAAAAGCTTCCATCGTTTCTGTCATACGTACGATGTTTTCTTCAGAAATACGCTTTGTTTTAAAAACATCTGCACCTAAACGAATAGGCACACGTACTAATGAACTTTTTCTAAAGAGTGGTTCCCGGCCTTCTATTTCAATCACATTAGCTACTAATAATCGAATGGCATTTGAACCTATATCTATAGCTCCATATTTTTTAAACTGAATCATATCTAGTTTAATTTATTTAAATAGTAATCATAGGTAGCAAACTGAGACCTTAACGGGGCCTCATCATTTTTACGATAAGCATTGTCTTGCAATGCCGTAATCTCACGAGCTTTTACATTATCATTCCAGCAGATAGTATACGTCTCTATAATCTCTTTCTTTACATCTGCATCATATATAGGGCATGTAACTTCTACCCTATTATCAAGATTACGCGTCATCCAGTCTGAAGATGAAATAAAAACTTTTTCATCTCCATCTTCGCCAAAAATAAATACGCGGGGATGTTCTAAAAATTTATCTACAATACTAATAAGGCTAATGTTTTCACTCATCCCTTTAACTCCCGGAATAAGACAGCAAACACCTCTTATAATCATATCTATCTTAACCCCGGCCTCGCTTGCAGCGTATAATTTATCTATAATTGAATAGTTAGAAATACTATTTAATTTAAGACGTATATATCCTTTTTTGCCACTCTTTACTTTCTTGATTTCGTTATCAATTAATCTGAAAAATGTGTTTTTAGCGTAATGCGGAGAGATTATTAAGTGCTGATAGGTGTTTACGATGTAGTTTGTATCAAAGAAATTAAACAGTTTTATAAGATCTTTTAAAATCTGTTTGTTTGCAGTAAATAGCGTATAATCTGTATATATCTTAGCTGTCTTGCCGTTAAAGTTACCCGTACTAATAAAGCCATAACGTTTCAATCTTCCTGCCTCAAGACGTTCAATCACACAAACTTTACTGTGTACTTTTAATCCCGGAACACCAAAAATGAGCTTAATGCCTTCGTCCTGCATTTGATTTGCATAGCGCATATTACTTTCCTCGTCAAAACGTGCTCGCAATTCTATTTGCACCGTTACATCTTTACCATTTTTAGCAGCATTTATTAACGCACTGGCAATGTGACTCAATTTAGCTAGACGGTAAATTGTTATTTTAATGGTTTTAACTTTAGGGTCTAAAGCTGCTTCACGCAGAAACTTAATTACATAGGCAAACGTATGATAAGGAGTGTATTGAAGAAAATCTTTTTCAGCAACCTTCTTAAACATACTATCGTTGAGACTAATGTTTTTTATCGGTAACGGCTTTTGAATGGCGTATAATAGATCTGTACGCCCTAGACTTGGGAAACCCATATAATCTTTACGGTTGTGGTAACGACCACCGGGAATGATACTGTCTGTGTTTTCTATTCCTAATTTTTGAAGCAAAAAACCTAACGTATCTTTATTAATAGCCTGATCGTGAACAAAACGTACAGGTTCTGCATCTTCTCTTCCTTTAACACTCTTAGATAATTTCTCTATAAAACTTTTTCCTAAATCAGATTCTAAATCAAGTTCTGCATCTCGGGTAATTTTAATCATATGAGCAGAAATCTCATCATACTCAAATATGCTAAATACAGATTCTAAGTTATACCGAATAAGATCATCTAAAATCATGATGTAGTCAATACCATCTACTTGCGGTAATACAACAAAACGGTCAAGTTCACTTGGTATTTCTACCAGAGCGTGAAGTGTTTTTTTAGTAATCGAATTTTTCATCGTTACCGTGAGATATGCCTCTAAATCTTGAATACGCGGTAAATCAATATCTTCATTAAGCATTATAGTAACAAGTGCAGGACTTACTTTTTCCATAAAGAAGGTTTTGATAAACTCACTATGTTCTGGATAGTGAACCTCATTTTCCTTAATTATGTATATACCCTGATCTTTTAAGCGTGAATGAATCGTATCTATTATACTTAAACTTTCTTCTTGTTGCTGAATTACAATACGTGTTATCTTTTCTAAAAGTTCATCTGCAGCATAAACTCCTAAAGCTTTACGCCCTCGTTTACCAGCTTCAACAATACGCTTAACTGTAGCGTAGCGCACCTTAAAAAACTCATCTAGATTGTTAGAAAAAATCCCTACAAAGCGCAGGCGCTCAATAAGTGGTACTGTCTCATCTGCCGACTCCTGCAATACCCGAGCATTAAATGACAACCAACTTATTTCCCTATTTATATAACGTGATTCGTCTGCTCCTAGAGTTGATGTATTCAATTTATTATCCATTAATTAAGTTGCTTAGGTTTTACATATAGAACAGTTTCCCCCTTTTTTATCGCACTCCAGTCATCAACATCAAATGTAATGGCTATAAATGCAGCGGTTGAAACATTATCTATAATTTTATTTCCGTATTGATTTACCCAGTAGGTCAAAGCATGGTTATGACCAAAAATCATAAGGCGATCTATACGATTATCACATGATTTTATGACGGTATGAAGTTGATTTCCTGTAAAGTCATACAAACGAGGATCGAGCTCCAATCGTTCTTCAGGAATGCCTAATTCTTTGAGGTATAGTACGGCCGTGCTCTTTGCACGTACAGCATCACTACTCACAATACGCTGAGGAATTGAAATTTTTTCACGTATAAAAACACCCATTTTAGCTGCATCTTCTAAGCCACGTTGATTTAATGGTCGCATGTGATCGTCAAGATCAAATTCCCAAGAGGATTTTGCGTGTCTAACCAGGTAAAGTGTTTTCATAATTAAAAATTTAAGGAGCTAACCGTTCTAGTTTCCAATGTACACCTCCCAGCGTATACAGCAATCTATCGTGTAAACGATTAGGTCTGCCCTGCCAGAATTCAAATGATACCGGTTTAATACAGTAACCTCCCCAATGATCTGGTTTAGGTATCTCCTTGTTATTAAATTTTTTCTCAAGATCAGCAAGTCTTTTTTCTAGAAACTCACGGTCTGCGATAACATCACTTTGTGGCGATGTCCAGGCACCAAGTTGACTACCTCGTGGTCTTGAATGAAAATAGGTCGTAGAAACTTCTTCAGAAACACGCTCTGCGATACCCTTAATGATAACCTGTCGCTCGAGATTAGGCCAGAAAAAAGATAAACATACCTGTGAATTTTCAGCTAAAGCCTTACCCTTTTCACTTTTATAATTTGTGTAAAAAACAAAGCCGTTTTTATCATAGCTTTTTAATAGAACAATTCGACTTTTTGGGAAACCATCGTTACCTATAGTCGCTACCGTCATAGCATTAACCTCATCAACACCGGGAGCTTCTTCTACTTCTTTAAACCACTTTTTAAATTGATTAAAAGGATTAGCATCACTCTTTTCAATCGTTAATGCATTCTTATCGTAAGATTTTCTATAATCACTTAAATCGTGTGCCATATTTAGATTTTAGAGCAATTTACGCTAATGCTTAATACTGTAAAAAGCCCGATACTATCTTTTACATTTATTTAATTTAAATCACATTTAATTAGAATTTGATAGGTCATCAAAGTCAAAAACTTTACCATCATCTGCTGTAAGCACATTCGTAAATTCGAGCTTTGCTTCATTTGCAAAGAGTGTAAGATCTGGATAACGTGTACTGTAATGTCCTAAAATAAGATATTCAACATTTGCTTGTTTAGCCATAAGACCGGCTTGCCGCGCAGTAGAATGCCCTGTAGGTTCTGCTAATTTAGCGTGAGCTTCTAAAAATGTTGACTCATGATACATATACGTAACACCTTGCAATTGAGGTAAGTTATCTGGTTTGTAGACCGTATCACTACAAAAGGCATAACTTTTTGGGGTATCTGGATCAAATGTCAAATCTTCATTAGGGATCACTGTTCCATCTTCGAGAACCATGTCTTTACCAGACTTGATTTTTTTATAATATAATACGTCAATTTCTCTTTTGAGAACTGCGCTCATATTTAGTTTACGCTCTCCTTCTTTCTCTTTAAATAAAAATCCATTAGTATAAATACGATGTTTTAAAGGAATGGTTTCTACGGAAACCTTATCGTCTTCAAATAGAATTTGTGGCTCTTTAGATTCTAATTCATGAAAATATAGCGGGTAATTCGTCCAGCTGTTTGATAACTTTAACTGAAGTGTAATAGCTTGTTTTATACCTTTAGGACCATAAACGTGTAGCTCTCCTTCTCTATTAAGTAATCTAAAAGTTGATATTAACCCTACCAGACCAAAGAAATGATCCCCATGTAAATGCGAAATAAAGATGTGTTTAATTTTTGAAAACTTTACTTTATTCCTTCTTAGCTCAACCTGAGTTCCTTCTCCGCAATCAATAAGAAAAAGATGGTTTTTTATCTGTAATACTTGAGAAGTGGGATTTGTAAATGTACGTGGTGTGGCTGCGTAGCAGCCGAGTATAGTAAGCTTCATTAATTTTTGCTAACAAATTATTTAAACGAAAACAGTTTAAAATCGGTTAGAACTCAACTTTATACTGCGCAAGAAAAAAGATTAAATATGTTTATAAACATATCTAATCTCCATTAAGTCGTTAAGTTAAGCTTAATTAAGCAAAAGAAAGAATGCTTTACCTAAAATAAGCTTACGATTTAGAACCCTAGATCACGTTGAATTTCTTCAAGATCTATAACATCTTTTGCCTCTTCTAGCGTAGGCACCACCATTAATTCTTCAGGAACTCTATCTATCTGAGGTACTTTATTGACTAGCACAAACGACCTTTGAGTAGCACGTTGCGTATTTGAAATATGAAGAAAACTTAACAACTCTTCTAAAGAAATATTTTCATATTTAAGAAGATCTATAACTAAATTTACATCAGAATACGCCTTAGGAATTATAAATTCTAGAAAGGAAGCAAAATCTTTTACACCATCTTCTTCATCCTTAAGTATTGTAAAAGTGTCATTTTGAGTTATAATCATTGCTTTTTAATTTTTGAAGCCAAAAGATAAATCACAGCCATACGTATTGCAACACCGTTTTCAACCTGATTTAAAATTATAGACTGGCCACTGTCTGCCACATCACTTGTTATTTCTACACCTCTATTTATAGGTCCCGGGTGCATAATCACTATTTCTTTATTTAAAGAATCTAAAAGTTCTTTATCAAGACCATATTGCTTTGTATATTCTCGTGTAGATGGGAAATAACTAATATCCATTCGTTCATTTTGAACGCGTAACATATTAGCAACATCACACCATTCTAAAGCTTTTCTAAGATTGAGCTCTACGCCTACACCTAAAGACTCTATATATTTTGGCATTAATGTTTTAGGACCACAAACTTTCACTTCGGCACCTAATAACTTTAAAGCAAATATGTTTGAAAGTGCTACTCTGCTGTGAAGAATATCTCCTACGATAACCACTTTTTTACCACCTACATCGCCTAATTTTTTAAGAATAGAATAACTATCTAATAATGCTTGTGTAGGATGCTCGTGGGCACCGTCACCTGCATTAACGATACTTGCCTTAATATTTTTTGAGAGAAAAACGCCAGCTCCAGGATTTGGATGACGCATAACAACCATATCTACTTTCATAGAAAGAATGTTATTTACTGTATCTATAAGAGTTTCTCCCTTTTTTACTGAAGATGCACCTGCCGAAAAATTAATAACATCTGCACTTAGACGCTTTTCTGCAAGTTCAAATGAAAGCTTTGTGCGGGTGCTGTTTTCAAAAAACAAATTAGCAATAGTAATATCTCGTAAAGAGGGAACTTTTTTTATAGGACGGTTAATGATTTCTTTAAAATGATCAGCCGTTTCAAAAATAAGATTGATATCTTTTTTTGTTATGTACTTAATCCCCAATAAGTGATCTACACTTAACTCGCTCATTTGTTACTTTAATTTTTGAGATTGCTATTCTTCAATTAAATAAACACTGTCTTCACCTCCGTTTTCTACCCAACTTACTTTTACTTTCTCACCATTTATAGCATCTACCTGTCTTCCTCTATAATTAGGCTGTATAGGTAAGTGCCTGCTAAAACGACGATCTATAAGGGTAAGCAATTCTACTTCGCGAGGTCTACCAAAGCTCTGTACCGCTGTAAGAGCAGCATTTATACTTCGACCGGTGTATAAAACGTCATCTATAAAAACCACATTTTTATCCTCTACTACAAAACTTATTTTAGTTTTATTTGCCTCAAGTGGTTTGTCACCGCGTCTAAAATCATCTCTAAAAAAGGTAATATCAAGATATCCCATTTTTACATCGGCAATTTTATAATCTTCTTCAAGCAATTTTTTAATACGTTCTGCTACATAAACCCCTCTGGGCTGTATGCCTATAAGAACTGTATCTTTAAAATCTCTGTGATTTTCAATAAGTTGGCAAGCCAGTCTATTTAGTATAATATTTACTTCTTTTGCATTAAGTAAGACTTTCTGACTCATAGTAGGAGTAACGCTTGTTTTGATTGACAAAGGTATCTATTTTTTTAAACAGAATATTTCAAAATTTACTTTTACTTGTTCTTATTTCGGTTGAAAATTGAAAAACCAAATGGAATAGCAAAAAACAGAAAGAAATATTTACCAGTTATTAGACCTATAAGGGTAATTAGCGCAGCGATCACATAAATCCAATTGTAATTTTTGAATTTCATAATGATTACTTTATTCCTTGAGTAGGTTTCGGTTTAATCCATTTATTTTTAAGCTCAAGAAAATTTATCTCAATGGCAGGATCCTGAGGTTCTAGCACCTTTGCCTGAAAAGAACGCTGCAAAATGTCTTCGATTAAATAGTCTTCTTGCACACTCTTAGGATCATAAATTTCCTTGAGAGAAATATCAAAAAAACTAGCCGTAGTATTTAAGAAAAAAGCTTTCAACCCACTGCGGTAATCTTTGATTAATTCAAAAGTGGTTGAACCTGTTTGACGATACATCAGTTTTACTAAGATTTGACCTTCAGTTCTGGTAAGTTTTTTAAGTTGCCCTCCAAATTCGTCTTCAACATAACGCTGTATAATTTTTGTGTATTTTTTCTTAGCCCGCTTTGATTTCATAGAATCAAGCCGTTGATTTAATTCTACAAGACGCTCTCCTGCCAATTTTGCATAGGGCCATACTTTACGTGTCTTTCTGCGTAAAATAAGGTACCGGCGTCGAGCATCATTATCACTAAATTTCACTCTTCCTAAAACAATTACATCATCTAGAAAAATAGCCTTTCGCGCAATGCTGTCGCCTTCTACAAAATAGAATTCAACATTAGAGGTATCGGTCTCGGTAGTTGTTTCTTCTGTAGTTTGAGCTAATAAAGTACTACTCAAAAGAAGTGTAACTATGATTATTAATTTATTCAAATTTTATTTTTCATTTTATAGATCGAAAACTGTTCCAAAAGTACGCAATCGTCCAGATTGCTTTGCGAAATTGCTATTAATATTCTTACTTTCGTAGAAAATTGAAATTATGTCAAAAAGCATTTTAAATAAAGAATCGCTTGATTTTCTAGAATCATATTTAAATAACGCCGCTCCTACAGGATATGAGTGGGAAGGTCAAAAAATCTGGATGAATTATCTAAAACCGTATGTTGATACCTTTATCACAGATAACTACGGCACAGCGGTAGGTGTTATTAATCCTGATGCTAAGTATAAAGTTGTAATAGAAGGTCATGCAGATGAGATATCCTGGTATGTAAACTTTATTACAGACGATGGTTTAATTTATGTAATACGCAATGGCGGCAGCGATCACCAGATTGCACCTTCTAAACTAGTTAACATACACACTAAAAATGGTATTGTAAAGGGCGTTTTTGGATGGCCTGCAATACATACACGTGATAAGAGTGATGAGAAAGCACCAAAACTCGATAATATTTTTATTGATACCGGTTGCAAAAATAAAGAAGAAGTAGAGAAACTAGGTGTACACGTAGGTTGTGTAATTACCTATCCCGATACATTTACAATTCTTAATGGCGATAAATTTGTGTGTCGTGCTTTAGACAATCGTATGGGTGGTTTTATGATTGCAGAAGTTGCTCGTTTGCTTAAAGAAAATAGCAAGAAATTAGATTTTGGTCTGTACATCGTAAATTCGGTACAGGAAGAAATAGGATTACGTGGTGCAGAAATGATTACACATACCATTCAACCTAACGTGGCTATCGTAACCGATGTGACCCACGATACCACTACCCCAATGATTGAAATGAAGACAAACGGTCGTGCTGCAATAGGTGATGGTCCGGTGATTTCTTATGCTCCGGCAATTCAACAAAAATTACGTGATTTAATTATAGAGACTGCAGAAGAGAAAGAGATACCTTTTCAGCGTTCTGCATGTAGCCGAGCAACAGGTACAGATACAGATGCTTTTGCTTACAGTAATGGTGGCGTACCTTCTGCGTTAATAAGCTTACCGCTTAGATATATGCATACCACTGTAGAAATGGTACACCGCGATGATGTTGAGAACGTTATAAAGATGATTTATGAAAGTGTATTAAAAATTAAAGATGGTCAAAGTTTCAGTTATTTTGACTAATAAATTTTTATAAATAAGGTTGTAATTAAATCTCCCGAAGCAGCGCTGTTTCGGGAGATTTTTTTTGCTTTCAAATATTTTGAACAGATATTTCACAATTTATTAGTACAGATCATACAAAATTGCTTTTAAATTTGAAAGCATGACCATTACCGAATCAAAATTAGAAACTCTTTTAAAGAGCCCCGAAGAAGCTGCTCGCATAGCAGACTTAATATATGTCAAAGAAAAACACCTCACTATTTGCCGTAAAAAACACGGTAAAGGATTTACGTATTGTAAAGGTGATAAAATCATAAAATCAAAACCTATTCTCAACCGTATAAAAAAACTGGTCATACCACCGGCCTGGGAAGATGTTTTGATTGCTGAGCCAGATAATGGGCATTTGCAAGCTGTGGGTCGCGATGACAAAAACCGCAAAGTCTATCTATACCACGATACGTGGAACAAGTTGCGTAACGAGACTAAGTTTTTAAAATTAGCTTCTTTTGCAAATGTGCTTCCGCAATTGCGGAAACAAGTAGATGCAGATCTCGATGAAGTACAGATGACCAGGCGTAAAGTATTAGCTTTGGTTCTTCGCCTTATGGAAGAGACACACATACGTGTAGGAAATGTGTGTTATGCAAAACGCAATCAAACCTACGGTTTGTCCACCTTACGTACACGTCACGTCAAAACAACAGAAAGTGATATTCGGTTTGAATTTATAGGTAAAAAAGGCAAAGAGCATAAAATTAAAATTACAGATCCAGAATTAATAGATCTTGTAAATCAATGTGAAGAAATTCCTGGTTGGGATCTATTTCAGTTTTACGATGCTGATGGTACAAAACATCATATAGACAGCGGTATGGTAAATGACTACATTCACGAACTGAGTGGTAATTTATTTTCGGCTAAAGATTTTAGAACCTGGGGAGCTACAAAAATTTTCTTTGAGTCCTTGCGCGATTCCGGTTATGTTGAAGAAGCAAAACAAAATGCAAAAAATATATTGACTGCTTATGACGCAGCGGCAAAAGGTCTGGGTAATACCAGAAGCGTCTGCAAAAGTTATTATGTACATCCTGTAATACCAGAAGCCTATGCAGATGGGAGTATCACAGAATATTTTGATAAAGTTGATCAGGTTAAATTAAAGCCTAATTCTTTTATTTCTAAAACTGAAACAGTAATTACCCAAATGCTGGGTAATTTTGAAATTTCGATTTAATAAGTAAGCTCTATTTTAAAGAATTTAGCAGTAAATACTGCTAAATTCTTTTTTCATTTTATGTAACCTGAAACGAACGTGTTATTAGGTTTTATTTAAGTCTTCTACAATACCACTTTCTTCAATTTTTAACTCAATTACAGTACCTTTGCACACTTGAAAAAGAAAATGGAAGAAATACAAGAATACATTGAAGTTTATGGGGCAAGAGCTCATAACTTAAAGAATATAGATGTTCAGATTCCCAGAGAAAAACTAGTTGTTATTACAGGTCTTTCCGGTAGCGGCAAGAGCTCTTTAGCATTTGATACGATTTACGCAGAGGGGCAGCGTCGTTATATAGAAACCTTTTCGGCATACGCCCGCCAGTTTTTAGGAGGTTTAGAACGCCCCGAAGTTGATCAAATACAAGGTCTTTCTCCCGTAATCGCAATTGAGCAAAAAACAACCAGTAAAAGTCCGCGTTCTACCGTGGGTACGATTACAGAAATCTACGATTTTTTACGTCTTCTTTATGCACGTGCTAGTGACGCGTACAGCTACGAGACCGGTGAAAAAATGGTAAGCTACAGTGATGATCAAATTAAAGATCTTATTAAATCTGAGTACCACGGAAAACGAGTAAATGTCTTAGCCCCTGTAATAAGAAGTCGAAAAGGGCATTATCGCGAGCTTTTTGAACAAATTGCAAAACAAGGTTTTGTAAAAGTAAGAGTTGACGGTGAAGTTAGAGATATTGAAAAGGGAATGAAAATTGACCGGTATAAAGTACACGATATAGAAATCGTGATCGACCGGTTAAAGATTGAAGATGAGCAGGATCTAGATAAGCGCTTGATGGAAACCATAAATACCGCGATGTACCACGGTGAAGATGTAATGATGATATTAGATCATGACACAAATGAAGCGCGTTATTTTAGCCGTAGTTTAATGTGTCCTACATCTGGCATCTCTTATCCTAATCCAGAACCTAATAACTTCTCATTTAATTCACCTAAAGGAGCCTGCCCTAATTGTAATGGTATTGGCGAATTGCGCGTGGTCAATATTGATAAAATAATTCCTGATCCTAAACTTTCTATTAAAGCTGGAGGTCTCGCACCTCACGGAACTCAGAAAAACAATTGGATTTTCAAGCAATTAGAAATTATCGCACAACGCTTTAATTTTAAATTGACAGATCCTATTAAAGACATTCCGAAAGAGGCTATAGATATGATTATGTATGGTGGCAATGAGAAATTTACAGTAGATTCTAAAACTTTAGGAGTTAGCAGAAGCTATAAAATAGATTTTGAAGGTGTCGCTAAATTTATTGAAAGCACTTATGAGAATAATGACTCTGCTTCCCTAAAAAGATGGGCAAAAGAGTATATGGAAAAGGTAGAGTGCCCTGTTTGTGATGGTTCACGCTTACGCAAAGAGTCTTTATACTTTCGAGTAAACGAAAAAAATATTGCAGAATTATCTAATATGGATATTCTGGAGCTTGCTGCCTGGTTTAAAGATGCACCCCAGCATTTAAGTGATAAACAAACTGCTATCGCTACAGAGATTTTAAAAGAAATTAATGCCCGTCTTCAGTTTTTAGTTGATGTAGGTCTTACCTATTTAAGCTTAAACCGAAGCTCAAAGTCACTTTCTGGTGGTGAGGCGCAACGCATACGACTAGCAACTCAAATAGGTTCTCAGCTGGTAGGTGTGCTTTATATTCTTGATGAACCCAGTATTGGTTTGCATCAGCGTGATAATGAAAAGTTGATTAACTCGTTAGTCGCTTTGCGTGATTTGGGGAATTCAGTTTTAGTTGTTGAGCACGATAAAGATATGATTGAGCGTGCAGATTATGTAATTGACATAGGACCATTTGCTGGTAAGCATGGCGGGGAGATTATAAGTGAAGGGACTCCTAAAGAACTTTTAAAACAACACACGCTTACAGCCCAGTATATTAACGGTGAGAAAGAAATTGCAGTTCCTGAGAAGCGTAGAAAAGGTAATGGTAAAAAGATAATATTAAAGGGTGCAACAGGTAATAATCTCAAAAATGTAAATGTTACGTTTCCTTTAGGAAAAATGATTGTGGTGACAGGTGTTTCGGGTAGCGGAAAATCTACACTTATTAATGAGACCCTCTACCCTATTATGAATGCCCATTATTTCAACGGAGTTAAAAAACCGGCGCCTTATAAAAGTATAAAAGGTCTTGACGAGTGTGATAAGGTAATAGATATTAATCAATCGCCCATAGGTCGTACTCCGCGTTCAAACCCCGCGACATATACAGGCGTGTTTGGCGAAATACGTAGCTTATTTGCTAAAATGCCAGAGTCATTAATACGTGGTTACAAACCAGGACGTTTTAGCTTCAATGTTGCTGGTGGCCGCTGCGAAACTTGTAAAGGTGGTGGCCTACGAGTTATAGAAATGAATTTCTTACCAGATGTTTATGTAGAATGTGAGACCTGCCAGGGCAAGCGTTTCAATAGAGAAACTTTAGAAATTAGGTATAAAGGAAAAAGTATTGCCGATGTTCTAGAAATGACTATCGATGAAGCAGTACCCTTCTTTGAACATATCCCAAAGATTTACCGAAAAGTAAAAACAATACAGGATGTAGGTCTTGGTTATATTTCGCTGGGCCAGCAGTCTACTACGCTATCTGGTGGTGAAGCACAACGTATTAAACTAGCTACCGAACTTTCTAAAAGAGATACAGGTAATACGTTTTACATTCTTGATGAGCCTACAACTGGTTTGCATTTTGAAGATGTACGCATTTTAATGGATGTTTTAAATAAGTTGACAGATAAAGGAAATACAATGCTTATAATCGAGCATAATATGGATGTCATCAAGCTGGCAGACTACATAATAGACATTGGCTATGAAGGTGGTAAGAATGGTGGACAGCTTGTTGCTAAAGGAACTCCTGAAGAAGTGGCAAAAGATAAGAAGAGTTATACAGCTCAATTCTTACAAAAAGAGCTAAATTAGAACGCTCTCCTAAACATTAAAATCAAACTCTTAATATGAGAAATGAAAATAAGCCGAAAGGCTGGAATGAAATAAAAACAAATGATTCTTGGGCCCTGTTTAAGATTATGGGTGAATTTGTAAGCGGTTTTGAAAAACTAAGCAGAATAGGACCTTGTGTTTCTATTTTTGGTAGTGCCCGTACAAAACCAGATCAAAAATACTACAAGCTGGCAGTAGAGATCGCAGAGAAAATTGTAGATAACGGTTATGGCGTAATCACGGGTGGTGGACCCGGTATTATGGAAGCTGGTAACAAAGGTGCACACCTAGCAGGTGGAACCTCAGTAGGTCTTAATATTGATTTACCTTTTGAACAACACGATAACCCCTATATAGATGGCGACAAGAGTATAGATTTTGATTACTTTTTTGTGCGCAAGGTTATGTTTGTCAAATATTCTCAGGGATTTGTAGTTCTTCCGGGAGGTTTTGGTACGTTAGATGAATTGTTTGAGGCAATTACACTTATTCAAACTCATAAGATTGATAAATTCCCTATCATTCTGGTGGGTACAGATTTCTGGAAAGACCTAATGGCGTGGATTAGAAATACATTGCTAGACAGCTTTAAAAACATTAGTGATGCAGATGTAGATCTCATTTACCTAGTAGACTCTGCAGACGAAGTTCTTGATGTACTCAATAACTTCTATAATGAATATGAATTAAGTCCTAATTTTTAAAGTACTTAAAAACCAGTACCGCTGTTATTGCGTTAAGTATTGTGAGAATACTTAACGCTAATCTTTAAAAACCCCTGTGCTATTTCCCATTTTGGTCAATTTGCATTTACACATAAATTTATGAAGACGTTTTTAAAAGCGCTTCTATTAGTAATTTTCATACTTCCCGCTGTTGGTGAAGCACAGAATCGTATTAATATTTCTGCACGCTTGTATGAAGATTCAAAAACACTTGTAATTCAGCAGGATATTTATTTTGTAAATACTTCAAATGACACCTTAACTACATTATACTTTAATGACTGGGCAAATAGTTTTGCCTCTAAGCAGTCAAAATTAGGTAAGCGCTTTGCGGAAAATTATGACCGAAGATTTCATCTAGCTACAACAGAAGAAAGAGGTTATACCCAAATCAATTCAGTTATAGATGACACGTTTAAAATGTTAGATTTTGAACGCATTTCTAAAGCTGAAGACATTCTTAAGATTAACCTTAATAATCCTTTAGCTCCGGGAGCCACACAGCATCTTAAGCTAAGCTATGAAATACATATACCAGATTCACGCTTTACAGGTTATGGCGCACTTAATAATGGGGATTTTAATTTAAAATACTGGTTTATAGCTCCAGCCGTTTATGATGGTGAATGGCATTACTACAGCAATAAAGACCTGGATGATCTGTACATGGTACCTACAGATTTTAAAATAGATTTTTCATTCAAAAAAAATTATCTACTCATTAATGAGTTGGTTCAAACTCAAAGCTCAATAGATGAGGAATCTTCTTATCGCACTGTGCATTTAGAAGGAAAGAATAGAAACAATACAACAATTTATTTTCGGCAGAATTCAGACTTTTTAATTACTGAAACAGATCCTGTTACCGTTATTACAAACATTAGCGATACTAAAGTAATCCCCGAGCGTGAAGCCCTTATCATTGATAAAATTACAAACTATCTTGATAAAGAGTTGGGAGATTATCCTTTTGAAAAACTTGTGATTTCTAATATTGATTATAAGGAAAATCCTGTTTATGGCTTAAATCAATTACCCAACTTCTTTAGTCCCTTCCCAGAAGATTTTAAGTATGAGCTTAAAATTTTAAAAACTGCAATTAATAATTATGTAGATCGCACGCTTTTTATAAACCCAAGAGAACATAAATGGGTTGCAGATGTTGTGAAGATGAATATGATGATGCGGTATATGGATACCTATTATCCCAATTTAAAAGTCTTAGGAACTTTAAACCGCTACTGGGTCGCAAGACAGTTTAATATTTCTAATTTAGAATTTAATGAGCAATACAATCTGTTGTACATGCATATGGCTCGTTTGAATCTTGATCAATCTTTAGCTACCCCTAAAGACTCATTGATTAAGTTTAATGTAAACATTTCAAATTCATACAAAGCTGCTAGTGGTGTAAATTATCTTTCAGAATATTTATCAGACACATTAATTCAAAATAGCATAAAGCAATTCTACAGCGAAAATCAATTAAAGCTTACTACTCCCAAAAATTTTGAACAGATTGTACGTTCTAAAACCAATAAAAATCTGGACTGGTTTTTTAATGATTTTGTAACTACAAGGAAGAATATAGATTTTAAATTTAACGAAGTCAAGAAAAAAGGCGATTCGATAAACATAGAACTACGTAACAAAACAGGGATTTTAGTTCCCGTTCCTGTTTACGGAATGAAAGGAGATTCTATAGTATCTAAAACCTGGGTAGATGGTTTTGAAAAAGAAACAAATATCTCTATTTCTAATAAAGATATTGACCGGGTTGTTATTAATGCGGAAGGATTTATTCCAGAATTTAATAGGCGTAATAATTACAAAAAACTCAATCCTTTTCTAGGTGTAAATAAGCCTTTTCAGTTTAAACTTTTTCAAGACTTAGAAGACCCTTCAAAAAATCAAGTCTTTTTTATGCCGGTTGCAGAATATAACTTTTACGACGGCTTTAGATTAGGAGCTAAAATGTATAACAAGACTTTGTTATCTAAACCCTTTAGTTATAAGATTGAACCACAATATGGTTTCAAATCAAATAAAATTACGGGAAGTGCAGGATTTACTTATACTCAAAATCTTGATGAAGGAAATCTATTTGCGATACGTTACGGTATAGGGGGCTCCTTATCGTCTTACGCTCCTGATGCGCTTTATAAAAAATACTCACCGTTTATAACTTTTGCATTTAGACCAGATGATTTTAGATCAGATAAGCGTGAATATCTAAGTATACGCAACATAAATGTATATCGGGATGAGTCAAATTTTATAAGCAATGACGATCCTAACTATAGTGTTTTTAATGTTCAATACTCAAACAACAATCCTGGGGTCATAAACTCGTTAAGCTGGAATACCGATTTTCAGCTTGCTCAAAAATTTAGTAAACTATCTGTAACTGCTAAATACCGAAAAGTCTTTTTAAACAACAGACAATTTGATTTGCGCTTCTTTGGCGGGACATTTTTATACAATGACACGCGTTCTGATGGCGATTATTTCAGCTTTGCCACAGACCGTCCTACAGATTATTTATTTAATTATAATTATTACGGTCGCTCAGAAAGTAGTGGTTTGTTTAGTCAGCAACTTATACTTGCCGAAGGTGGTTTTAAATCACAACTAGATACCCCATTTGGAAATCAATGGTTAACTTCTATTAATACAAGTACAACGCTTTGGAATTTTATTCACGGCTATGTAGATGTGGGGCTCATCAAAAATCAAGTTAATCCTGCACGCTTTTTATATGATAGTGGTATTCGCACAGTATTAGTAGAAGATTATTTTGAGATATTTTTCCCCATACATTCTTCTAACGGATGGGAAGTAGGTCAACAAAACTACGATCAGAAAATACGCTTTATCGTGACATTAGATATAGGTACGATGCTAAGCCTATTTACGCGTAAATGGTATTAGACCTATTTTAATTATTTGATCATCAATAAATTTCAATAAATTCATTAAACACCCCTATAAATTTCCTTTTATTGAATAACCCGCAATTAAATGGCTTTTTATTAAAAAATTATCATTTTATTAGATAATTATTGAATTGTGTTTAACGGGTTTTTTCCTTATTTTTGTGAAAACTCATTAAATATATGCACACGCAATCTGAGCCTACCTCTGAAATATCTTTTCAAGATTTTAAAGCAACAGTTCTAGAAGATTATAAAATTGCTGTAACCAGTAGAGAATGTAGTCTATTAGGACGCAGGGAAGTTTTAACGGGCAAGGCTAAGTTTGGTATTTTTGGCGATGGTAAAGAAGTACCACAGCTGGCAATGGCAAAAGCTTTTAAAAAAGGCGATTGGCGATCAGGTTATTATCGAGATCAGACCTTTATGATGGCAATTGGTGAATTTACGATTGCCAACTTTTTTGCAGGATTGTATGCGCACACGAGTATTGAAAATGACCCTATGAGTGCCGGTAAACAGATGGGTGGTCATTTTGGAACACACAGTCTTGATGAAGAGGGAAATCTAAAAAATCTTCTGGAGCAATATAACAGTAGTGCAGACATCTCCCCTACTGCTGGTCAAATGCCTAGACTTTTAGGTCTTGCGCAAGCCTCAAAAATCTTTAGAAATGTTACTGAAACGAAAACAGAAGGCCTTTCTGATAAAGGAAATGAAGTTGCGTGGGGAACCATAGGTAACGCGAGTACTTCTGAAGGTATGTTTTTTGAAACCATAAATGCTGCAGGAGTTTTACAGGTACCTATGGTAATTAGTGTTTGGGATGATGATTATGGTATATCGGTGCACGCAAAACATCAAACTACTAAAGAAAATATATCTGAAATTTTAAGTGGTTTTCAACGTACCGAAACCGAAAAAGGTTTTGAAATATTAAAAGTTAAAGGTTGGGATTACCCTGCGTTAATAGAAACTTTTGAGCGTGCAGGAGACATCGCCCGTAATGAGCATGTACCTGTAATTTTACATGTGACTGAACTAACCCAACCTCAAGGCCATTCAACCTCAGGGTCTCACGAGCGTTATAAAAACAGTGATCGTTTGCAATGGGAAAAAGACCACGATTGCAATACAAAAATGCGTGAGTGGATGCTTAACAACCAGATCGCTACAGAAGAAGAACTTATTGATATAGAAAAAGATATCAAACGCAACGTTCGCGAAGGAAAGCGTAAAGCCTGGGATGCTTTTCTAAATCCTATAAGAGATGAAAAGAAAAAAGTGGTTAGCCTACTGGAGACACTTATTTCAGAAAGCAGTAACGGTCAATTTATAAAACCTATTCTTAAAGCATTAGTTAATGAAAAAGATGCTTTAAAATCAGATTTACTATCCGCATCTCGTAAAGCACTTCGATTTGTTGCTCAGGAAGAGAGTAATGCGATAACATCGTTAAGAAATTGGGTTACTTCATATATTGAAAATGAGCAACCTAATTACAGCAAACACTTATACAGCGCTAACGACTCTAAAGCGATTAACATAGCAGAAGTACTGCCAGAATATGACGAGAAAGCAAAAGATGTTGATGCTCGAGTAGTTTTACGTGACAACTTTGATGCTATTTTTAGTAAATATCCTAATAGTCTAGTTTTTGGGGAAGATGCAGGAACTATAGGTGATGTAAATCAGGGATTAGAAGGCTTGCAAGAGAAATATGGTGAACTACGAGTTGCAGATGTAGGTATACGAGAAACTACAATCATAGGTCAGGGAATAGGTCTTGCATTACGCGGCCTGCGACCCATAGCAGAAATACAATATCTTGATTATGTACTTTATGCAATTAGTACACTAAGCGATGATCTTGCTACACTGCGCTACCGCACACATGGTAAGCAAACTGCTCCTGTAATTGTTAGAACTCGAGGTCACAGACTTGAAGGCATCTGGCATAGTGGCTCTCAAATGGGAGCACTTTTAGGTCTTTTACGAGGAATCTACATTCTTACTCCGCGTAATATGACTAAAGCAGCAGGATTTTATAATACTCTATTAAAAAGTGATGAACCTGCAATTGTTGTTGAGTGTCTTAACGGATATCGATTAAAAGAGCAGTTGCCGCTAAATCTAGGTGAATTCACAACACCTATAGGTATAGTTGAAGTAGTAAAAGAAGGTACAGATATAACCGTTTTATCTTACGGAAGCACTCTGCGATTAGTTATGCAAGCGGGTCAGGAATTACAGGCTTCAGGTATTAATATTGAGGTTATTGATGCACAATCGCTTTTACCTTTTGATTTAAATCACGATACGATAAAAAGTATCGCGAAAACAAATCGCATATTAGTTGTTGATGAAGATATGCCTGGTGGGGCATCTGCATATTTAATGAGTCATATTTTAGATGAACAAAAAGCATTTAAATACTTAGACAGCACACCCCAAACCTTGACTGCAAAACCGCACAGACCGGCATATGGTACAGATGGAGATTACTTTTCAAAACCTTCCGCCGAAGATATATTTGAAAAAATCTACTCGATTATGCACGAGGTAAATCCTCAAAAATATCCCGCAATACGATAAATTTAAACTGCTACATCCAGGGTTGATGATCTACTTCAACCCTGAATAATGCATAATTTATTTGTTTTTGAACCAGTTCTGAAGTAAGTGAGAAGCTTAAATCACCACCCGCAGTATGAAAGGTATAGTTAAACAGCTTTCGCTTTTTATACCACAATGGTTGATTTACTGTTATCGCCTGGAGCTTAAAAAGCTCAATAATTTCAACTTTTTGATTCCATACTCCTTTTTTCATAATTACAAATTCAGGAGTAATTTCTAAAGATAAGGCACGATACCAGAAGTATTGATATGGTACTACTATAGCTACATAAATAATAGATAAAATACTGGTCACCTCTACTAAATAATTGGGCACTATAAAAGATGCTACTACTCCAGTTAGTAATAAGGGTAATGCTGCTAAAATTATTAATCGAAAATAGAGATATACAGCTGGCTTGAATAGGTTACCTGTTTTTACTTTATAGGTAAATAAAAATTTCTTTACTTTCTCTACCTGAATACGCTCTAATCCCGGAATCCGGATTTTTGTCTTTGTAAGATCATTTTGACTACTGGCAATAGCAATTTGAACCTCGTGAAGATTTAGCCTCTTTTGAATGGGATTTGTAATTACCCGAAGAAGCTGAACTCTTCTAGGTTTTAAACTTGTTTTAGTATTAGTTTTCAGTCCCATTTCTAACTCAAGACTGTCATTAGTTTGCTGTAGTTTAAGATCAAAATACTTAATAAAAATCTCTATACACGAGATTAAAAGTCCTAATAGAAAAATACTGATAAATACGATGGCTGTAAGTACAAATATTTCTATAGGTCTGCTATAAGCTTCTAAATAGCCTCGTACATTATCTGTATAAGTATCACTTTCTATAAATTGAAAATCACCCAGTTGTTGATAAATAGAACCTGCAAATATGAGTATTAGCCAGACTCCTCTAAAGTAGTTGCTCGTAAGACCTAGTTTTAATAAAGTCATTGGAGAAAGCTTGTGTTCCCACGCATTTGACGGGTTTGAGACGAACTCTTTAATCAAAACATCGTGTGCACCAGTAACATTTTCTTCACCCACTTTTGCTACCTGCATCAATACTTGTTGCAGCTCTTTAGCATCTTTTTCTCTAAGTGCTTTAATACTTATTTCTTTACCACTGCTTCCTGCGGTATCGAGTACCAGACTATAAACACCAATAACGCGCTGTAGTAATGACCTTTTAAAATATACTTGCTGAATTTTATTAAAAGGAACATTTACTTTTTCAGTATTAAAAACTCCTTTTTCTAATACAAATTCAGAATTTGCATAGTTAATGTGAAACTTAAAACGTAAAAATGCTATTATACTATAAATAAGTAAGAGCGTTATGAAAAATCCGGCCCCTATTAAAACTTTATTTAAAATCTCAGAACTAATTCCTTTAACAAGAAAATAAATTAATGCCGCTCCAAAGGCTCTTAAGAATTTATAAAACTGAGATAGAAAGATGAGAATAACACCCAGTTTTGATTGTATTTGAGGTTCTGAAAAAGGCCTAATCATCTGTGTCTATTAGGTGATTAGCTACCTTATTCTTCAATCTTGCCGCAAGTTCTGGCGTCAAGCCGGGAATATCGATATCACTGCCAGATCCCCCAGCAGTAAATATATTGAGGTTATATATTTTAAATATTTTATCAAGTACACCTTCTGAAGTTGAAATATGCTGGATGCGATTGAAAGGTATTATCGTTATTTTTTCAAATAAAAAACCACGTTTATAAGCAATATCGTGCTCACGCAAAGCATAGCCTATACGTTTCTGAAACATAAACTGAAAAAAGAATAACCATGCAAATACCAATATTCCTGTAATTGCAAGCCCTAAAATCAAGCCAGGCACTTCCGTCACTTCACGCAAGAAATAAAGACCTATAACAAAAGAAATAGCGAATAGTCCTAAAACAAGAAAAACCTTATACATTCTCTTTACAGAGACTTGTGTATAGGTCAATTCTTGATATTCTGGTAAGGAGTCAATGTCTACTGGGGCGTTTGTAAACTTTTGTTCCATTGATGAGGGTTTTAGTGCGTGTTTTAAAAATACTAGAACCTAACCAATTTATCACCTATGGAATCCATTTTTTCTCAAAATTGGGCTTTCTTTTTTCTAAAAATGCATTTCTACCCTCTTTTGCCTCTTCTGTCATATAGGCTAAGCGTGTCGCTTCTCCTGCAAAAACTTGCTGTCCTACCATACCATCATCGGTAAGGTTCATCGCAAATTTCAGCATTTTTATAGATGTAGGTGATTTTGCTAAAATTTCCTGTGCCCATTCAAAAGCTGATGCTTCTAACTCTTCATGAGGTATTACAGCATTAACCATACCCATCTCATAAGCTTCCTGAGCAGAGTAATTTCGACCCAAAAAGAAAATTTCACGAGCTCTTTTCTGACCTACCATTTTTGCTAAATAGGCAGATCCATAACCGCCATCAAAACTAGTTACATCTGCATCAGTTTGTTTAAAAATCGCGTGTTCTTTAGATGCTAAGGTAAGATCACAAACTACATGTAAACTGTGACCGCCACCTACGGCCCAGCCGGGTACTACAGCAATTACTGCTTTAGGCATAAAACGTATTAAACGTTGAACATCTAAAATGTTTAAACGATGATACCCATCATCACCCACATAACCTTGATCACCACGCGCTTTCTGATCTCCTCCACTACAAAAACTGTAAATGCCATCTTTTGAAGACGGGCCTTCTGCAGATAATAATACAACACCTATAGACGTATCTTCTTGTGCATTGTGAAAAGCGTCTAGTAACTCTGCTGTAGTTTTAGGCCTAAAAGCATTACGCACATCGGGTCTGTTAAATGCAATACGAGCAACACCATCTGCTTTCTTATAGGTAATATCTTGATATTCTTTAACCGTTATCCAATCTGGTTCCTGCATGTTTTGTTCTTTAATTTTTACGACTGTGCTAAATAATACGTATTTACTCCTCTTGATTTTTAAGTGCAATTCCTTTATCTGAAATGGTAATCATTCGATCTCTATAAAGGGCGCCTATTGCTTTTTTGAAAAGCTTTTTGCTTATACCAAAATAGGCATTAATATCTTCTGGCGAACTTTTATCGTGCACCGGTAAGCTACCGCCATTGCGTTTTAATTCTTCATAGATAAACTCTGCATTTGGCTCAACACTCCTATACCCTTCAGGCTGAAGCAAAACGTCTATTTTCTTATCTTCTCGTACGCGTTTTATATAACCAGGAAGACGATCCCCTACACGTATATCTTCAAAAATCACGTCTTTATGTACTAATCCCTGAAACTTTTCATTAATAATTACGTGCGCACCAAATTCTGAAAAATGAGACACTAATAGATCAACCTTATCAAATTTCTCAACATCAATGTCCTCATTTTTTAAGAATGTATTAAATTTTGAAGATCCTACTAAACGATTTGTCTTCTCATCCAGATACATATAAATTAAGTAAGAGCTGCCTTCACGCATATCTGTAACTTGATTTGAAAAAGGCACAAAGAGTTCTTTGTCTATTCCCCAATCTACAAATGCTCCTATTTTAGAAACAGATGTGCATTTTAAATAGGCAAAACCATCTTTGAGAATATAAGGTTTGAGCGTAGTTGCAACGGGTCGCTCTTCATTATCTAAATACACAAATACATCAATCTCGTCTTCTAACTGAAAACCTTCAGGAGCATATTTACCGGGTAATAATATTTCATTTTCTTCTTCATCACGTAGATACAAGCCGGGTGCTGTATCGCGATCTATTATCATTTTATGGAATTCCCCGAGTGCAAGCATAATGTTATTTTTGTGTTTTCAAAATTAGGAAAGTAATAGCGATTATACTTCACTAATAGTAAAGAATAGTAATCTGAAATTATAGAACTTTATCTTACAATCTATAGGAAACAAAAAAGTCTGCTAACATGAGAATTAGCAGACCTTTATATTTTTTTAAAGAGATTTTAACTGTATACCTCTTCTTTACCAAAATGCTTAGTAAGTAAATAATACACTACTGCGCGGTATTTATTACGATTAGATTTACCATAATCTTCCATGACTTTATGAAGTCCTTCCATTAATTTAGGATCATCAGACAAGCCTAATTTTTTAATAAGAAAGTTATTTTTAACGGTCTCAAGTTCTGATTCACTACTTGCAGAAACCGTTGATGAGTCTTTATTATATATAGACGGACCGCAACCTATTGTAACTTTGGTCAACAAATCCATATCTGCCTCGTGGTTTAGTTTTTCTTTTAAATCTGCTGCATACTTAGCGATCATTTCATCTCTTTTACTCATAAGATACTATTGTGTTTAGTTATTTTTAATTAAGTTCTTTAAATATACATAAAAATAAAAACTAAAATAAGTTCCTAACGGATGTAACTAAAATAACCCAATAAAATCTGATCGTTCAACGTGCGAGGCGTTTTTATCTCAAGCAAACACGGAGCATCAGCTATGCTATAAAATTCTTCCTGAGCACGTTGCAGCTCTTCTTCTGAAGTCGCCGAAAAATAGTTTATACCAAACATCGCACATAAATGTGATGCATCAAGATTGTGTATAGTTTCAAAATACGTTTCAAATATTGCCGAAGTCTTGTCTCCCGGTAAAATTCTAAAGATGCCTCCTCCACTGTTGTTTATGACAATTATTTTAAAATCTTTTGGCAAATAAGCATTCCATAACCCATTACTATCATAAAAGAAACTAAGGTCTCCTGTGATCAGTGTTGTAGGTAACTTACTTCCTACCGCAGCTCCTACAGCTGTTGATGTGCTTCCGTCAATACCGCTAGTTCCTCTATTGCAATACACTTTTAGTGATTTATCAATATCAAATAATTGAACATATCGCACCGTAGAACTGTTACCTAACTGCAATAAGCTGTCTGGTCTTAATTTTGCCAGAAGTAAATCAAAAGCTTTAAAATCACACCAGCTCATTTCTTTAATATAATCCTGATGCAATACATCGCGTCGTGATCGCACTTGCAACCAGTCACTTTGATAGTTACTTTCGACAACTTGGGTCTTATCTAAAAAATTAGCCCAGAAATAATTCACAGGTACCTTAAAGTGTTTATTTAAACAGAAATAGGTGTCGTATGCTTTTTTAGGATCTACATGCCAGTGTTCTTTAGGTTGATAATTTCTAAGAAATGCCTTGATCTTTTTAGAGATGATCATTCCGCCCAGCGTGATTAATATCTCAGGCTGAAGCTCTTTAAAACCTTCATCATCTAAAGATCCTATAATATTATCTGTGCGCGTAAAAAAGTTAGAATGATGTGTATTAGATGTCGTTTCAGTAAATACAAGTACGCTAGGGTCTGTACCCAGCCGGTCTAAAAATTGTTGTTCAATTGTATTAGGTTGTAAAACACCTATAAGAATGATTTTCCGCTTTGCAGAATTCCATTTTGTGATATATGAAGCTAATTGATCTTGATTAAGTACATCAGATTTTATTTCTGGTGCGACAATAATAGGATCTACCAGTTTTTGCGTTGTAGTATTATAAAGCGGTTCATAAAACGGAACATTAATATGCACCGGACCTTGATTTACCAGCGCTTCATTAAGTGCTTTATTTATTTCCTGCTGGTTATGCTTGGTTACCTCTCGTTGCTTCTGAATAAGCTTAGGGTCTGTTACGGCCTCATCAGGCACATATTCAGAATATAAGTTAGCCGAATATAGTATGTGATTCTCAAAAACATTGCGCTGCCGTATAGTTTGACCATCACCTATGTCAATACGCTCTATAGGACGGTCTGCAGATATCACCACTAAAGGTATATCACTATAATAAGCTTCAGAAATCGCAGGATAATAATTAAGAACTGCACTACCAGACGAGCAAACAATTGCTACCGGTTGCTGCAGCTGCTGTGCTAACCCTAAAGCAAAAAAAGCTGCAGAACGCTCATCTACCACACTATAGGTATGCATTTGAGGATGTTGCGTAAAACCTATCGTGAGAGGCGCGTTACGTGATCCGGGAGATATTACAATATGATTCACACCTTTTTCTAAGCAAAGTAGAACCACAGATTGCGCGACGGGTATAGTAGAATAATTCATTACATCAAAAATACGATAAAGGCTCTAGCCTTAAAGAATACTTGCAATGGTTTGTGCTTTATTTACCGTTTCTTCCCATTCGTCAACGGCATCAGAATCTTTAGTGATACCACCACCTATATATATTTCTGCGGCATTATCTTTAAACTGCATACAGCGTAAATTAACAAAAAGCTGCGTAGATTTAGTAAGTGTCTTATACACCAGGTTTTCAACATTTCGTGGATTTCTGCGTTTTGACTGATCTTTCAAAATATTTAGCTCACCTAAAAAACCGGTGTAAAACTCACGATCATAAGACTCTTGCTCTTTAATAAATCGTTTAGCTAAATCTCTGGGAAAACCACAAACCGCCGGTGTAGGATGCAATGCTACAATAATATCTTTAATTGAAGTGTTTATTGAGCTAAAGCTCCCTGTGATACGTGTTCTCAAGTGAAGTAAATTACCTGCACGATAATTCTCGCGCTGGTGTACTTTAAATTTCACCAGATTGAAAGGTTTTAGTTTAGAAACAATCTCATCGGTTACTAATTGTTGCTCTTCCTGTTCTTTAAATCCCCAGTTTACCTCCTCATCGCTTAGGTATGGTTGTGTACCTGCAAGCGCCATAGTTTCAAAAGATCTGCCGTTTACAGAAACTAGCGTTTCTGGTGTTGCTCCTAACCAGGTTCCTACTTTAGGATGATGCCATAAATAGACAAAAGCATTTTTATATTTAGCTCCTAAATTTTTAAATATAGTTACAGGATTTAAATTTTTAGCAGGTACTTTTTGACTTCTCGATACCACTACTTTTTGAAGCTCAGTTTGCTTTATGTAGTTAATTGCAGTTGTAACTAGAGCGATATGCTGTTCTTTTTCTAATACAGAAGCCTCTTTCTTATTAGAAGCATTTAAGCTCACGCTGCTATGATTAATATCATCAGCGTAAATAGGCTCACCCGGAATTAAGATATTGTGATTTTCTGAATCAAAAGGAGCAAACACAAAACCCTGCTCTTCAAAACTAGTTATCGTATGAAGCGTATCATCGTTTTGTAAGAATACTCCTATTTTATTAGCATTAGGATTTTTATAAATCACAAAGGGGAGATTAGCAGCGTACTGTTTTTCTACTAATTTTAAAAGTTCATTAGAAGTCATACTTACTTTTTAGGCAGCGCAATGGTTGTAAGTTTAACAATAGAAATCAGTTTATCTGCTTCATTAGTAATACGTATTTCCCATAACTGAGTGGTGCGACCCTTATGTAAAAAGGTAGCTTTAGCATATACCATACCCTCAGAAATACTCTTTACGTGATTCGCAGAAATTTCGATTCCCCTCACAAAAAATTTCTTGGCATCTAGAAACATAAAACTCGCCGCGCTCCCTACGCTTTCGGCCAGTGCTACTGAAGCACCGCCGTGTAAAACACCATCGGGCTGATGAACCTTAGAGGTTACTGGCATTGACGCAGTAAGAAAATTCTCTCCAATGTCTATGAATTTGATATCCATAGTTTCCATTAGCGTGTTTTTACAGATAGCATTGCATTTAGCAAGTGCTTCAGTCTTATCATTTAAATTCATGAACCTGTTCTATTTACTAGTGTCTGGCGCTCTAAAATCGTTTTTTAGATTTAGATTGATTTACTTTGTAAAGATACTTAAACCTCGAGGATGCACGAAGAAAAAACTGTAAGCTATACTACCCAAAACACCTATTACACGTTAAATACATTTACAGTAAAAACTAAAAAAATATGGCTTGTCTGTCACGGAATTGGCTATCTGAGCACCTATTTTTTAGATCATTTTAGACATCTTGATCCAGATGAGAATTATATAATTGCCCCGCAAGCCCCGAGTAAATACTATCAGGATAAAAAGTATAAATATGTGGGTGCATCCTGGTTTACTCGTGTAAACACGCAACTAGAAATTCAGAATGTTACAAATTATCTTGACCAGGTTTACGAGCAGGAGATTAGCGCTAAGTTACAAGGCGCTGTTAAACTTACCATTCTTGGATATTCTCAAGGAGTTTCTGCCGTAATCAGATGGTTAGCTCACGCTAAGGTTTACTGTGATAACCTTGTGTTACACTCGGGCTCTACTCCTAGAGAATTTCATTCAGAAACCTTCAAACACCTTAATCACACTAAAGTTTCCGTCATTTATGGTACAGACGATATGTATTTATCAGATTCTAAAATGATAGCTGAATTGAACTATCTAAAATCGATATTTAACGATAAACTCAACATAATTCCTTTTAAAGGTAATCACGAAGTTCACGAACCTACACTACTGCACTTATCCTTAATGTAATATGAAGAAAACTAATTACAGACTCAAAGCTCATAACAAAGTAGGAAAATACTTATTATTTAATCCGCATATATTTCTTTTTATGCTTTTCATCTGGTATGATATATTTAGAATTTGAATAAATCGCCACAACTTAGTGGTTTTATACAAGTATATTATACATAAATATCATTGAATAAATTATTTCTGTGTATTTCATCGAATTATTGTGTATTTAAAAGATTAAGTGTAGTATATTTACGCTGTAGAACACAAAAAACCAAATATATGAAATCACTTATCACTTTTATTGCGGTTGCTTTTTTAAGTTTAAATGCTGTAGCTGAAGTAGCTACTACGCAAAAAGAAGCTTTGGTTGATTTGTACAATGCTACAAACGGTTCTCAATGGAACACTACCTGGGATTTAACTGCAGATGTTTCTACCTGGTATGGTGTACGTGTTGTAAATAATAACGTAGTAGGTCTTAATCTAAGTATGAATAACCTTAACGGTCAATTACCAGAATCTATTGGTAATCTTGATTCATTAGTAACATTAGAGTTATTCTTCAATAAAATTGAAGGTTCTATACCTAATTCTATTGGTAACCTTAAAAATCTAAAAGTTTTAGTTCTTAATGGTAATATGCTCAATGGTTCTCTACCAGAATCTTTATATAACTTGACGAAACTTGAGCAATTGATGTTAACTAGTAATAACTTAAGTGGTTCTTTAAATAAGAATTTATCTAACCTTACTAATCTTCAGGTTTTAAATCTTTTCGATAATCAAATAAATGGTCAATTTCCTGTAGCAGTTCTTAAAATGGATAGCCTAAAAGAACTTAACCTTTCTAATAATAGTCTTTATGGTGCTGTACCTAAAGAATTATCTAAAATGAAAAATCTTACATCTATCGCATTAGCTCAGAATAATTTTGACGTAAATACTGATGCTTTAGCATATAATACTAATGGAGGCTCAAATACTAATAGTATTGCTTCTAACGAATAATGATTTCCCCAAATCACAATTAGTTAAGTTGTTTAAAGCTCTGTCAATCGACAGAGCTTTTTTTTTTGCTCTTTAATGAATAAAATTAAATGAAATTTGGATATCCGTCACTTCATAGGTTTGCCTAAGACTTGTCAAAAAGCTTAATAGCTATTTACCCAGAAGAAACTAATTAGATTTGTATTTATAGTAGTATTGATTTTATAAAACCTTAGAACTTATATTTTAATTTGGAATGGTAGCATTAAAGAGCTTCTATTGAAGTATAATTTAATAACAGAAATGTCACCTATAAATCGGGGGTTAAGCCTCTTATTTGTATTGAAATAACTTCTAACTGATTTGCTAATAGCCTATACAAATCTATGATTAGGGATTAAATAGATTGATTTGTTCAAACACCCAATAACTCCTCGATATAAGACTCGTGAGTCGCACTAGAATAATTAAAAAAACTTTCTATTGCTTCTAGAATTGTTAATTACTCCTCTAGATATTGTCTAATTTAAAAGCCTGAAATGCTACTGAAAAACACTACCGGTAATTAGATTATCAATTAATTAGGAACTTTCTGCTCTGTTATAGGTTTAACTACAAACGGTGTGAAAAAATCCCAGGTAAGTCCTATAGAAATTCTAGAATAACTATCTACAAAGCGGTAATTATAATCATCATAACCAAAACTAAAACGCGCCATAATTCCTAAATCTTTATCCCAGGGATATAAAATAGCACTTGTTTCTGAACGATAAATATCTGCGGAAGGATGTACATCTGGATGCAACAATATCTTTTGCCCCAGACTATATCGCATCCCTTTAAAATGATCTGTAAACTCATATTCAGCTTCTATTTGATGACGCCCATAAATCTCGATATCCTCCGGGTTATACCCTCCAAACTGAAACATACCTAAAAAACGATTATGATACAGTTGATAAGCCACAGTTAAGGAATGTGATTTTGAAGGATAATTGTTACTATCAAACGTATTTATACGGTAGTTTAATGAAAGGCGAGTTAGGTTAGTTGAGAAATTACCAGATGACCGGTTTAAAAGCTCTGCCAGATCTGTATCATCATTGATGTTATTATACAACAATGTACTTTCTGGACTATTGTCTTCAAATTCTGAACTAAAAGCAGATTTACTCTGCCCATTAGAATAGTGACCCGACTCAATAGCAGCAGTTAAAAAATTATTCTGCTGTGTTTTGATAATAGATTGCCATCCTATAAATGCTTTATAAGAGGGTGTTTTAACAGGTTTAGAATTCTCATCATAAATTCTCAAATGTGGCTGAATACTTAAGTAAACAGCGTCTCCTTTAACAATAGTATCTCTATTTAAAGCATCGCGTATATCATTATAGATACTATAATAAACTACTGGTTGTGCTTCAAGCAAAATTGTTTCATATGGGTTATCACCACTTCCTGCAGCTAAAAACGGTCGTTCAGAAATAGGAAAGTAATCTTTAAAACCACTCCGCTCACCATTTTGAGCATACATAATCTGATTGCTGCCATTACCTAGTAAAAGTATTAGCAGGCTTATGCGGATATAAAACTTCATGAATTCTAATTTAGGGATTTTAGATTGGGTAATATAGAATTAAACAGTAAACTGGTCAAATGTAATTTTGCAATATATATTGACTAAATAACTGGCAAACAACTATTGGTGATATTTCAAATTAAAGATTGATACAAAAGAATTTGAATACCGTCTTTATGGTACGACTTGTGATTAATTAATCAGGATAAAAACAATCACTTCCAAAGAAATACTTTAAATATCTGTATTTTTACTATGTAATCAAGTTCCCCTTATGAAACACGCATTTTTAATACTTTTAGTATTCACAGGTTTAACCGGTAATATATTTGCTCAAGGTACGGTTGCCCATATAAATATGGAAGAGCTTATAAAAATTATGCCCGAAAGCAAACAAGCTGAGGCAGAACTCAATCGTCTTAATCAAGCATATCGCACAGATTTTGAAACTTCTTACAGAGAATATCAGGCAAAATATGTAAAATTTGAAGATGAGGCCTCTACCCTTTCTCCTACCGAAACGGCAAAACATAAAGCAGATCTTGAATTAATTGAACGTAATCTAGCACAATCTCAACAAAACATAGATAAACAACTTGCTGAAAAACGAGAACTATTGTTTGCGCCTATTCGTGAAAAGGCTAAAGAATTAGTTACAAAACTTGCAGACAATCAAGGCTTCTTATATGTACTTGACTCAGCGGCTTCAAACGGACTTATAATGGCTAAAGGGAAAGACTTGATGCCAGAAGTTAAAAGGGCTCTAGGAATTAAATAATAAATATATGTTGGCCAATATAAGTTTTAACCAATAAATTAATACTGGGATTTAGAATTGAAAAAGCCATATTTATAATTAAATATGGCTTTTTTAAATAATGTAATTAATCTAGTCGGGAAATATAACGGTAACAATTAAATCAACTTTTATACTTGGGGCAAAAAAGGGATTTTAAACGGTTTAAATAATTACATCAATTAAAATTAACACTCTAAAACTATTTACTTTCTTTACCAAATATAGGTTCAATTTGAATATAAAACAACTAAATCAGGTATTTTGTCTGAAAATAAAAGCATTTTAACGTGTTTTCTCTTTCGCCTCTAAAGACGAATCTTCATTGTTATAAACGTCAAACCCAAGTTAATTGTCAAAACATTAAATAATTACAGGCATTATAAGCACCTTTAAAATAATCTACTCCTATAAATTTATCTTAATTTAATGCAATGCATTAAACCTTTAGAAAAATCCTAAGTCTTATTAACAGCGAACTTTTTATTTGTTTGCAACAAAGATTAAAAATATTGAGTATTAAAACATTAAATCAGGTTTCGATCAAATTTGAAGATTTGGTAAGTGAATACAAAGAGCGCTTGTATTGGCATATAAGACGTATGGTTATTTCTCACGAAGATGCAGATGATGTTTTGCAAAATACTTTTATTAAAGTCTACAAGAACTTAGATACATTTAATGGCGATAGTCAGATTTATACATGGCTCTATCGTATTGCTACAAATGAGAGTTTGACTTTTATAAAAAAACGACAACGCACCACTCATCTTAGTAATGAGGATTTTCAAGAAAGTCTTATATCAAATCTTACAAGTGATCCTTATTTTAATGGAGAAGAAGCCCAATTAAAATTACAACAAGCGATAGATACATTACCTGCTAAGCAGAAACAGGTATTTATAATGAAATATTATGACGAATTACAATACAACGAAATTTCAGAAATTTTAGGCACTTCTGAAGGTGCATTAAAAGCCAGTTACCACCATGCTGTAAAAAAAATTACAGAATACGTTACCGGTGTTTAAACCTTTTAAAATAACTAAAGTCTAAAACATAATGAAAAGCAATAATACTAATAAAGAACAATTTAATATCCCGAGCGACTACTTTAAATCGTTTGATGATCGTTTGTTTACAGAATTAAAGTTTCAGCAGCTTTTCCCTATTAAAATAAATCCATTTACAGTACCCAATGGTTACTTTGAAGCAGTTGAGACATCTATAATTGATAAAAATAAACCGCAAGGAAAGTTAATTAATTACGATTTTCAAACTTTTGCAAAAGCTTTTGTAGCTCTTGCAGCTGTAGTTGCTTTAATTTTTTATGTTATAAATCCTATAAATACTAGTGAAGATTTTGATTCACTGTCTGTATCAAGTATAGAAAGTTATCTCGTAGATCAAGATCAATTGCCGTATTATTTTTCTGAAGAAGAGCTAACCAATATCGAAGACAATACTTCAATTTTTGATTCTCAGATTGAAAATGAAGAAGTCATTTATGATTACGTAGATCAGGACATCATAGCTAATGCGTGGAGTGCAGATCAATAAACCAAACCAATAACTATGAAGAATTTAATTATAATAATGGGGTTGCTTTTAGGCTTTGCAACTTATGCCCAAAACGATCGCCACGATCGTATAAAGGCTTTAAAAGTCTCATTTTTAACTGAAGAATTAGAACTTACGCCAGCAGAAGCTGAAAAGTTTTGGCCTATTTACAATATTTACGATAAAAAGATGGATGATTTGCGCAATAGAGAGCGTGAATTATTTAAACAAAAATATGGTTCTGCAGGTGCAAAAAATAATTTCTCAGAGGCCGAAGCAAACAAGTTAATTACAGAATACAATGATATCATAGAAAAGCGATATAATCTAGATAGCAGTTTGATGTCTGACTTAACTAAAAAACTTCCTGCTGCAAAAATGGTTTTTCTACCTGAAGTTGAACATAAATTTGGCAAAAAACTCTGGGAAGAATACCGTAAAAGAAAAAAATAATAATATCCTCTAAGCTTTAAAAATGCCTGTTTACACGATGTAAACAGGCATTTATTTTTTAGCGTTGAAACTTTAATTTAGCGACGCGGTTTGTACCTGCTGCATAAGCTATACTATCATTTACAAAACGTACTGTAAAAAAACCTTCTGTACTTAAGTTTATCCAGCTTGACCCTTGATCGCTCGTATAATCAATACCCTCAAAACCTACTGCCAGAATTTCCTTTCCATTTGTATTGGGTACAAACTGCACGCAACTTCTATAACCTGGATTTTTTGAATCTGCGATTAAATTCCAGGTTTTTCCACCGTCTGTAGTAAGTGCTTTGTTGCCCGTATTACCCTTAGGATTAGTGTAATCTCCACCTATTATAATACCCGTATTTTCATCGTAAAAATCTATAGAATACCCACCGGTAGTTGCAATACCCTGTACAATAGGCGTTTTGAACAACTCCCAGGTTTTACCTTTGTCAGCAGTATGTAATACATTAGATTCCGTTCCTCCGGTAATTATCCAGGCGTGATCCTTATAAATGGCGATATTGCTATTACTAGCAGCAAAAGCAGCTTCTCCTTCTGCCACACTGGGAAGCTCTGAGCAGTCAACTTTTGTCCAGCTGTTGCCACCATCACGGGTTACTAGTATTGAAATACAATTTTGAGTAGGGTCACCCATTGCAATCCCCTCTTTATCGTTCCAGAAAATCATAGAATCGTAGAAAGCTTTGGGATCATCTTCCCTATATACAACTTCCATTCCCGTATCACCTGTTTTAAAAAGCAATGCAGGACTTTCAATACTCAACATAAAAAAGTCTTCCGCCGTATGCGCTACAGCTCTAAAATTAGGTATTAAACTATCTTGTTTTAACACCCCGGTATTCCAGGTTTGGGTATTAAAATCATATAACCCGTATTTACCGTTAGAGCCTGCAAATGCGAGACTGCCATCATTAAGTATATCTATTGCACGTATACTTACAGAGTCACTATAAATAGTCTCAATTTCAACACGTTTAATAGGGCTCAAATTCTCTTTTTTTTCTTCGGAATTCTTACAACTCGAAAGAATAATCAAAGTAAGAATTGTAATATAAAGTCTCATATTCTAAAATTTAGGGAAATTTAAAACTATTCGCCTTTAAACCTGTACCTTTGCCCACATTTTTAAATACACTTTTTATGCGTTTACACCGCAATCTGGTTTTCGCCGTCGTTGATGGTCTTATCGAAATTTTTAACGAAGGCAGCTATGCCGATAAAGTTATATCAAAACAACTTAAGCGTGATAAACGCTGGGGATCTCGTGATCGTAGTTTTGTAGCAGAAACAACTTATGATATTGTTAGATGGAAACGTCTCTACGCAGAAATTGCAGAAGTTAAAGAACCCATAGACCGCAAGGATATCTGGCGCATGTTTGCCGTTTGGTGTACCCTAAAAGGCATTAAATTACCAGAGTGGCCGCAGTTTGAAGACACACCTACCCGTCGTATTAAAGGTAGATTTGATGAACTTTCTAAAATTAGAAAACTGCGTGAATCTATCCCAGATTGGTTAGATGAATTAGGCGAGAAAGAATTAGGCGATAAATGGGATGTTGAGATAGCCTCTTTAAATAAGCAAGCCCCTGTGGTACTTCGCGCAAATCGCCTTAAAGGAGATTTAGATACGCTAAGAGCTGCACTTGTAGAAGAAGGCCACGAGACCGAAACTCTTAAAGCCTATCCTGATGCTTTACAACTGCAGGAGCGCGGAAATGTATTTGCTACAGAAGCTTTTAAAAATGGCCTTTTTGAAGTGCAGGATGCATCTTCTCAACTGGTAGGACCCTATTTAGGGGTAGAACCGGGTATGCGTGTAGTAGACGCGTGCGCGGGTGCAGGTGGTAAAACACTACATCTAGCTGCTCAAATGGATAATAAAGGTCAATTAATTGCTTTAGATATCTACGCTAATAAATTAAAAGAATTAAAGCGCAGAGCACGTCGTGCCGGTGCTCATAATATAGAAACCCGTACTATAGACAGTACTAAGGTTATCAAAAAATTATACAACTCTGCAGATCGTTTACTTATAGATGCACCTTGTACAGGTCTTGGTGTTTTAAGTCGTAACCCGGATGCAAAATGGAAATTGCAACCCGATTTTGTTGCAAAAATTCAGGAAACACAACAGGCACTTCTAGTAGATTATTCAAGAATAGTAAAACCGGGTGGGAAAATGGTTTATGCGACCTGCTCAATTTTACCTTCTGAGAATCAAGAACAAGTAAAAAAATTCTTGAAAACTGAGGAAGGAAGAGAATTTAAAATTGAAAAGCAAAAAACAATCCTATCTAGCGAAAGTGGATATGATGGTTTCTATATGTGCCTAATGGTAAAGAAAGATAAAGCTTAATTGTAAGCAACGATTAAACGTAAAAAGCCTCTTAGAAAAATCTAAGAGGCCTTTTGTATTTTAATTAAATAGAACGCAACTAGGTTATCAACATCAATGAGTTAAATTCTGTTGAATTTCTTTAAAATCTTAGGGTAATCTAAAGGTCAAAAATCACTAAATTTGTCGCTTCTTTAGCAAAAGCACTATGATTCATTTTTTCGGTTCACAAGAAACCAAAATTTTCGCAGTTCAAACTAATAATGAACTTTTACAAGAAGATATAAACAAGCTTAACTGGCTTTTTGGCAATCAGGATAAAATACAAGCGTCTACTTTAGACGCTTTTTTTATTGGTCCACGTGCCACAATGATTACTCCCTGGAGCACTAATGCCGTTGAGATCACTCAGAATATGGGTATTGAAGGCATCATACGTATCGAAGAATTTGTTGCTGGTAAGGCAGATTTTGACCCCATGCTCTCTCAGGAATATCCTAAGCTTGATCAAGATGTATTTACAATAAATATTGAGCCAGACTCTATCTTACATATAAAAGATATTGCAGCATTCAATCAGCAAGAGGGTCTTTCCTTAAATGAGGAAGAAGTAGCTTATTTAGAAAGTGTAGCTAAACGTATAGGCCGTCCACTTACAGACTCAGAAGTTTTCGGCTTTAGCCAGGTAAATTCTGAGCATTGCCGTCATAAAATTTTCAACGGTACGTTTGTGATAGATGGTGAGGAGATGCCTACTTCACTTTTCAAGATGATACGCAAGACTTCCGCAGAAAACCCTAACGAAATTGTTTCTGCTTACAAAGATAATGTTGCCTTTATAAATGGACCTAAGGCAACACAATTTGCTCCCAATACCGCTGATAAACCAGATTATTATACCGAAAAGGAATTTGATAGTGTACTGTCACTAAAAGCAGAAACCCACAACTTCCCAACCACTGTAGAACCTTTTAATGGTGCTGCAACCGGTGCAGGTGGAGAAATTCGTGATCGTCTGGCTGGTGGTCAGGGATCATTACCGCTGGCAGGAACTGCAGTTTATATGACGGCGTATTCCCGATTAAAGGCAGAATCTCCACGCGATTGGGAAGATGGTATGCCAGCCCGAAAATGGTTGTATCAAACACCTATTGATATTCTGATAAAGGCTTCTAACGGGGCTTCAGACTTCGGAAACAAATTTGGTCAACCGCTTATTGCAGGTTCAGTTTTAACTTTTGAACACGAAGAAGGTGGTCGCAAACTGGGCTATGATAAGGTGATTATGCAAGCCGGTGGTATAGGTTACGGTAAAAAGAATCAAGCTTTAAAAGAAAAACCGCAAACCGGGGATAAAATTGTAATTCTGGGTGGTGACAACTACCGCATAGGGATGGGCGGTGCTGCAGTTTCTTCTGCAGACACGGGTGCCTTTAGCTCTGGGATTGAATTAAACGCTATTCAGCGCTCTAATCCTGAAATGCAAAAACGAGCTGCAAATGCCATTCGTGGCATGGTAGAAAGTGATGAAAATACCATTGTTTCTATTCACGATCACGGTGCCGGTGGTCACTTAAACTGTCTTTCTGAACTGGTTGAAGAAACCGGTGGTTTAATTGATCTAGATAAACTTCCCGTGGGTGACCCTACTCTTTCAGCTAAAGAAATTATAGGCAATGAGTCGCAAGAACGTATGGGGCTTGTAATAGGAGCTCAAAATGCTGAAACTTTAAAACGTATTGCAGATCGCGAACGTTCTCCTATGTACGAAGTAGGTGATGTGACCGGTGATCATCGCTTTACATTTAAATCTAAAACTACAGGTGAAAAACCTATGGATTTAGAAATGAATGATATGTTTGGCAGTTCACCAAAAACCATAATGACCGATTCAAAAATAAGTCGTGTTTATGATGATGTTTCCTACTCATTAGAGAATTTTCACGACTATTTAGAAAATGTGTTGCAACTGGAAGCTGTTGCCTGCAAAGACTGGTTAACGAATAAAGTGGATCGTTGTGTAGGTGGACGGGTTGCAAAACAGCAATGTGTGGGTAGTTTACAAATTCCACTAAATAATGTGGGTGTAATGGCCCTTGATTTTAACTCTAAAAATGGTGTTGCTACGTCTATAGGTCACTCGCCTGTAAGTGGTTTAATAAACCCCGTTGCAGGAAGTAAAAATAGTATTGCAGAAGCACTTACAAATATTATCTGGGCACCACTTGAAAAAGGCTTAAAATCTGTTTCACTATCTGCAAACTGGATGTGGCCGTGTAATAATGAAGGCGAGGATGCACGTTTGTATGAGGCGGTACAAGCTGTTTCTGAATTTGCCATAGACCTGGGAATTAATATTCCTACCGGTAAAGATTCGCTTTCTATGAAGCAGAAATATCCTGATGGTGATGTGATTGCTCCCGGAACAGTTATAATATCTGCAGCCGGAACTTGTAGTGATATAAATAAGGTTATCGAACCTGTTTTACAACACGGTGAAGGGGCTATCTACTACATTAATTTATCTCATGATGATTTTAAATTAGGAGGATCTAGTTTTGCTCAAATTCAGAATAAAATTGGTACTCAGGCGCCATCTATACAAGACAATTTAGCGTTCGCGAAAACATTTGATGTTATTCAGGATTTGATTAAAAAGGATCAGATCGTTGCCGGGCACGATGTTGCTTCCGGCGGACTTATAACCACACTTTTAGAATTGTGTTTTGCTGAAAATAACTTAGGTGTATCTATAGACCTGACTACTTTTGAAGAGAAAGATTTAATAAAAATACTTTTTGCTGAAAATGCAGGTATTGTATTTCAGGCAGCTAAAGATGCAGATGTTGAATCTATTTTGACTGAAAATAGTATTGCTTTTTTCAATATAGGTACTACTACTGAAACTGCAGATTTAGAACTTAAAAAAGACACTATAGAAATAGGACTAAATATCCCTTCTTTGCGTAGAAGATGGTTTCAAACTTCGTATTTACTAGATCAGCAACAAACTGCTAAAGGACTTGCAGGAGCGCGCTTTGCAAATTTTGACAGACAGGATTTAAAGTATACATTCCCAAAACAATTCACAGGTATTAAACCTGAAATCGATGCTACTAAACCACGCCCTAAAGCAGCAATTTTACGGGAAAAAGGAAGTAATAGTGAACGTGAGATGGCAAATGCAATGTATCTCGCTGGTTTTGATGTAAAAGATGTGCATATGACCGATTTGATTACCGGTCGTGAAACACTTCAGGATATTCAGTTTATAGGTGCTGTGGGTGGTTTCTCAAACTCAGATGTACTAGGTTCTGCTAAAGGCTGGGCTGGTGCATTTTTATACAACGAGAAAGCCAATACTGCTCTTAAGAATTTCTTTGCGCGACCAGATACCCTTTCGGTAGGTATTTGTAATGGTTGCCAGCTTTTTGTAGAGCTCGATTTATTAAATCCAGAACATGTACAAAAACCAATTATGCAGCATAACGACTCTAATAAGCACGAGAGCGGATTTACAAGTGTTACTATTGCAGAAAATGATTCGGTGATGTTATCTACGCTTTCAGGAGCAACATTAGGAGTGTGGATTTCTCACGGAGAAGGTAAATTTAATTTACCACTTGATGAAGATAATTACAAAATCGTAGGTAAATATGGTTACGATGCGTATCCTGCAAACCCTAACGGAAGTAGCTACAACACCGCAATGATGACTGATAAAACAGGGCGTCACTTAGTAACAATGCCACACATAGAACGTTCTATATTTCAATGGAACTGGGCAAATTATCCAAAAGGTCGCCAAGACGAAGTAAGCCCCTGGGTTGAAGCTTTTGTTAATGCCCGTTTATGGATTGAAAAGCAATAACTTGCTGATAATATTTTGATTAAAAAAAAGCACAGATTCTTTGAATCTGTGCTTTTTTTATACCCTATTTATAACGAAAAACCCGATGCTATAAGCACCGGGTTTAAAATTAACTAGGTAGTAAATTAAATCTAATTTTGATCAGCTTCATTAATATTTGGATTTGCATCAATTTCAGCTTGAGGAATCTTGAAAATCCAATCATCGTTAACTGATGGTTTATCCTGGATAAAGCCGTCTTGATAAAGAACTGCTGCTGCACCAGAATTTGTTAAGTCTATTCCCTCATCCCAGCGAATATGATCGGTATAACTAAATCCTTCGCCATAAAGCTCAATATAACGTTGAAATTTAATTTGCTCCATAAGCTCTGCCTGAGTATTGTATTGATCAATATCAAAAGCACTGTCGCGAGCACTTCCTAAAGCATCTAATGCCGCTTTAGCACCAGTAATATCATTACTCATAGCTTTAGCTTCTGCTTCTATAAGATACATTTCTGCAGAACGCATATAAATAACATCATCAGGATCTATAGTCCCAGGATTTTTATTTAAAAACTTTACGTGCATATAAGGATGCGTATTGTGCTGTGGTGTCATCCCATATTTTGAAATGATCGCATCAAAAGCAGCCTCAAATTCTTCTTCAGTATCATAGTTAGGATCTGATTCAAAACTACCTCCCTGATCATTAGAAGCAGATGAATTTGTGTTAGGAGCATCTGGTAAAAATGCTTTCGTTCTAAAATCTGTATCAGGAAGCATATCGTACATTTCCTTATTTACTAATTTAGGATTACCTCTGTTTTGACTTCCGTTGAATGTTGGAGAAATCAGATAAAAGTATGATCTAAAGAATGTAGTTTCCGTAGAAATTACATTACCACCCCAGATAACTTCTGGTAATTCATTGGTGTTAAAACCAGACAACCAGTCTGCTTCATTCATTAATGGATAGCCATTACGAGCTAATGCAGCCGAACTTGCAGCTGTAGTCCAGTCCCCTTTAGATAACGCAATACGTGCTTTTATACCGTAAGCTGCATTAATATTTAATTGAGACTTAATTTTTGCACTTCCATTTCCTCTTGGGTCTGCACCTTCAAAATAGGTAATTGCCTGATCTATATCCTTTTCCATTTGAGCATAAACTTCTGCAACTGTAGCACGTGCTTCACTCGTAAATGGGGGCTCTGTAGCAAAAAGTAAAGGCACACCCGGATCTGTCGCCGGATCACCTATAATGTATCCTTTTGCATACGAAGTCACTAAGCGATAGTAAGACCATGCTCTATAAGCATATGACTGACCTAAAACATCACTCAAATTCTCATCAATCGCGAGTCCGTCTTCCTCAACTTGATTAATTATAGAATTAGCACTGGTAATAAAGTGATAGCGCTGATACCATAATTGCTCTGCAGTTAATGAAGTAGATACATTATGAGAATTCCATTGTAATTCTGATGTCATCCATCCGTTTGCTGGCGCAGAGTGAATAAGATCACCGGTAAGCACATCTCCTAGGGGTATAAAGTAATGCTCCCCTGCTCTACTTGCAGAACCTCCTGGTATTGGAGATTGCGCATACATTTGTCTATGGAGTCCATTTAGTATTAATCTCATATTTGCTACAGATGATAAAGCATCTGCCGCAGATATTGCGTCTGTAGGTTTAGTTTCCAGAAAATCTTCTGAACAACTTAATGTTGAAATCATAACTAATGACAACACTACTATTTTAATTCGTTGTAACATATGTATAAGTTTTATTTTCTTGTCGATTAATTAAAATGAAACATTAACTCCAAAAGAAACCACTCGAGAAGGATTGTAGTCATTACCAGAACCTGTGCCTGCAAGGTTATATTGCGGATTTAAACCATTACGTTCACTATTAAAGTATAGATTCTCTCCTGCAACAAACAGACGTAAATTTTCAAAACCTAAACGCTCTGAAATATCTGTATTAAATGTATAAGATAGGTTTACATTACGTAGCGCAACAAATGATGCATCTGTAAGGAAACGAGTAGACTGCGTTTGAACTTGGTTTGAATTTCCATTTTCTAAACGTGGTACTGAAGTAATATCTCCCGGGTTTCTCCAAGCGTTAAGCGCATCTGGATGATAAGCATCTCCATAATCTCCAGTGTGCATTAAACCTGCATAACCATTATCTAAGATTTTTCCGCCTTGAGAGAAAGTGAATATAAAATCTAAAGCAAGACCTTTATAATTAATCCGGTTTTGGATAGAACCTATTAAATCTGGTATAGATTGTCCCCCTACATAAGCTCTACCTGCTTCATCCCAATCGTTTGTTGTTGCTTGTGTACCATCTGCATTTAAAACAGGAACACGCTCACCAGCATTAACATCACCTTCATACATATTGTAAAGCGCATCTCCATTATCTGGATCTACGCCGGCATAGTCGTATATGTAGAAATCAAATCTAGAACGACCTACTTCCCAACGTTTTGACCCATTAACAAATGGTGATGGTAAGTCAGTAATTTTATTCTTAAAAGTAGATGCCTGAGCAGTTACAGACCAGTTTAAATTTTGAGTTCTAATAAGATTTGCTGTTAAAGCTAATTCAAAACCTTCATTATACATTGTTCCTACGTTTTGAGGAACCTCATTTAAACCATTAGATAATGGAATAGGTAGGTTGTACAAAAGATCAGAAGAGTTCTTTTTGTAATATTCAAAAGAACCATCTAAGAAATTATTGAAAAGACCAAATTCTAACGCAATATCATAGCTCTCGATAGTTTCCCAGGTCAATGCTGAGTTACCTATATCTGATAAAAATATCGCAGGATCACCGGCATTTGAGGTAAGTGAATAACGAGGTTGTGATAAGTAATAATCTAATAAATCATCATTACCAACTTCACCATAAGAAGCACGTAATTTTAACTGATTGATAAAATCAACATTATCCATAAATTTTTCCTGATCTATTCTCCAAGAAGCACCTACAGAATAAAAAGATCCCCATCGTACGTCACTGTTAAAAACAGAACTTCCATCACGACGTACAGAACCACTTATATAGTATCTGTTGTCATAATTATAGTTTAGACGCGCAAAATATCCCTCTATCCGCTTGTCTGAGCTATAACCACCTAAACTTACCGGAGTAGAAAAGTTGTCATACTCATATATACCTTCAGCAGTTTGTACTGTTGCAAGACCATTATTTTCTGAATAATGACGATCAAAACTTTCGTGACCAAGCGTTAAATCAACATTGTGAACATCTGCAAATGACTTATTGTATGTTAAGAGTTGGGTGAAGTTTTCTACCGTTCTTCTAAAACGAGTCTCTCCATAACGACCTGTTGGTGCACCATCTCCTACAATAGCATTTTCATAGCTCTTATTAATATAGTCCTGAATATCCTGACCATAAGTTAATCGTGCTTTAAGACCATCAATAATTGTAAATTCTGAATAAAGACGTAAACCTAGATTATTGATATCTGTTTGCTCATCATTAAAAATGGTTTCAGCAATACCATGACGTCCTGGATTATATGGTCGAGATTGAATACCATATTCTGAATAACCTTCCCCCAAATCAAAAAGGCGGTCACCATTCACATCTAAAACATAGTTACCATTTGAGTCAACTTGATATACCGGATATATAGATCCAAGATCTTTTGCCCAGTTAAATGCATTTACGATACTACCAGTTCCTGCACCACCTAAACCACTCGATTTACTAAGAGCAAGGTTAATGCTACCACCAACAGTTAACCATTTGGCCGGAGTAAAATCTCCATTAAGTCGTGAAGTCAATCGGTTAAAATCACTTTGTATTACATACCCTTCTTCTTTAAGGTGTGATGTAGAGAAAAACACTTGATGATTCTCTCCACCAGCAGAAACAGAGACCGAATTATTAATACGACTACCTGTTCGTTGCAATGCATCATACCAGTCAAGACCTTGGTAGACAACTTGTGCATTAGGATTTATTTTGCCATCTGTACCTACAATCTGATCGTTAGCAACATTAAAAGGATTGTAACCTAACCTATTAAATATGGAAGCTGAAGCTTGTGCTGCAGGATCTGCAACATTCAGTGAATTCTTATAAGCTTCCCACATAAGTTCGTAATACTCTCCGGGATTAACTGCATCATAATTAGATACACCTTGATTAACAACGCCATATTGAGAAGAAGCCGTTATACGTGCAGGTACGCCTTTTTTACCACTTTTAGTAGTGATTAGAACTACACCATTTGCTGCTCTCGAGCCGTATAAAGCTGTAGATGCTGCATCTTTAAGTACAGTTATAGATTCTATATCGTTCTGGCTAATACTATTTAAACCACCTTCAAACTGAATACCATCTACTATATATAAAGGATCTGTACTCCCATTTAAAGTTCCAACACCTCTAATAATTATACTTGGGGAGGAACCGGGTTGTCCTGATGCAGAGATAAATTGTACACCAGTAGTCGACCCTTCAAGAGCTGCTATAGGAGATGTTACAACACGTTTTTCAAGATCTTCAGATTTAATAACACTAGCTGATCCTGTAAATGCCTCTTTAGTGGTTGTACCATAAGCTGTCACAATTACCTCTTCTAAAGATTCTGAATCTGTTTGTAATGCTAATGAGAATTGAGTAGCATCTCCTACTTTCTTTCTTAAATTTTTAAAACCAACATAAGATATTACGAGTGTTTCAGTAGAGGAAGCTTCAATACTAAAATTCCCGTCAAAATCGGTTTGTGTACCTTTACTTGTACCCTCAATTATTACCGAAGCACCAGGCAGAGGTTGGCCATCTTCGGCAGTGGTAATCGTACCACGTACAGTTTTTTGCTGTGCAAAACTTGAGTAAATACCAAGAAATAACACAAAAAATACGCTAAGTAGTTTTTTTAATTCCATATAAAATTTTGTTAATGATTTAACGCAAGATTAACAATCAAGACCTTTTTTACAAGTTGTAATCCTATAGGATTAATAGACAATAAGATGATTATATAGCCTTTGTAAAAGCTTTTTTTTATATATGGTAATTAACAGAGCTTTGATTCATAAAGTGTTAATAAAGGACAGCCAGAATTATCATTATTTCAATTTATCAATTCTGAAAAAAATTACGTTTTTTGTGATTTAAAATCATTCAAAATAACAATTGTTGTTTTTTTACCCTCAATCTGAGCATATTGTCGACAGTCTAGTACAAATAGCATAATCTTATTACAACGTTGTAATTATTTATAAAAATTAGAATATAGCTGTCAAATTTGCTATTTTGCAAGACAAACCCTATTAGACAACCTATGGAACCTAAACGTCTCTTTGACTTCCCATACTACCAGCTTGAGAAGTATAAACTAGAAAAAGCTCTAGTAACTAAATACAATGGGGAGTGGGTAGCTACAACTACACAATCCTATATAGATCAAGCAAATGCCATAAGCCGAGGTCTTTTAAAACTAGGCGTAAAACCTAACGATAAAATTGCCGTAATCTCTTCTTCAAATCGTACTGAATGGAATATTATGGACATCGGTATCCTGCAATTAGGTGCTCAAAATGTACCTGTATATCCTACAATATCAGAAGAAGAGTATGAATATGTACTCAATCACAGTGAATCGAGCTACTGTTTTGTTTCAGATAAAGAAGTATTAGATAAACTTAATGCCATAAAAGATAATGTTCCCTCATTAAAGGGTATTTATTGTTTTGATACCATTGAAGGTTGTCAAAACTGGGAAGAAGTAAAAGAATCTGATACCCAATTGCAACCAGAGGTAGAAAAATTGAAAGATGCTGTTAGTGAAGATGACCTTGCTACATTAATATACACTTCAGGAACCACAGGCAGACCCAAAGGAGTTATGCTTAGTCATAAAAACGTTGCTTCAAATGCGCTAAACAGTGAAAGTAGGTTTCCTATTATTCCCGGCAAAAGCAAAGCATTGAGCTTTCTTCCTGTATGTCATATCTACGAGCGTATGCTTATGTACCTCTACCAGTATAGCGGTGTAAGTATCTATTTTGCAGAAAGCTTAGAAACAATAAGTGAAAATTTAAAAGAGGTTAAGCCAGAGGTGATGACTGCTGTACCTCGCCTTTTAGAAAAAGTATATGATAAAATTATTGCAAAAGGAGCCGATTTAACCGGTGTAAAGAAAAAATTGTTTTTCTGGGCCGTAGAGCTTGGACTAGAATATGAGCCTTATGGTCAAAACGGCTGGTGGTATGAGAAAAAACTTGCTCTTGCCCGCAAATTAATCTTTAGTAAATGGCAGGAAGCATTAGGTGGAAACTTAAAAGTTATCGCCTCAGGTAGTGCTGCTTTACAACCCAGACTAGCGCGTGTTTTTAACGCAGCAGATATTGCTGTAATGGAAGGTTACGGTCTTACCGAAACTTCTCCGGTAATTTCTGTTAACGATATGCGTAACGAAGGTTTTAGAATAGGAACTGTAGGTAAACCGATACCTCACACAGAAGTTAAAATAGCCGAGGATGGTGAGATTTTAATCAAAGGTCCGCAAGTAATGATTGGTTACTATAAAGACACAGAGAAAACAGATGAAGTTCTTATAAACGGTTATTTTCATACGGGAGATATAGGAGAAGTTGACAAACAAGGTTTCTTAAAAATTACAGATCGTAAAAAGGAAATGTTTAAAACAAGCGGCGGTAAATATGTAGCTCCCCAGCTTATAGAAAATGCAATGAAGCAATCTCGTTTTATAGAACATATCATGGTCGTAGGTGAAGGTGAAAAAATGCCTGCAGCATTTATACAGCCCAACTTTGATTTTGTAACCGAATGGGCAAAAAAGAAAGGTCTTGATATAGGAACTACTAAAAAGGATCTGGCTACTAACCCCGAAGTAATTAAACGTATTCAAGAAGATGTAGATTTGTATAACGAGAAGTTTGGTAAATGGGAACGTATTAAGAAAATTGAACTTACTCCAGATGAATGGAGCATAGATTCAGGACACCTTACCCCTACTATGAAACTTAAAAGGCGCATCGTAAAACAAATGTATATCGAGCAATACAATAAAATATACGAACATAATTAATTGAAAAACTCCTTAGAAATAAGGAGTTTTTTTATGAATATTCTTTTCCGCTAACATATGAAATGTTAATCTCGTAAAATTTATCATATTTATTATGCACGCATAGTATTATTTTTTTAACTTTACGCAAACGTATGAGTAAAAAAGATATTACAATAGATCACGCGCTAAGAGCAACTTGGCAGGCTATTACAAAAATGTATAATGAGCAGGCTGCTCAGCTAGATAGTACAATGGCTACAGGATTTGCTTTATTAAGTATAGATCCTGAGGAGGGCACTCCTTCTACAGCATTAGGACCAAAAATGGGAATGGAAGCTACAAGCCTTTCAAGAACCTTAAAGTCTATGGAAGAACGCGGTTTAATCGTGCGCAAGCCTAACCCTGCTGATGGTCGTGGAGTACTTATTTTCTTAACCGAATTTGGTAAAGAAAATAGAGATTTTAGTAAAAATAGAGTCTTGCGGTTTAATGATGCTATTAGAAATAATATAGACAATCAAAAAATCGAACATTTTTTTGAAGTCATTCACGTCATCAATGATTTGATACAGAATAAAAAAATTTATAACACATCTGAAACTACTATAAAACAATGAGTAAAAGACGTATAAACAAAGTTGCAGTTATAGGCTCTGGTATTATGGGAAGCGGTATCGCTTGTCATTTTGCTAATATAGGAGTCGAAGTACTACTGCTCGATATAGTTCCCAGAGAACTTACCGATAAAGAACATGCAAAAGGACTTACTTTAGAAGATAAAGTGGTTCGCAATCGATTAGTAAACGATCACCTTACTAATTCTTTAAAATCAAAACCCTCTCCTATTTACCATCCAGATTTTGCTAAACGCATTACCACCGGTAATATGGAAGATGATATTGCAAAGGTAAAGCACGTAGATTGGATTATTGAAGTGGTAATCGAACGCCTTGACATCAAGAAACAAGTTTTTGAAAATTTAGATAAACACCGCACTCCGGGAACCTTGATTACTTCAAACACATCAGGTATTCCTATACAATTTATGAGTGAAGGGCGTAGTGAAGATTTTCAGAAGCATTTTTGCGGAACGCATTTCTTCAACCCGGCACGTTACTTAGATCTTTTTGAAATAATTCCGGGACCTAAAACAGATCCTGAAGTTCTTGATTTCTTAAATGCCTACGGCGAAAAATTTTTAGGTAAAACTTCGGTAGTTGCAAAAGATACTCCGGCGTTTATTGGAAACAGAGTGGGTACTTTCAGCATAATGAGTTTATTTCATACGGTTGAAGAATTAGGGATGACCGTTGAAGAAGTTGATAAACTAACCGGTCCTGTTATAGGTCGCCCTAAATCAGCAACATTCCGTACAGTAGATGTTGTGGGTCTTGACACTTTAGTTCACGTTGCTAACGGTATACGCGAGAATGTAAAGGACGATGAGCGTAAAGAACTTTTTACGTTGCCTAACTACATCGACTTAATGCACGATAAAAAATGGCTGGGAAGCAAAACCGGACAAGGATTCTATAAAAAAATAAAGAATGAAGACGGCTCAAGCGAGATTCAAACGTTAGATTTAGGTACGATGGAATATCGTGCAAATAAACGTGCTTCATTCACTACGTTAGAACTTACAAAGTCTATTGACAATGTTATAGATCGTTTTCCTGTTCTAATAAAAGGAAAAGATAAGGCCGGTGAATTTTTCCGTAAGAACTTCGCAGGATTATTTGCTTACGTACAAAATCGTATTCCGGAAATTACAGACGAGCTTTATAAAATAGATGACGCGATGCGCGCCGGATACGGCTGGGAACACGGACCATTTCAAATCTGGGATGCTGTAGGTGTTGAGAAAGGAATTGAATTGATGAAAGCTGAAGGTTATGAAGTAGCCTCGTGGGTTTCAGAATTGGTTTCATCTGGTAAAAATTCATTTTATTCTGTTAAAGAAGGAAGTACTTTCTACTATGATATTCCGAAGAAAGAATACATCAAAAAACCGGGTCAGGACGGCTTTATCATTTTAGACAACATTAGAGAATCTAAGCAGGTTTTCAAAAATAGCGGTGTAGTTATAGAAGACCTAGGGGATGGTATTCTAAACCTAGAATTCCGTTCAAAGATGAACTCTATTGGTGGCGATGTACTTGCTGGCTTGAATAGAGCTATAGATATGGCTGAAAAAGATTTTGCAGGATTGGTAGTTTCTAATCAGGGTAAAAACTTTTCAGTAGGTGCAAACATCGGAATGATTTTTATGATGGCTGCAGAACAAGAGTATGATGAACTTAATGCTGCTGTAAAATATTTTCAAGACAGTTGTATGCGCTTGCGCTACTCTTCTATTCCTACTGTAGTTGCACCACACGCAATGACTTTAGGTGGCGGTTGTGAAATGACTTTACACGCAGACCGTGTAGTAGCTGCTGCAGAGAGCTATATAGGGCTAGTAGAATTTGGTGTTGGGGTAATTCCCGGCGGTGGTGGTTCTAAAGAGATGGCACTACGAGCTTCAGAAACTTTTCATAAAGATGATGTAGAGCTTAACAGGTTACGTGAATATTTTTTAGCAATAGGTATGGCTAAGGTTTCTACTTCGGCATATGAGGCATATGATTTAGGTATTCTAAAACACGGTAAAGATATCGTCGTGGTCAATAAAAACCGCCAGATTGCAGCAGCTAAAGAGGTTGCTAAATTTATGGCAGATCAAGGATATACAAAACCGATTCCACGCACAGATATTAAAGTTCTTGGTAAACAAGCTCTAGGTGCTTTTTACGTAGGAACAGACCAGATGAATGCCGGTAAATACATAAGTGACCACGATAAGAAAATTGCAAATAAACTAGCCTATGTAATGGCTGGTGGTGATTTATCTGAAGCTTCTTATGTAAGTGAGCAATATCTGTTAGACCTCGAGCGTGAAGCATTCTTAAGTCTTTGTGGCGAACGCAAAACTTTAGAGCGTCTACAGCATATGATTCAAAAAGGGAAACCGCTAAGAAATTAGAATCCCCACCTGACCTCCCCCAAGGGGAGGAATAATTAGTGTTGAACAATAAAAATCCTATTTCCTCCTAATAGGTGTTCCCCCTTCGGGGGATAGGGGGCTTAAAATGAGCAAAACAGCATATATAGTAAAAGCATACAGAACAGCTGTGGGGAAAGCTCCCCGCGGATTGTTCCGTTTTAAAAGACCAGACGAACTTGCAGCAGAAACCATCGAGTATATGATGAATGAGCTACCTAATTTCGACAAGACACGTATTGACGATGTTATGGTAGGTAATGCAATGCCCGAGGCCGAACAAGGTCTTAACGTAGCACGTTTAATCTCTTTAATGGGTTTAAAGGTTGAAGACGTTCCTGGTGTGACCGTTAACCGTTATTGCGCATCTGGGGTTGAAACGATCGCTATGGCATCTGCAAAAATACAGGCGGGTATGGCAAGTTGTATTATCGCCGGTGGCGCAGAAAGTATGAGCTACATACCTATGGGAGGTTACAAACCGGTACCAGATTATAAAGTAGCAAAAGAAGGTAATGAAGATTATTACTGGGGAATGGGATTAACTGCAGAAGCTGTTGCAAACCAGTTTAATGTTTCTCGTGAAGATCAGGATGAGTTTGCTTTTAATTCTCACCAGAAAGCTTTAAAAGCACAGGCTGAGGGACGATTTGACGATCAGATTGTACCTATTGATGTAGAGCATACCTTCGTAAATGCTTCAGGCAAAAAAGAAACTAAAACCTATACAGTAAAAAAAGATGAAGGTCCGCGTGCAGATACTAAACTAGAGATTCTTGCAAAATTACGTCCTGTTTTCGCCGAAGGCGGAAGCGTAACCGCAGGTAACTCTTCTCAAATGAGCGATGGTGCAGCTTTTGTACTGGTTATGAGCGAAGATATGGTTAAAGAGTTAAATCTAGAACCTATTGCTCGTATGGTAAACTTTGCTGCCGTAGGTGTTGAGCCTCGTATTATGGGAATAGGTCCTGTTAAGGCAATTCCAAAAGCTTTAAAACAAGCAGGTCTAACTCAAAATGATATCAGCCTTATGGAACTTAATGAAGCTTTCGCTTCGCAATCCCTTGCAGTTATTAGAGAACTGGGTTTAAATCCAGATATCGTTAATGTAAATGGTGGAGCTATTGCTTTAGGTCATCCACTCGGTTGTACTGGCGCTAAGCTTTCGGTCCAATTATTTGATGAGATGCGCAAGCAAGATATGAAAGGTAAATATGGCGTTGTAACCATGTGCGTAGGTACTGGCCAGGGAGCAGCTGGGGTTTATGAGTTTTTGAGCTAGACTATAGATATTTAGAAGAAAGAGAAAAGACTAAAGAGTTTTATAATGATGAGAAAAAGACATAATTATAAAAATTTGAAAATTTGGTCTTTAGGGTTAGAAATAGCTTGTAATATTTCAGATTTAGTTGAAAAGTTTCCAAAGCATGAAAGATTTGACCTAACCTCACAAATAAGCCGATGTGCAACTTCAATCCCAAGTAATATTTCTGAAGGATCATCCAGAACGGATAAAGCTTTTAGCACGTTTATAGATTATGCGCTTGGATCATCTTTTGAATTGGGAACCCAGATACTTATAGCTCGACATAAAAATTACATCAACGATAAAACATTAAACGAATTAGAAACTAAAATACAGGAATGGCAAAAAATGACAATGGGTTTTCAAAATGGTTTATAGCCATTAATCTATTCTCTTTTTTCTCTCTTCTTTATTCTTAAAAATAATATAATGGCAGAAACAGCAGATAAAAAAGAAATTTTACGCGGTGGTCAGTTCTTAGTTAAAGAAACCGCGTGTGAAGATGTATTTACTCCCGAAGATTTTTCTGAGGAGCAAAAAATGATGAAAGAAACGGTTATCGAGTTTGTAGACCGCGAGATTGTACCACACAAAGAACGTTTTGAGCACAAAGATTATGCCCTTACAGAAGAGGTAATGCGTAAAGCTGGTGAACTTGGTCTTTTAGGTATAGCCGTTCCCGAAGAATATGATGGTCTTGGGATGGGCTTTGTTTCTACAATGCTTGTTTGCGATTACATTTCTGGGGCAACTGGTTCTATCGCTACCGCTTTTGGTGCACATACCGGTATCGGTACAATGCCTATCACACTTTACGGTACCGAAGAACAAAAGAAACAATACGTTCCTAAATTAGCTACCGGCGAGTGGTTTGGAGCCTACTGTTTGACCGAGCCGGGTGCAGGCTCTGATGCCAACAGCGGTAAAACAAAAGCAGAACTTTCTGCAGATGGAAAATCATACAAGATTAACGGTCAGAAAATGTGGATTTCAAACGCAGGTTTCTGTAATGTATTTATTGTCTTTGCTCGTATTGAAGATGATAAAAATATCACTGGGTTTATTGTAGAAAATGATCCATCTAACGGTATTTCTCTAGGTGAGGAAGAAAAGAAATTGGGTATTCACTCCTCTTCTACCCGTCAGGTATTCTTTAATGATACGGTGGTATCTGTAGAAAATATGCTCGCAGGACGTGGTGAAGGCTTTAAAATAGCAATGAATGCGCTTAACGTAGGACGTATTAAGCTTGCTGCAGCTTGTCTAGATGCACAACGTCGAGTTATAGATATGGGCGTAAAATATGCAAATGAGCGTGTTCAGTTTAATACACCTATTGCAAAATTTGGTGCTATTAAATCTAAACTAGCTGAGATGGCTACTAATGCCTATGCTTGTGAAAGTGCCTCCTATCGTGCTGCAAAAAATATTGAAGATCGCATTGCTATGCGTACAGAAGCAGGCGCAAGCCATTCTGAAGCAGAACTTAAAGGTGTTGAAGAATACGCTATAGAATGTTCTATTCTTAAAGTAGCTGCCTCAGAAGATATGCAAAGTTGTGCAGATGAAGGTATACAGATTTATGGGGGTATGGGCTTTAGTGCAGACGCTCCTATGGAAGCTGCCTGGAGAGATGCTCGTATTTCTCGTATCTATGAAGGTACTAATGAGATTAACCGAATGCTAGCTGTAGGAATGCTTGTCAAAAAAGCTATGAAAGGTCACGTAGATCTTTTAAACCCTGCGATGGCTGTTGGTGAAGAGCTTACAGGAATTCCGTCTTTTGACACCCCAGATTATTCAGAAGTGCTTTCAGAAGAAAAAGCTATGGTTGCAAAACTTAAGAAAGTTTTCTTAATTGTTGCCGGTAGTGCTATTCAAAAATATGGACCAGATTTAGAATCACATCAACAGTTATTAATGGCTGCTTCAGATATTTTAATAGAGGTTTATATGGCAGAAAGTACCATTTTACGTACCGAAAAGAATGTAAAACGTTTTGGCGAAGACACTCAAAAAGAACAAATCGCTATGGCTCAATTATACCTGTATCACGCGGTTGACACCATTAATTTAAAAGCAAAAGAAGGTATTGTTTCTTTTGCAGAAGGTGATGAGCAACGTATGATGCTTATGGGTCTTAAGCGCTTTACAAAATATCAAAATCAGCCTAACGTCGTTGCATTGCGTAACCTGATTGCTGAAAAAGTAACTTCAGAAAATACATATCCGTTTTAAGCCTTTTTCCCTAATTATTTATTATTTATATGTGATGAACCCCGGAGTTGAGCTTCGGGGTTTTTATTTATAAAAACTCAACTTGAATAGTAAATAAGTTTTAAAACATTTTTAAATACTATAATTCACAATTTAATTAGAATAGCATTACAATTGTGTGTTAGACTCACGCTGATAAAGTTTCAAAATTCAAAGAAGACTATTAAAAGTTTATCTTCATGATTATTAAAATCTTAATTTTAAGTGCATTTTTACATTAAATATCTATTTAAATTTACTTAAATTATTTTTTTAATAAAATATTAACAAATGCTTAATGTAATAGATTAACATTATTTTGGCTAAATAATACATCTTAAGAACATTATTCTTATTATATAATCAAAGATATTTCCTACAAAATTACTTTGCATTATATTTAAATACTTGAGCTAGTTGTGCATAGTTATTTTTAATAGCATATTTGTCTTGTAAGAAAAAAAACTCTCCAAATTTTCTTACAACTAACAATAATAGATCTTCCCCAAAAAGATCTCATTTTAGGGCTTTTCCTACTTAAGCCTATTCTCCACAATATGATGATTTAGAATTGGTTCTTTAAAAAGAATACTAATTCTATGTTTATTACTATACGATTTCTTGTAAGGCTTTAGCGCGCTATTGCGTTATATATATTTATTAACCATAAACTAAATTTTAATGAAAAAATTTGTACTCAGTATAGCTACACTTCTTTGTGGGGCTGTTATGTTTGCTCAACAAAATTCGAGCACTGTAAATCAAAAAGGAAATGAAAATGGATCAACTGTTAATCAGACTGGTGGCGAAAACACTAGTGAGGTATCTTCAGAGGGAAATTTAAATACTTCCACCGTAAATCAGGATGGTACTATTAATAATACTGCCATCAATCAAGTTGGAGATAAAAACTCCAGTACAGTAAAGGCTCAGGGGCGAAATAACAATTCAAAGATTGGGCAAGTTGATAAGCTAAATACCAGTACAATATCACAGTCTGGTAGTAATAATACCACACGTGTAAGTCAGGGACAAATTAGTAGTAATGGTAATATAAGTCGCACCGGTCGTGATAATACAAGTGATGTCATACAGAAAGGAACTAGCAATGTTTCTGTTACAACACAATGGGATTCTAATACTGCATTAGGCGAACGTAATACTGCAACTACACTTCAGGACGGTGATAAAAACACAAGTACAGTAAATCAGCGAGGTGATGATAATGGTTCTTTAATAAAACAATTAGGAAACTCAAATATAACTACTGTAAACTCATCAGGTACTGCAAATACTTCTGGTGTAGTACAACGGGGTGGTGATCTGGGTGAAAATGAAAACAGTGTAGCTACTATAGATCAAGAAGGTATGCAGAATGATTCAAACCTTCGCCAATTAGGTGATGATCAAATTGCTACGGTAAATCAAAACGGTACAGGTAATTCTTCATCTGGTAATCAAGAAGGTTCTTCTAATCTTTTAGATATAAACCAAAATGGCATAGGTAATACATCAACTGCCCGTCAAAGTGGTGATGCAGGATCAATTGAACCCAACAATACATTAGACCTGGATCAGTTTGGTAATAGTAACTCTTCTACCGTTACGCAATCTGGTGAGACTAATACAGTAAGTATTCAGCAAGGTGATGATATAGCTTCAAGTACGCTTTCTGATGGAAACAGTGCAACAGTATCACAAACCGGTAGTGATAATGAAGCAACTATTTATACCATTGGAGATAACAACAGCGCAATGCAAATACAATCTGGTGATGAAAATACAGCTAGTGCTTCGCAGGGAAGTTTTAACTCTATATTTAATGGGTTGATCGTTCAAATTTCACCTAGTATGAATAATACCATTAATCAAAATCAATCTGGTAACCTTAATGTGGCAGAAGCTGTACAAAAAGGAAGTATTTCTTCTGGAAGTGGTAATAATACTGCTAATCAGCGTCAAGCCGGAAATGAAAATATGGCTTCTTCAGATCAACAAAGTGGTTCTAGAAGAAATACTATCACTCAAAATCAAACTGGCAATCTAAATACCGCTGATGCTACGCAGGGTTCTGGTGGAGGATTAGGTGTTTTTCAAAATACAATCTTTCAAAAGCAAAATGGTAATGAAAATACTACAGTAGCTCTTCAGAAAATTCAAACCAGTAATTCATCTGCTACTCAAATTCAATCTGGTGATGATAACCTTGCTGCTACAGATCAACAAGGTAATAATCTTTCTGCTTCGCAAACACAGCGTGGTAACGAGAATGATGCAGATATTGTACAGAATGCACAGTTTCGAAGTGAAAGTTTTGATAACACCGCAACTCAGAGACAAACAGGTGACTTAAATATGGCTATTATTGATCAAGATCGTAATATGCATACAGCAAGTCAAACTCAAAACGGCCTAGAGAATATGGCTTCTGTATTACAAATGGGTACTGCTCAAAGCGCAACCCAAACTCAGCTGGGTAATGAAAATGATGCGCAAATAACTCAAGGTCGCCAGATTAATCCTCAGGGAACTTCAAACACAGCTTCTCAAGTGCAGAGAGGAAATGAAAATACAGCTGTTGCAATTCAACAATCGCAATTTGGTAATGGCACAAATAATTCGCTTGTTAATCAAAGACAAATAGGAGATTTGAATGAAGCTACTTCTGATCAGCAAGGAAACAATCACAGTTCTGAGATTGTTCAAAATGGAAATGAAAATACTGCTACAGATATACAAAATGGTGCTGGCCAAAATTCAGAAGTTTTACAACGCGGAAATAGCAATACTTCTTTAGTTTTTCAAGGGTCTGGTTTTGGTCACAGTTCAACTGTGAGACAAATTGGTTCTGCTAACGAAAGTGATGTAAATCAAAAAGGTGCTCAAAATATGTCTACTGTATTTCAAAATGGTACTATGAATACAAGTGAATTAGATCAAGTAGGAAAACAAAATATGAGCGCCGTAAATCAAAGAGGACTTATGAACATAAGCACCGTTAATCAAGACGGTATGATGAATAATTCTACTGTAAATCAGAATTAAAATCTTATCTATATCGCCTGATTTTTTTTTTGTAATAGGCATCAAATAGAAGAGAGACTGTCTTTTTAGACAGTCTCTCTTTTTCATTTAAATACCTAAAATAAAGAGATGCATATGCTTTAACTATGAATTAGATTTATAATTAACATTTCTTTGAAAATCAGAATTAAAATGAATCTAATTATAAACTCATTTTGGCTTAAAACTTGATTACTAGGATTGAGATGTCTTAAACATCGTATCTTTATTATTTCAATTTAGAATATGCACAAAATACAAATTACACTAGCCTCTTTTTTTATTGGTTTTACGCTACTCGCTCAGGATAATACCGAAATTTTTCTTTTTGATATAAAAACCACTCCCACCGCTTTTGAGGTTACTAGTGGTAAGAATATTTCTCAAAACACAGGTTATGATAGTCAGCCTTCATTTTACGATAACAATACGTTTTTATATAGTCGAACAAAAGATAGTTTAACGGCTATTGGCCAGTATACACTAGATAATAAATCAACTAAAATACTTACTCAGGAAGCCAATAGCGGCTTTTTTTCACCACAACGTATTCCGGAAACCAATTTAATCGTGGCGGTGCGTCAAGATTCAGAAGGCAGACAACGACTTGCTGTATATGATTTTAAAACCAATGCTTTTCAAAAGCTACTCGACAGCAGTCAGGTAGGTTATTTTTCATTTTATGACAAAGACACCTTTATAGCCTCCGTTCTAGTTCCTAATAAAATGGATTTATTCTTTAAAAATTCAAATAAAGACAGTCTTCAAAAAATTATAGGAAATGCCGGGAGATCACTTCACAAAGTTCCTAACAACCAGTCTTTAAGTTATACCGTAGAAAATGATGATCAGAATATGGACTTGTACATACTTGATCTTTCAGGCGAAGAACCTACGAGTTATTTTGTTTGTGAGTTGCCTATAGGCAGACAGGATTATGCATGGCTAGATGAAAACCGCATCATTTTAGGCAGCGGTGACAGTCTTTTTATTTATGACCTTTTTGGTGAACCTGCCTGGAAATTTGCTGCCAGTTTAAACAGCTATAAGCTTACGGGTATAACACGCCTTGCAATAAGTCCAGATGGTAAGCACCTCGCTGTAGCCGCAGAACCTGTCAATTAATTTAAATTATATTTGTGCCACATAATTCCCAAATAATTCTATTTATTGTTCTCGCTCAATTTCTGGGAACCTCATTGTGGTTTGTGGGGAATATTGTTGTACCTCAATTGCCGTTTTCTCAATTGAATGAGACAAACAGCATTGGTGATATTCTAGCCGCTGTACAATTTGGTTTTATAGCCGGCACTTTAGTTTTTGCAATACTCGCCTTTGCAGACCGCTACTCCCCTTCTAAAGTTTTTATGCTATGTTCATTTCTGGGAGCGCTTTCAAATCTTGCATTGATCATTCCTGAGGTTTCTTTGAATATGATTTTAATATCCCGTTTTACAACGGGTTTTTTCTTAGCCGGTATTTATCCTGTAGGAATGAAAATTGCTTCAGATTATTTTGAAAAAGGCCTGAGTATGGCATTGGGATATCTAGTGGGAGCACTTGTCTTAGGAACCGCATTACCCCATTTTTTAAATAGTTTAGGAGTTTCTATAAATTACAAAAGTATTACTATGCTTACTAGTGGACTAGCATTGTTAGGAGGTTTACTAATAGGCATTGGCGTTCCTGATGGCCCTTTTAGAAAAGTACAACAGCGCCTGGATTTAAATGCAATTCCGCAACTTTTTAAGGGAGCGGCTTTTCGGTCGGCTGCTTTTGGTTACTGGGGACATATGTGGGAATTATACGCCTTTTGGGGCTTTATACCACTTTTTATAACCTATTACGCGAACACCCAAAATGTGCTGATAAATGTTCCGCTAATTGCTTTTTCAACTTTGGCTATTGGTGCTATAGCGTGTGCATTAGGAGGACATATAAGTGCAAAAAGAGGGAGTGAGCGCGTCGCCCGGTTTTCCCTCATCGCATCAGGATTATGCTGTTTGCTCTCGCCCTTTAGTATATATCTTCCGTTTTGGCTTTTTATATCGTTTCTATTATTTTGGGGAGCGATGGTGGTTGCAGACAGTCCGCAGTTTTCGACACTAGTAGCTAGCAATGCAATTGCGGCGTATCGCGGTACAGCTCTCACGCTAGTAAATTGTGTAGGTTTTGCGATAACCATTATCAGTATTCAATTGGTAGGTTATTTTGCAGTTCAATTAGATATGCAGTATCTCTTTTTGGTTTTAGCTGTAGGTCCTATATTTGGCATTTTTAGTTTATTGAGAAAAAGGAGTCACAAGAATAAATCCAAATAAAAGTCGCTGTTTCTGTAGAAGATTCTGAGATTGTAGATATTACGTTAGTTTATGAAGTATTTTTTAGTTTTCATTATACTCACAGTGACATTCAGTTCTTGCGAAAAAGATAAAACCCCTCCTCCACTTTTTGAAAAGTCTCAAGAAAATTTACAGTCGGTATCCCGATCAGAAATCTCACCCTACATTGACGGAAAACCAACTGATCCTGCCTGGAAAAAGATTGCCTGGACTCCACTTGATAATATCTGGCAGGGTGATAACATAACATATGCTGCGCAATACAAAATTACGTGGACGCCAGATGCTCTTTTTATTTTGCTCGCTATTGAAAATGAACAACTCAAACGTACATTTAATAATCCGCTGACTACGTTTAAAGATCAGAACCGTGTCATAGTCTATCTTGACGAAAATAATAGCGGCGGCGATCACGCTGCTAATCATAGTGCATTTGCGTATCAGATACTTTCTGATGGTTTTATAGTTGATTATAATGCAGAAAATAAACCCACTATTTACAACAATCACATAGACAGTGAACTTTCAAAAACTGACTCTAAACTGTATTGGGAAATTAAGGTTACTGTTTTTAAAGAGAGTTATTGTGACAATCAGCCTAATGAGGCCGTTAAACTTTCCGTAGATAAAAAATTAGGTTTTGCCCTCGCTTATGTTAGTGTTGATTCCCTGGAAAAGACAAAAACAACAAATACGATCATAGGTTCTGTACCTATTCCTGAAGATTATGAAAATAGAATAGCCACCGATTCAGGACTTTTTGGTACAATTTTATTAAGCAATTAATTTTCTTTCAACCTATATTAAAGCAACCCATCAAATTTGTATGTACCACTTAAAATAAGAAAGTCTTAACGTAAGTCAACCTCCTGTAGCGCTTAGCAACTGTATCTTTGCAGTCAATTTTTAATTTAAAATCATGCATTCAAATACATTCAAAATAAGCTTGTTATTTAGCCTGCTTTTCCTGATATATTCACCTGTTTTGAGTCAGAAAAAAGTCGCTTCATTTAAAGGTGCACAAGTAACCGGAATTACCATTTCTGAAACCGGAAGATTATTTGCTAATTTTCCCAGATGGAGAAAAGACATCCCTTACTCTGTAGTTGAAGTGATGGAAGATGGCAGCGTAAAACCCTATCCTAATAGCGACTGGAATACCTGGTCTTTAAATCAAAAACCGCAGGATAATCAATTTATAAGTGTGCAGGCCATGTGGGCCGATGCAGATAAACTGTATGTTATAGAAACAGCAAACCCACAATTTAAGGGGATCATAGCCACTCCTAAAGTTCAGGTTTTTGATTTAAAAACAAATTCTCATTTAAAAACCTACACGCTTACTGAAGGCAGTTTTACAAATAACACCTACATAAATGATATGCGCATAGATCATAAACGCGATCTAATTTTTCTTACAGATTCCGGCGCAGGGGGCATCATAACTATAGATTTAAAAACCGGTATTTCTAAAGGATATTTAACCCACTCTAAAACGACAAAAGCCGAAGTAGAAACTTTGACGTTTGATAACGGAATCTGGAAGGGTACGGTAAACTCTGATGGTATAGCGCTGAATGAAGAACAAGACATTTTATATTTTCACGCACTTTCAGGATACACTTTATACGAAATAAATATTGACGATCTTCTCAACAATGACACCTCAAACATTAAGAGTTATACAACAGGAGCTCCAGATGGTATGCTTCTAGATGCGCACAACAGACTTTTTCTCGCAAATCTGGAGGAAAATAAAATTGAATATTTATCACCAGACCGCAATAAAACAAAAACCTTAGCACAAGGAAAAAAAGTAAATTGGGCAGATACCTTCAGTATTTATGACGGCTATTTTTACTATACAAATTCTAGAATTAACGAAGCTACAGGTGATATTAGTGATATGGAATTTGAGATTTATAAAATCAAATTACCTAAGTTTAAAAACGACTAATTTTTTCGCTTTTGCAAAAACCGATACAATACTATGGAAAATAAAATAGCACTCAACAATAACCTAAGCCTATCAAGAATCATACACGGTTATTGGCGCTTAAGAGATTGGAATCTTAGTGACCAGGAACTTTTAACACTCATTGAGCAGGTTTTAGAATTGGGTATAACCTCATTTGATCACGCAGATATTTATGGAAATTATACCTGCGAAGAATTCTTTGGGCGAGCACTCGCATTAAAACCTGAGTTGAGATCTAAAATGCAGCTTATTAGCAAGTGCGGTATTCGTTTGAATACAGATTTTAATCCGCAATTAGATGTAAAAATTTACGATTATAGTGCGGCTTATATCATTCAGCAAGCTGAAGCATCCCTAAAAAATTTAGGTACAGACCGTCTCGACTTATTATTATTACACAGACCGGCTCCGTTTTTTAATCCGGAAGAAGTTGCCAAAGCATTTGATGAATTAAAGCAAAGCGGGAAGGTGCTTAATTTTGGGGTTTCGAACTTCTCTCCTATGCAATTTGATAGTTTACAGGCGTATTTAGATATGCCACTGGCGACCAATCAGGTTGAAATTTCGGTAGGATGTCTAGAGCATTTTGATAATGAAAATATCGAGTTTTTTCAAAAGCATAAAATCAAGCCCATGGCGTGGTCTCCACTAGCCGGTGGTGGTTTATTCAAACCTGAAACCGAACAGGAACATCGCTTACATTCCGTTTTAAAAGCAATTGCATCAGAATTAAATATTGAGACGATAGATCAGGTGATGTACGCCTGGTTATTGAAGCATCCTGTGGGCATAATGCCTATTGTTGGCTCTCAACACATCAACCGTATTAAAAGTGCCGTAGATGCCCTTAAAATAGAATTAAGCCTCGAGCAGTGGTATAAAATTTATATCGCTTCTAAAGGAGAAGACTTACCTTAAATTTTAAATGTCGGTTGTTATTGAAGTTAAATAACAACCGACATTTTTTTATCCTAAAAACTACTTTTCTAAAACGGTATATTCATAACGGGAATATCCTATTTTTCCTGAAGGTGACAGCGCTTCTATGAGTATGGTTTTTGTTCCCGGAAGATCATTAGTATAAAATGAAAAATGCGTGGTACCTGCGTCATCTACTATAACATCGGGATTCCAATAAAGCGTAGTTTCCAGTTGAATTGTAGTGGTAGAATTCTCCCTATCTTGATATTTCGGAACATAGAATTCTTTTGAAGTAGGATAGACCGGTATGGTTGTTTTTAATATTCCTTTAGATTTATACGCTGTAAAAATTCCGTTACCGCTATAAGTATAAATCGCTAAAATACTTCCCCAGGCAGGCACTGTATTAAAGTCAGAAAATGGATTTGCTTCTCTAAACAAATCCTGATAATTTGATGAAGTTTCTTTTATTATTTCAACACTCTTAATATCTGCGGTGGACAAATTTTGAAGCAATTGATATTCATAATTGCGCACAGTAATCCCATCCACAAGAATTAAAGTTTCGTCTCCCGCCTGTATTCGCGGCTTCAAATAGGTGCCGGTACTGTCTGTAACTGGTAAAAATGTAATCTCATTGCCAAAAGCGGCCCGAAGTACACTAAACAACCCAAACGACCAGCTTTCTTGCTTATCACGTATTTTATCTCCCTCAAAAATAACATCTGGTTTACCGTACAAATCCTGAACCTTTTTACGTTGTGGAGTCATCTCATAAGTATCTAAAACAACCTCATCTAACTGGTTTACGCTAGAATCAAAATCAAAAAATGAATCTGTTGGATTTTTAGCTGTTTTCTCTGAAAATTCCGAATTCGAGGCTAAAGTAGTATTCAACTTATCCTGTATTTTAAAATCGACCTTAGGCTTTTCAAATTTGTTTAGATTTAGGGTATAATCTCGTTGTCTACCGGCATCATTTTTAGTCTGAAGCACGGCGCGTAAACGATTCCCTGTAAATGGTGGAAGCGGAAAATAAAATCTTCCCAAACTATCTGTTTGTTGTTCATAAAAGCTTTGCTGCTCCCCAAAAACCATAAGACTTACCTCGACATTTTCTTTCATTTTATTTTCGGCAAGCAATGCGGCAACATCCCCTTTTACATACAAACCCAGTTCCGGCTCAAAATTAAAATCATCATTTAATTCTGAAATAAATTTATAGTTTCGGTAGCCTTGTGTTAGCATAAGAGCATCCAGATCTCGTTGTCTGTGTGTATTTGTTTTGTCAAAATAAGAAGTCGCATTCTCTATAGTTCCTTTCAACTCAGAACTCAGCAGCATATAGGTTTGAATAGATTTACCCATTTGTACTGCTGAAAAAACAGAGTCTACAACAACTGCAGAAACCGTAGGAAGTACCGTTTCTTTAGGAAAATTAGCAATATTTAATTGTGCGCTTACTTCTTCTCCAGAGCGATAACTCAACTTATCTGTGCTGATGTTAAGGTCTAAAAATTGCGTTTCTAAATCATTGTAATAAAGACGTTCTGCAAGTGGTTTATCATTTTTATCAAATAATGTAAAAACCACAATACCAGCCAGCAGACTGCTTTTATCAACCGGTAGGGTAAGTTTTCCCGCATTCAGTTTTTGATAAATTTTACCGTTAGAAATCCCGCGGCTTGATACCTGTATTGAAATAGAATCATTTATAAATTCGGTAGAAGTAATTGAGAGCAGTAATTTATCGCGAAGGAGCTTTACATTTAATAAAGTTCCCTGGTCAGAAACTTCGGGTAAATCAAAGAATGTCGTGGCTTTAGATTCATATAAAGCATCAGTCTTTGTAAGTCTGGCCTGATATTTTGTAGCTTTCTTCGGAACCAAAAAAAGTTGCCCCATTCCCAGACTATTACTTCTAAATTTACCTATAACAACTCCACTCTCATCAACAACTTCACCTTCGACCAAAACACCTTTACCGGTATGATCTAGTGCCTTAAAACCAACCAAATTGGTAATACCTGCAACAAAATTTCCGCCTTCAGGAAAAAATTGTAAATCAATATTTGGCTTTGCTAAATTATAAAATTCAGTATGCCGCGCGCCATTAGCCGTTTCTACAGCTAACTCGCTCCATCGAGCATCCTGAGGAATATCCTTTTTAAATATAAAATCTCCAGCATCATTTTTTGCTACAGGGTATGTTTTAGTATTCCCGGCTACCTCAAAATGTACGTCAATAGTAGCTCCTGCCGTAGAATCTATAAACTCAGGTTTAATTAAAACTTCAAGCTGATTTCCGGCAACGGCTGTACCTGTATTTAGAATCTTAAAAACCTCTGTAGTTTGTGAGGCTTTATTTTCTAAAATTTGAATATGAGTTTTAAAAGTAAATGCATCTCCAAAATTACGATTCCACTCTGTATACCCTCTTAATTGATAAGTACCTGCTAAATAGTAATACGCTAATTCAAAAGAATTTGAACCCACTCCCTGCTCTAACGGAATCTGCTTACTATCTATTATTTTATTATTGGCATCTATAAGTTCTACGTGCAACGTCTTACTTAATGGAGATGGCTGATGATCTTTTGCCTGAGTTACAATCGCCTTAAACCATAAGGTTTCTCCTTTTTGATAGACGCTTTTATCGAGTTGCAAATACACCTTTTCTGCAAATGCTTCCTGCGCGATTTGTTCCTGCGCACGACTAAAAATTGTAAAGAATAGAAAAGCACAAAGCACCAGTCTTAAAAAGGATTTTACAGAAAGTGATCGGTTTAAATTCATATTAATATAGGATTACAGATTTAACAATTTGTATAATTATTCTGTAGGGGCTATAATAACTAACACATTACTCTTTTTTAAAATAAATGTGTGGCTTCTTATACATATGACCTTTTGTATATAAAATTGGTAAATAATCTAAATTAAACTGCGTATAAGTTTGGAACGTATCAGGAAATTTATCAAAATTCACCTTAGGCTTTACAGCCAAATTAACAAACTCTTTTTTCCTCTTGACGTGTAGAACAGCAACTGTATCTAAATTCCGTAATTTAGTAGTTAACTGCATAAATTTTGAATTCTTTATTTCCTCAAAAGATTGTACTGTTGAATCAATATCCGTTTTATTGATATAATTCATCAATTCTTTTTGTTCTTGAAAAAAATCGTCCCTTAAACTTTTAGGAAAAACTACTTCATCGACTCCGATAACAGTATCACCCAATTTTAAGCCCTCGTTTTGTGCTTGATTTGAAAGGCCTTTCACAACTACCAAACTGTTCTGCAATCCAACCCAGACACCTGAACCATTTATAGCTTCGTTAGCTTCAATATGATACGCTACCGTTTTGTGACCTTCTCCCAAAAAATATAATTTATGATTGGGATAATCAAATATCACTTTCTCAAATCGAGATAAAAAACCTAATCCTACACCAGCGTGTTCTCTATAATTGACGTATTTAACTAGTTCATCTCCATAAATCCTATCGCCTAACTTAAGTGGTAAAATTGTTTCATAAGATGAGTCTTCTACCACAGGCTTCGATTCATTGTATATGTTCAGGGGATCTCTATAATATTTCCATTTAATCATATCAACTTTACGATCCTCACCCATATTACGGTTGTTCATCCTTATTGCAGCGGTTGGGTCACCTGTATCGATTATTAGTGGCACGGTGTCGCTTCCTATTTGAGCATTCACATAAACAATATTATTTCTCAGCGTAAAAGGTAAACCTTTTCCTAATTGTAGTTTTAGATTTTTTATGTTATTAGTGACGTATATTCTATCATTTTTAAAATCAATCACCCAACAGAGTTCCCGTAGTATATTGTTTCCTAAAATTCCGTCAATACTTAAACCAGTTTGCTGAAAATTTTTAAAATTTAGAAAAGAAACCTTTCCTAGTTCTATTTTCTCTGGCCAGATTAATCTTTCAGTCCGCTTCTCTCCATAATAATCCATAAATATAGAGGTATGATTACTAGTTGATTCCATTGCAATTTCATCATCAAAAAGTGTAGTAGACGCGCCTGTATCAAATAAAAAATCATAAACTGTACTATCTATCTTTATGGGAACAGCGATGTGAGCTTGATTAGAATAATTAAAGTGGATCGTATCAACAACTCCTGCTTCAAAAATTATTTCTTGTTTGATATCCTCACTACAGGAAATAAATAATACAGAAGTAAAAAGAAGCATAAAACCTAAAAACAGCTTCTGATATAATAATATTAAGTTGTTTTTAGGTTTCATAATTTCAGTATTGAGTAGCTCTAATGCTCAGTCGACATTAGAATTTAATGGTTTGTGTCTTTCCAGTAGTAAATGTTACTTCTGCTTTATCGTTTGTAAGCTTTAAAGTAAGCGGCATCAATTCCTCTTCACTAAACGATTCTCCAGATTTTTTCCAAAGCATTAATGTAGCAAACACTGTACTTTTAGCCTTTGGCGAAAAATCAGCAATCACATTGATAACTTTGCTAAAGTCTGCTACAGGATGTAAACCTTCAGATTCTTTTATTTCGGTGTTACTCCAGCCACTTAAGGGTACAAGCGCCAATACATACTCGCCATTATCAATGAGTGTCGCTTCGGTATTACCAATTTTAATTTTAGATTCTGTAATTGGTTTACCTTCTAGTTTAGGTAAAGCGTAATGTCCTAAACGCATTTTTACGGGCACCGTACTCAACTGTTTATCTACGCGTAAAATTCCGTTAGGTAGTGGCATTTCTGCGAGTTGCATTTTTACCTGATCGTTTGTTTCTAAAACTGCATCTCTGTAATACACACCACTTTCATAATTTTTAAAGGTATACAACCTCCACGGCTCCCATTCTTTCTTGGCATTTAAAAACACATAGTTCATAGAGATGGTACCATCTTCACCATCTGCCTGCCACGGAAACGCCGAGTTATAAGATAGCTTATTGTAATTTTCGCTAGAGCGAAATCCTTGCCAATCGTCTGCTTTTTTCTCGTGACACCAGGCTCTTACCTCAGCAGCGCCTATGTTTGCATAATCTGTAATTAAAATATTTGATGCAGCTTGAAATTTATTATAGACCTTATTTTTTTCAAAAGTTGATTCCCACGGACCTTCATTTTCAGTAGCTGTCCAAAACTTATTATCCTCTGGCAATAGCAATCCTAGAAAGGCTTTACCCATCCAAAATACACTTCCGCGTGTACTGTAGTTTTGGACTGCAGGTTCAAAATGGTCATAAAACCCCAACGTAGGGATTCTATCTTTTAAAAATTCGGGGTTTTCTAAAAACTGAAGTAATGTGCTGGATGAGATGTGACGCAACCAGCCAAAATTAATCGTATCGTCATTTAATGTTCCCGAAAACGGAAACGGACTAATTGAAGCAATACGGTAACTGATGCTTCTTCCCCACATAATCATCTTACCATCTTCTGCAAACATATAAGGATAGTGATACACTAAATCCTGAAAATTAGTTTTAAAACCTTTTGCAAATTCCGGGTAATGCGTATCGCCATAAACCGTTGCCCACATAGGACCGTATACCTGAAATGCCCACATACTGTAATAATCATAAGCGGGATTGTCATTGTACCAACCCTGACCCCGGTAGTCGTCTAAGGATTTTTGTAAATATTCTTCAAGCAAAGGTTTATTAACTTTATAACCCTGAGCATCAAAAAAGCTTAATACAAATATGTTGAAGAATTTCCAGTTAGAATCTACTGTAGGACCATCTCCATAACTCAGCATTGAAGCTGCAAGACCATCTTTTACCTCCTGACTTAATGGTTCCCATAAGGTTTCGGGTGATATAAATAATGAAATCGCCAATGCTCCATATTCGACTAAGTTCTGACTGGGACCGCCATTACCTCTGTGCTTAATATAAGCAGGATCGTTAGGATCTAATAACTTAGGAATCTGATGCTGATAATATTCTGCTACTTTAATTCCGTTTAAGGTAAGATTGGGCTCTTTTTTAAGTAGTGGTGCTGCTACAAACAGTGTACGTACCAAACCTTCTAATTTCTCGGTAGGAACCCGATCTACACTATGTGGATAACTCTTACCCGGAAGTTTAGGAAACTTCATAGGGTCGTCTAGATTATCTATGTAGCTAAAGGCACCTTCAAGAATATAACGTGCCGCATCTTCCCAGTGTTTTCTGGTCATCCCCGTTAACGGACTCGTTGTTAAATCTGGATTCTCGACCTTAAAAAGTGGCATTTCGCCATCTACTTGTTTCGCCGGTTTTATTTCTTGAGCGAATGCACTGCCTGTAAGCAACAATAGACAAAGTACTTTTACTATTTTCATATTTTTTTATATAAATGTAATAAACACATTTGTAAAACTTAGCATAGTTTCCCCCATATTTGAAGGAACTATACCTTTAATAAACTATTGTTTTTCTACAAAACGATACATCTCTGAAGCAGCTAGTAAAAATGCTCCTACCCCAAAATCTGCAGTAGATTTTACATCAACTACTTGCCCGGGAATTGCTTTTTCGCCGATAGGCTGTACATATCCTACACTACCATCATCCTGTAATGCTACTTCACTTAAGTACGCCCAGCTTTTTTCAACAACCGGCACATACGTGTCTGTATCAAGGATACCATTATTAATTCCCCATAAATACCCGTAAGTAAAAAATGCTGTACCACTGGTTTCTGGTCCCGGAGCGTGCGCAGGATCAAGAATACTACGTGTCCAGTAGCCTTCGGGTTGTTGTGCACTTTTTAATGCAGCAGCCATCGTTTTAAAACGCGCTATATACTCATCACGATATTTTGCATCTTCCGGTAAATCCTGAATAACTTTTGCCAGGCCAGCAAATACCCAACCGTCACCACGAGCCCAGAAATCTTTCTTTCCGTTAGCACTTTTGTGTTTTGGATATACATATTTTGCATCGCGGAAATACAACCCTGCTTCCTCATCAAACATAATACTGTTTGCATATGCCAAATATTCATGCAACTTTTCTAGGTAGAGCTCATTGCCTGTAACCTTATACAACTTGGTCATCACCGGCATTACCATATATAGGCCATCAGCCCACCACCAGTAATCATTAGCTTCGGTAGACATCTGGTATTCCATCACTTCACGAGCGCGTGCTATTTTTGAATCATCTGTAAAACCTTCTATCGTATATAAATCTATATAGGTTTGAAACGCAATTTGCCAGTCTCCAAATAATACATAGTCATCACTTTCACCATAAGAATATTTCCAGTGTGATTTATCATCAGATTTGGCGCCTTTCCATTCATTTTTCTCTGCCCAGGCCGTAGAATAATCTAAAAAATCCTGATTCTTAGTAACCTTATAGGCTTCTATATTTCCGGTGTGATATGCAGCAGGATGCCAAAAAGCTCGCGCGTGTTTTGGATGAGTCTCCTGCCAGTGTGTATTTACCTTATTTATAATTGCAACTACTTCATTTTTATCTTGTGGCAAAGCTGAAATTTCAGCGGTTTCTACTACTTCATCTGTGCTTTTATCTGTGGTACTCTTGCAGCTTACTACAAGTAGGCTCAAGGTTATTCCCAATGCCATCTGGTTTGAATACTTTATTAATTTCATTATTATTAGGTTGTAAGATTTAATTTATAAATTAGTAATGGTGGTCTATATTAATATTCTGACCACTCCATATTTTCTTTTGAGTCCAGTCTGTCTCGGGATTACTCCATAAAGGAGCGTCTGCAGGCAGCCCCAGTATTAAAAACACTTCAGAACAGAGGTATAAACTACCTGTTGAAATATAACCTTCTCCGATATTATTTTGAGCTCCGTATAATCCTACTTTTAGCCATCCATTTTCATCAAAAGTTCCCGGAGCCTCAATTTGATTTTTCACCATAGTAAACAGCGCATCTCGTACTTGAGCGGGTGCTACATCTTTAGGCAACTCATCTCTTAGTGCAACTTGCGACAGCAGTTGGAATGCTCCAAAACGATAAGCCAGAGATCTCCCGATAGGAGGATATGTACCTTGCGGACCAATCAAACGCTCTTGAATTGCTGCATAACGGGTTGCACGTTCTTTTGCTCTTTTATAATCTCTATCTTTTGCGTGACCGGTTTCTTCTAGTGTTTTATAAATATCAAGCAACATAGGCTGAATTACAAAACTGTTGTAGTAATCCCAGTGAAAATCGGGTCCATCGCCATACATCCCATCTCCCAGATACCATTCTTTATGCTTATTCAATGCGTAGTCTATACGTATTAAATCTCCACTAGTATCAAACTTGAGCAAAGCGGCTTCTACCATAGCAGTAAAGAGTAACCAATTGCTGTAATACGGTTCTATTTTACGTGATGATTTTAAAGCGTTAATTACGTTTTCTTGAGTTTTCTTATCTAAACGATCCCACGTTTGTGTAGGCGCTCTTAATAAACCTTGTGCTAAAAAAGCAGCATCAACCAGTGGCTGACGGTCTGTGCTAAAATTCATAAAATCATCAGCCTCGGGATTGGTTCCGTTTTCTAAACCTTTTAAAACGAGCTTAATGTACTTTTCTCGCAATTTACCCTCTTTAGTATCATCAGGACCTAACTCCAGCCACGGTGCCATTCCAGAAAATAAACGCCCAAAACCTTCCAAATAGGTTACGTGTTTGCGATCATCCCAGGCTCCCGGAGAGCGCTCTACCGGCATTTTTTCTTTTAACTGGTCTTTACTTAATGCCTCTAAAAGCGGATCGGCAATTTTTATCATGGTATTTACCATATACTCCCGCTTTTCTTGTGCTTGTAAGTCTTTTATACCCGTGATTACACCAATACATAGCGCCAAAACAAAAGTTAACTGTTGTTTATTCATTGTCTTATTATCTTATGATTTTTGAAATATTCGCACGTAATCAACCTCATAGGATCTTGGAAAGCTTGTGCCTTTTAGTTCACCTCCATTAGAACCTAATGCCAGATTAAGCAATAAATAATGCGGCTGTTGAAACCCATTAAATCCGTCTACATTTTTAGTTTTACTTAAATCTATTGTATTTAATAACTCATCATCCAGATAGAGTTTTATATAATCTTCGGTCCAGTCCATTTTCCAGATATGAAATTTATTGGGCCAGTCTGAATCTTTTTCTAAAAAGGCAGTAAAAGGAATTGCCTCACTATCCCAGGAAACCCCTCGTTCTTTTCCTTTCCATGCGGCATTCGCTAAAATGTGAGAAACACCATCAATTTGGTAATATTCCATAATGTCTATCTCACCATTTGAAGGCCATCTTTTTTTGACTCCCAATGTCCAGATTGCAGGCCACATTCCGCTTGCAGTATCAATTTTTGCGCGTACTTCTACAATACCGTATTTAAACTCATACTTACCACGCGTATTAATGCTGGAAGAAGTATAGTTTGCTACTTGTCTATTCTTTTTCCAGTTGTTACTTTGCGCTATATAATTGGGATTGTTAACTATTTCTCGCTTTCCAGTAATTACGAGATTACCACGTTTGATAGTGGCATTTTCTTCTTGATACCATTGCATCTCATTATTGCGTACAAAACCGTACTCATATGACCAAAACTCAGGATTAGGTTTTGATCCTTTATTAAATTCGTCATTCCAAACAAGCGTATATCCTTTAGGAACTTCAAGCTTTTTAATAATAGTGAGTGCGTCTGTAGACTTACAAGAAACCTGTATTAAAAAGAGTAAAATAAAAAGGTGTTTGATTGTATTCATCTTTTATTGAATTTTAACCTATATGAAGAAGATTATTGATTTAAAAAAAGATTGATTTAAAGTATTTTCTTTTTTCAATACTATTTAACATTGTTCATTAATCGACTTCTCTACTGCCTAACTATAGGTTTTACTCTTAAACCTTAATATTTGATTTGCCGTTCAATTCTACTTTTCAATTTATACCCTTTTATAACTTTAAAACAGAAATTTCTCAGAGTGAGTTTGCGGTAAATTCAGGAATTAAAGCTTATTCACTGATGTTGATTTATCTCATAAAACCCTCATTAAGTTTTCAGTATAAACAGGTTAACTATCAATCAGTGCAACAGCTACTTCGAGATTATTATCGGGATTTGTAACTATTGCAGCCGTCTGGCCCCTAAAAATGGAGCCAGAAGAATGCAACTTATATTTAAAAGGTTCTTAGCGCCTACTTTGTTTATTCTAACAATGAGATAGTATAGCTGTAGCTATATGAATTATCCTCTAATCTGTATTTTTCTAATGGATATTCTCCCCAACTGTTAAGACCTCCTAAACCGCGTTGTTTTAAATCTAAATGAAGAAAGACCTTATCCTGTACCTTTAAATCTGTTGGGTGTCTCTGATTTTTAGAAAAACCTGGGTCAAGATCCTCTGTAGAAATATTGAGAGCACTAAACCCTAAAGGCTGAGCTCCGGAAATCTTCAATCCTTTGCCAGCAGCATTAGATAATGTCAACCAGCGTGCATCAGTATGATATCCTGATTCCTGTGGGCGAATGTAGGTATATGTAAATTGATTCTCTACGTTGTCTTCATAAGTACCTAAAAATGCAGATTCTTTACGATCTGAATAATTTTCCCATGGACCACGGCCGTAATACTTTAGATTATTAAAACTTCCATCTAGAATCATACGCATTCCAAAACGAGGCATTTCAGGTATTTCTTTACCGCTCATATCTATACTAGCTGTTACGGTGATTTCTCCTGTATTAGCAATTAAGTAACTAATCGTATATGGCACATCTACCCCTGCAAGTTGATGCATTACAGTAACCGGCAAGCCATTATCAGTAAGCTTTCCTACCTCTGCAGATATTAATTGTGCGTCTTTAGAAGCCGTTTTCCAGGCTTGTAATTTCTTCGGCATACCATTACCAAAATCATTATCGGTAGGAGCTCTCCAAAAATAAGGCTGCGGAAACTCACTTACTACAGCACCTGCATTCTTAAGTTGGTACGTTTCAATCTGACCTGTTTTTAGGTTTATAGCTCCCATTACTTTATCAGAACTGAACTGTAGGGTGTCATTTGTAGTTTTAAATACAAGTTTACTTTCTGAGGTACTATCTTTTTTAGAAGCAAAATAATTATTCTTGTTCATATCAAATTGCTCACGCGCCATCTCAAAACCAGCAGGAATTAATGCTGAAGCTTTAGTTGTATATGCATAAACATCTAAGAAATATTCCCCTTGTGTCATTTCAGGTAAATCAAGTTGTACAGATTCTTGTGTGTTAGGTTCTGCCGAAACTTTAAATTCTCCTGTTTCTACCGAAATACCATCCTTCAGTAGGTTCCATTTAAAACTGAATTGATCAAGATTTGTATAGTTGTATTCATTTGTGACATTCAAAGAGTTACCTATTATAGAAAATTCTATAGGTTGATATACTTTCTTCACTTCGGCTAAAGAAGGATGTGCAATACGATCTGCTGTAACTAACCCATTTGCATTAAAATTTTCATCATTCTGTAAATCTTTACCTCCAAGGTCACCACCATATGCCCAGAACTCACGACCATCATCTGTTTTAGCTCTTAATCCCTGATCTACCCAATCCCAGATAAAACCGCCTTGCATATGTGGGCTACTGTCTATAATATCCCAATACTCTCTAAAATTACCGCTGCTGTTTCCCATTGCGTGTGAGTACTCACACATTATGTAAGGTCTTGTAACATCTGTGCGTTCTGCATATTCCTTCATATCCTTAAGTCGCGGATACATAGGTGCAACGACATCTGTATCACGGTTTTGACCTGCCTGCTCAAAAGTTACTAAACGCGAAGTATCCGTTTTCTTTAACCAATCATAAGCTTCATAGAAAACCGGACCATTACCAGACTCATTACCCATAGACCAAAGAATAACTGATGTATGATTTTTATCCATCTCATACATACGCTGAATACGATCTAAATGTGCAGGAGCCCATTCTTCTAAATATGCAGGATGTTTAGACTCATCTATTTTGCCCTGAAATTCTGCGCCCATTGCATGGGTTTCAATATTTGCCTCATCAACAATGTAAAAACCAAACTCATCTGCAAGATCATAAACAGCCTGACCGTGTGGATAGTGGCTCATACGTACTGCGTTGATATTATTACGCGCCATTAATTCAAAATCTTTACGCGTCATCTCAAGATCTGGTACATGACCTTTATCTGGGTGATGCTCGTGCAGGTTTACCCCACGTACTGTAACAGCCTTACCATTAACTAAAAGCTGTGCATTTTTAAGCTCTACTTTTCTAAAACCGGTGCGCCCAGAAGTAACTGCCACTGTGTGCCCATTTTTATCTTCTAGCTTGATGATGTAATTATATAGATATGGAGTTTCTCCGCTCCACTTTAATATATCAGGAATTGTCAAATCAAACGATAAATTACCACCTGCCGCAGGTACATTTTTCTTTTCGGCTAAAACCAGATTTCCATCTTTATCAAAAAGAGCAACCTGTACTCGTGGATTTTTAATTTTACTTTTTGCGAAAGAACGTATATCTACCTCAGCAGAAAATTTTCCATTTTTATAATTAGCATCCAAATCACTGGTAACTCGATAATCCCAAATCGTAGTTTTAGGCATTGCCTGTAGAAAAACAGTACGCTCTATACCACTTAACCTCCAGAAATCTTGATCTTCCAGATAGCTTCCGTCGTGCCAGCGAGTAACCTGTACTGCTAGTAAATTTTCTCCTTTTTGTAAATAGCTGGTTATATTAAATTCTGCCGGGGTTTTAGAAGCCTTTGTCATACCTACTTCTTTACCATTTACAAATATGCGCGCATACCCTGAAATGGAGCCAAAACTTAAAACAACTTCTTTATCACTCCACCCTTCAGGTACAGTAAATGAGGTACGGTAACTTCCTACAGGATTGTAATCCCCGTTTATAAAGGGCGGGTTTTTAGGAAAAGGATAAGCTACGTTTGTGTAAATAGGTATATCAAAACCTTCGGTCTCCCAGTTAGAAGGGACATTTATAGCATCCCAACCGCTGTCGTCTAAATCGGTTTTATAAAAATCCTGCAGAAGTTGTTCTGGATTTTTTGCAAGATTAAATTTCCAGGTTCCATCAAGGCTTTTATAAAGAGATGATTTTTCGGGGGTGCGCGTTTGAGCGTTTTTTGCTTTTTCATATAAAACAAATGCACTGCGACCTTCTTCCTTATTTCTATCTAAAATTGTGGGATTTTCCCACTCATTCTGCTGGTTTTGGGCGATTGCGCTACAAAGGCACAACAGGCTCAAAAGGGTTACAATAGTTTTTCTCATGTATTTAGTTAATTGGAATTTTACAATAGGTTTTTATAGGGTAATTTATTTAGTTCTATTACTTCTACAGGTGTTGCCATTTTAGTTTTAAGACCTTCACCATCTACCTGTATTACTTCTTGCTGAAAAATATGCAGCTTTCCTGTTTTTTTAAAAAGTTCTTTATCAAAATTAGGCTCCCAATCTCCAACGCTTTTTTCAGTTAGATCTAGTATTTGCCAGGTACTCACATCCTGTAAATTTTTATAGGCTAATGAAATTTTACTTCCTCTGGTATCATCTCTAAATAATAAATAGGTGATCTTTTTACCAGATTGCTTATCTATAAAAATCTCTGGTCTTGAGATCGGAATCTTTTTAGTTCCGCCACCACCCAGTTTGAATTCTGAAGTGCGAAAAGCCGTATTTTCTTTTTTCCAGTTGCCCTTATCTAAATAAACTATTTGATATTGCGTTTTATGATCTTCATTCCAATAATTAGCGATATAGGGATTACCGTCTGAATCTGTAGTCATTGCTGTTTGATTAATCAAACTGCTATTCTGCGGAATCTTCCAGGCGTATTCGGCGCCTGCTTCAGTAATAGGTAATGTATACTGCTCACCTGTAGATTTTTGCCAGGTTACACCACCATCTAAAGACCTAGCATAGGCGATATCGTGATTTGTAGCTACGTCATACGTCTCGCGCCAAACCCAGGATAAATGTATAGTTCCTTTCAAATCTACATAGGCTTGCCAGTAGGCGTTCCGAAGGTTTTCACCATCTATTAAATTTTGGTGAAGCTGTGTCCATTTTTTAGTTACTACATCATAACTATTTAGGACTAAAACGCCTCTACCTGATTGACCAGAGCGGTACATAAAGAGTAAACCTCTGGTTTTTGTAAGATTGTAAAATTGAGGATAAGATACTTTTTGCTCATCTATACCCGTCATTGAGATTTTGTCTCCTAGCACTAATCCAAGCGGAGTTTTGCTAACTGCATAGCGCAATTTATTGTCGTGATGATCCCAACTCACATGTAAAAAACCTTCGCCATCAACAGCTATACTTATGGCATTATGAGCATCTTCTGTATTACCCATAAATTGGGTTTTAGCGGTTACCCAGGCTCCATCTGGCAACTTTCTTTTAGCAATAATCAGATAAGAATCTGCATCGTAATAAGCAGTAAACTGGGTGTTTTTATGAGTTGTTAGCGCATTCTGACGAAAGATTACTGTATTCACCGAATTTGAAGACCAACCCATTCCTACATCTGAAACTTTAGTAGTTGTTTTTTTTGGATGCACACTACAAGATATAAGGACCAACCCTATAAGAAATATTGTGTAAAATTTAATAAAACTCTTTCTCATCAAAACCATTAAATGTACAGCATACGCTTAAAAGTACATAATTTATATGTAATACTTTTATTTTATTCAAATAATCCTTTATCGATTTAGTTAGGTATACAACGCGTTAATTTGAGGGTAAACCGTCTATTTTCATTCCCTGAATAAGTAGCGCGTGTATAATATATGTCATCTCTTTACCATTGTCTTCGTGAGCTCCGTTAACACCGTAAGGCCAAAAATGAACTCCGTCTCCTTTTACGGTAGCATTGGGATCATTTGTCATCATTTTTAAGATAGCATTAGCTTCTGCTCCCTGATAAATACCTCCTCTAATAAGTTCATTCCATTTCCAATGTTGTCCTACTCCTACTGTGTGCGCCATCTCATGCATTGCGGTTCCTGTGCGCTGATAGCCTGCATTAGAACCTACTCTAATATTGCCTGCAAAATTAGCATCTGCCGTAGGTGTACCCGGAGAATAATTAACAACGACATGCTTAGTGATGGAAGTAAAATTATTGTAGTACTGCGTGGCCGTATCAAAAGCTTCTTTAATACGTACGTGATTTTCATTAGCCGCATCAAAACCATTAAATGAATACGTAAATTTTCCTTTAGTGATCGTTTTAACTAAAACTGCATCACCATATACTACACGTTTACTTGTTTTGGTATAGGGTCTAATAAAATAAAAAGTATTTTCCTTTAAATCTCTAATACGCTCAGTAAAAGAAGCGTCAAGATTTTCTCTCTTTATAACATTATCTTCAAGCGTTGGGTTTTGTTCAAGCCCATAAACAACTCCTAATTCTTTTAATTCGGTATCTCCAGGTTCTTCTAAACGTATGCCTATAAAAATATCGTGAGCTCCAGAAACCCGCTTCTCTCCAATACTAAAGATAGGTGGATCTGCAAATGTTGTAGTAAAGCTAATTTCGTTACCATAGGCGATGCCTTTTCCATTTTTTGCATACGATCGTGCGTAGTACACATTGCCTTCTGCTAGATTAGAAAGATTAACCTCAAAGTCACCAGATCCTTTTACCGTACTTGCGATGGTTTTGGTTCCCTCATAATTTGGTTTTGTTTCTAAACCAAAACAAACCCCTCTTTCTATAATAGATGAACCGCCATCATCTGTCACTTGTCCCCAAATTGTCGCAGAATATGCTGCTAGATTCTCTGGTTCTTTTGTTATCAAGGTTGCTAAAACAGTTTCATCTACAGGCTCTTTGATGGTATTATTGTCATCTGGAGCTTCTTCACTAGAACAACCGCAAATAATACATAATGTAAACGCAAAACCAATTACTATAAAATTGAAAAAACTATTCGTGAATATTCTCATGATATTAATTTAGGATTATTGTTGTGGAGATATTTTCTAAGGAATTAAATAAACTCGCTTATTTATCTAATTCAATAAATTATTTTAAAATATAAACCCCAACCATATATACATAGCATACAGCTGGGGTTATATACCTTAGACAACTTTATTAATTCTGTTTAGCTATATTCCACTCTAGAAAACGTAGATACCTATTTTCTCCAGAACTTTTGTAGACGAGACCTACTGTAATTTCCCCTGCTTCTTCAACAGTAAAATCAAGATTATAAAAATCATCGCCAGAAGCACTTTGACCACCTCGATTAGTAATTCTTTTTACAGCAAGAACATTACTTGAAGAATTATCTAAAATAGCATCTACATCTGGCAATTCTGAATTTCCTTTTAATACAACGGCATATGCATAACGCTCTTCAGTAAGTGATAAATCTGTACCCTCACCCCGCATCTTTACAGTTAACCTAAAGTCTGAAGCTCCAGAGCGTAGTGTCTGATATATTTTTGCATTTTCTAAAGTGTTAGGAACATTGCCATAACCTATTTGAATAGCAAAAATATTACTATAGTTATCATCATAACCTACTCCAACACCACCACCATAGCTATCACCACTATGATCAAAATTTACGACTACATCATTTGAAATCCAGTCTTTTAAAACCCTAAATCTTCCCACAGTTCCATCAGTTTTAAAGGGGACTGAATTATTTTTTAACTGTGGGACTAATATTGGCGTAAAATTGTCACTGTATTCTGTATAAAATGTATCTAATGCTGTTTCTTCAGGTAGAAATAAGGTGCGATATTTATATTGAGAGCCTAGTTTGTAATCCTCAATTATAACTGTTGAACTAGCTATTTCTGTAAACTCTACAACCATTTCATCAAGGTTATTAGTATAGACTAATTCTGTCCCTATAACACCAGAAGTTAAATCCATTCCTGCATAATCTACCTTAAGACCTTCTTCACTTAAATTACCTGTATGAGGCCTATTAAATAATGTTGCATGGTAGCGCTCTCCATAGACCTCTCCCGTTGCAGATACAGGAATAGAACTATTGCCTTGACTGTCAAATGTGCGTATTTCAAAATTATAAATGTTCTCTGGTAAGTCTGAAATTACAACTTCTAGAGTATCTATACCTATTGAACGTGTGATAGGGACTACTACAGAATCTTTTTTGCTATTCCAATAAACTCTGAACTCAGTAATTTTAGGATCTGCATCTACAATACCCTGAATTTTAGCCCTATTTTTTCCTGAAAAAATCTTTAAAGAATCTACCTTCTCAGAATAGTTAATCTCACCATCTGCAGTAAAATCTTTAAAATCATCCATTTCTGCAACATCTGCACAGGAGCCGAGGCCGGTTAACAGTACAAGCAGAACTATTTTAGTTAATTTATGTATTTTCATAATGTAATTACTTACCAAATTAAAAATTAGTGTTACCATAGACTTGAATTTCACCAATGGCTAAACTTTTACCACCTTCCCAGTTTTCAAGATTACGTATACGTAGGTACCTCATTTTAGGTATATCTGCCGGAACTTCCCAGCTAAAGCCGGCAACTGCAGTCTCATAATCTTCATTATTTTGCTGACCATAAGGAAGGCCAGATGGTTTGACCTGTACATAAGATCCTAAAAGTGTCCAGCTTGCTAAATCTCCAGATGTGTCCAGTTCATCACTACCGTAAATTTCAAAGCGTTTCATACAACCTTTATAGTAATAGGTACGCCCGTTAAAATACTCAGGGTAATCCCAAATAACGATACGGCTCAGCTTTGCCTCTACACCCATATCTACTGTAAACATGTGCAAATTTTCAGTGTATGTACCCTGTGTCAAATACACCCCAGACCAGTTCATTAAATTACCATCCCATAGACCACTAAGCGGTGTAGAATTATGACGCGGTGCATCGTTAGGTAATTCTAGCCCCCTGTAACCAGATTTGGGAATGGCTTCTTCAAAAAGTGGTTTAATAGTAGTAAATAGGGTATCTGTATAATTTAACCAGCGATCTCTAACCGTTATAGCAAACTCTTGTGATAAAGTATCAAAACCGCGAATGGTACTTGTAATCTCATCTGTAGAAGTATAAATACTATTAGGGTTTATTACCCAATCACCCAGATCGTCTCGTTCCATAAGTAAAAGAGCTACATCTTCCCGGTCAGGATTATCTGCCTTTAGATAAACCCCACCAAATGCCGCACCAGACTCTATACTCTCATACACGTCAAATATGGGTGCTCTTAAGGGGTTAACAGTAACTAACACAGGTGCAGATTCTTTTTCACTACGATTAACTGTAGTAATCTCAACCTCATTAGCTTGTGCGCCAGAAAAGCCTTCTAGTAACATACTTGAATTATAGAATGAAGTTTTCACTTCCATTTCCCGGCCATTAGCGAGTGTATAACTTGCTTTTACATAGAGTAAGTCCTGGTCTTTAGGTAATTTATAAGAAACCCTGGCTTTACCACGTAAGTTTTCTACGCTAACATCTGTTACTTGCGAAGGAGCATTAGCATTGTTTTCTAATGGGGTTTGTAAATCCTCATCAGAACAGGATATCCCGATGATCAACCCCAGAACTGCTAAATAATTTAAAAATTTTGTTTTCATAATTTTTCTTTTTTTTATTAATTCCACCCCGGATTCTGTACCAGATTTGAATTCTGTAGAAGTGCATATTCCCAAATAGGCCAGAAATAATCTCTAGGCGCTACAAAACGTTGTTGATGTAATGTTCTAATTTGGTAATAAGCAGCCTCATCTTCACCATAAACATTCCATCCCTGTATAGGTTGATTAAATTCACGTACGGCTTTTTTCCATCTTAATAAATCCCAATAGCGTTGACCTTCAAAGGCAAGCTCAATCAAACGCTCTTGATGTATAATTTCTCGTAGACCATTTTGAGAATTTGGTTTGTCAGGATTGTTCGAAAATTGAGTCCACGATGTCTCTACACCCTCTAGTCCTGCTCGATCTCTAATTAGATCTAGATACTGAAGAACCTCACCACTAGGGCCATTTATTTCATTTAAAGCTTCAGCATACATTAAATATAAGTCTGCTAATCTCAATTCTGGCCAGGCGTAGGATCTAAATGAAGAACCATTTGCACCAAAGCTTTGATCGTTATTAACTAACTTTTTAAGATAATAACCTGTTACATTAAAGAAGAACGCGTGATTACTTCCTGCGTAATCTGCATACTTACCTTCTATATGTGACTCGTTTTCTACATCTTGATCTGCATTACGATACCATATAGAACCGTCAAAACCTAAATCTGCATAAAAGCGATGTTCTCTGTCAAAATTTAAACGGGAAGTTCTATAACCCTTAAGTATATTATTTCCTTCAGAAGCATTTGCTTCTCTTATTTCTAAGATATTGTTGAAGTCTAAATTTTTATCTTCATTTATAGGCACTCCATTTTTAGAATAAAAAAGCTTAGCCATATCAAGTGTAGGAGAAACAATTTTCTCAGCAGATCTGTGATTATCATCTATAGAAAGAGGTGCCATCGTTTGACGTTGTAAATCTGTTACAATGCTCTGGGTATTTGGCCATAACACTTCCTGACTTCTACGTAAGGTAACTGCATTACGTATACTTAATTTAGTAGCAGTTGTATCTGAAAGATTAAAGGTATTACCTGCAAATTCATACAATGCGTGACCCGAATTTTCAGCAAGCTCTATTGCCTCTTGAGCTGCATCTAAAGCCTCTTGCCATTTAGATAGCTCGAAGGTGGTGTTGTATAATGCAGTACCATCGGGGTTTATCATACCAGATAAATCTTCATTTCCGTTAAATAATGGGCTTGCGGCTGTAAGCAATACTCGAGCTTTTAGACCCTTTGCAATCACAGAAGTTATACGGCCGTATTCTGTATTTTGATCTGCAATAGAAGGAGGCAATATTGCTGCAGCTTCATCAAGTAATTCTACCACATAATCTATACCTTCATCATAAGGTGATCTCGGTATATTAAATTCTTCTGCATCGGCATCTACACTTACATTTTCACGAATTATTGGGGCAGCACCGTACAAACGCATTAGGTAAAAGTGGTAGTATGCTTTTAAAAATTTTACCTCGGCTATCCATCGCTCCCGTTCACTAGCATCTATATCTGGTACTTGCAAAGGGTCCTCTAAATTCTCAATAAAAATATTACAGTGTCTTATACCTTGAAACATAGGTTTTGCTTGAAATCTGCCATCCCAATAATTATTATAAGGATCTCCTGCGCGTTGTAAACCAAGGGCTATGTTTAACGAATTAACTGTGATTGCTTGAAATTCATCAGGAATCCACAACTCATCTCCAGCTAAAAATGCAGGGTTACCTTGTAGATTTCCATTTGCAGGCATATACGAGTAACAGGTAAATAGATATTTTTCGGCCTCATTTCGTAAATTGAAAACTTTATCTATCGTATTCACATTATCGGGTACCACATCTAAAAACTCTTCTTCACAAGAATTTAAAGTAAGTACAGCAAAACCTGAGAGTAATAGTGCTCGAAGGTAAATTTTGCTCTTATTTATATTAAATATCATATTCATAACTAGATTTTTTAAAAGTCAAATTGTAAACCAAAATTGTAAACAGACTGAATAGGATAACCTAAACCGTTACCTCCCATTTCTGGATCCCAAAGATCAAAACTGCTCCACACGGCAAGGTTTAATGCACTCACATAAACTCGTAAAGATTTTATATTTAGAGCATTCAGCACTTTTTCTGGAGCCTTATAGCCTATTTCAACATTTTTTAATCTTAAAAAGTCACCATTACGCAACCACCAGGTAGATCGTTGTATATTATTTGTTTCCTGAGTTTGACTAAGACGTGGCCAGAATGCATACGCATCTCGATTATCTTCAGACCAGTAATCTTCTGCGATTACATTTAACAAACCATTTTGATATCTTCCTTCTACAATAAAAGGAGCAATACGGCGAGGGTCTATAAAGAATGAAGATCTAGCTGAACCTTGAAAGAACATACTCAAATCAAGATTTTTGTATCCTACACTACCTCCAAAACCATAGATAAACTCAGGAACAGTAGGTAAACCAATAGGCACTTGATCTAAAGGAGTAATTTGCCCATCACCATTTACATCGCGGTATTTAATATCGCCACCGTTTACATCCCCAAATTGAGTAGGAGAGTTATTAACCTCTTCCTGATCTACAAAAAGACGCTCTGCTATGTACCCGTAAGTTTGACTTGAGTGCTGCCCTACACGTGATAAATAACTTAATTCATCTGGATAATTTAATTCGTCATATTGGGTGATTTCATTCGTTGCATAGGTCATTGTTGCGCGCAATTGAGTCCACCAGTTATTGTTAAACTGCTTGTTATAATCTAACGCAACCTCAAAACCATGGCTTTCTAGTTCTGCAAAGTTTGCTTGTGGTTGAGCCGTTAACCCTATTACAGATCCTATTTCAGAACGTGTTTGTAAGATATTGCTACGCTTTTGCTTAAAAATATCTACTGTTACATTTAGAGATTTGTAAAGCTCTAAGTCTATACCTAGATTGTATTGCTCAGACTCTTCCCATCCTATTTCTTCATTAGGATATCTGGAAACTAAAACACCAGGTCTGCCATAATTAAAATCCTGACCGAAGGTTGCTCCATAAAAAGGATTATTAGAGTTTACATTAGATAAGTAAAAGAAGCGGTCCCTGTCTTCACCTATTTGATCATTACCTGCTCTACCATAAGTTAAACGTAATTTTAGATTAGTTACCGCATCACTTAACGGTTCAAAGAATTTCTCCTTAGATATTCTCCACCCTAAACCAACTGATGGGAAAAAACCATAACGATGTCCTTTTGCAAATCGTTCTGAACCATTATAACCAAAACTGAATGACGTTAAGTATCTATCATCAAAAGCATACGATAAACTACCTGATATCCCGTGATTACGAAATGGTAAAGAACCTTGTAAATCGTTACCTACAACCCCGTTCTCTGTACTATAAATTAGGTTAAGCAACATTGCAGAAACAGCGTGCTTTTCATCAAACGTACGGTTGTAATTTATTTGCGATTCATTATAAATCCTAGAATTAATGCTTTGACGGTTAGAACCACCTATAACATCTATAAATTCAGTACCAGTAGTACCTATAGAGCCTTCACTGCCATCGTTAAGTACACTTAGACTTATTGAATTATCTATAGGGTTAAGCGAAGAAGAATAATAAAAAGGATTGTATTGACGCTGAATCTCATAAAAAGCATAGCGTCTTATATATCCCATAGATCTAAAGCTTAATCCTTCGGTTATAAAAGCTAGATCTTGCTTGATTTGTATCTGCGCTTGTATTGTAGAGGCTTTACTGGTTTGATATCCTTTTACCATCTCTGCATACGGATTAAATAAAAGCGAATTACCTCCCAATTGCGAGGGTGCACCTCCAAATAACGGATGCTCAATAAGCGGTTTTAATTCTTGCGGATAAATAGCAGGAAACGCTACAGGATTTGACCAAACAGCAGTATTAAATACATATGTCCCCCCTGAAACAGGGCTGCCATCATACCTATCACTACCACCTACCGGACCATTATAATCATCAAATTGACCATAAACATTAAGCGATAAGTCTGTAGTTTCCGTAAGTTCTATATCTAAATTACTTCTTATAGAATAGTTACGTAGTTTAATGTTACTATTAAAGTTATTAATAGGCTCTACATCTAAGATTCCATTATCTATATTATAAGTACCTGCAACATAATATCGTGCCTTCTCAGAACCTCCGCTTGCACTTATATTTATACTTTCATTTACCGTATAATCTTTAACCATCTTATCTATCCAGTTATTACTAGGATACAAAAGGGGATTATCTCCCGCAGCTGTTCTATCTATTTTTGTTTGAGTATAGGGTAATATTGCCTGGCGGTCTCTAGTAAGAGCAGCTTCATTAGCCATATTCATATAGGTGATATTATCTGCGAAGTTGAAATTCTTAGTATTAGAGGAAACCCGTGTTTGAGATCTAAAACTAAAATTAGTTTTACCAGATTTACCACGTTTTGTTGTAATTAAAACCACCCCGTTTGCTCCTCGTGCACCATAAACCGAAGCAGCTGCAGCATCTTTTAAAACTGAAAATGAATCAATATCATCAGGTTGAAGACGCGCTAAATCTGTAGAAGTAGATTCTATACCATCTATAAGTATTAAAGGGTCCCGTTTACCCGAACCAAACGTACTCAAGCCGCGTATAAAAAAATCTGAATTATCTGCGCCAGGTTCTCCAGAACGTTGATAAGAGATCATACCGGGAACACGACCGGCAAGCATATTAGTAAGGTTATTTGTGGGTCCTTTTAATTGTTCAGGATTTACCGAAACAACAGAAGTTACCATATTTGTCTTTTTCTGCTTTCCGCTAAAGGCGATAACAACTGTTTCTTCAAGAGATTCCTGACTTAAATTAAGAGTCATATCTATAGTTTGCTGGTCTCCTACCACAACTTCTTTTGTTACAAAACCTACAAATGAGTACACTAACGTAGCCCCCTTAGAAACTCGTATACTATACCTCCCGTCAAAATCTGTAGCAGTACCGTTATTTGTACCTTTCTCTTGTACAGTTACCCCTATTAAAGGTTGCTTATCGTTACCGTCATAAATTGTTCCTGTAACCACATTTTGAGGAGCTCCTGATATTTCTGTATTTGCAGCAAATAAACTGCCGCAAGTAAGACTCCCTAAAACCACGAGAAGCAAACAAAACCGGTGCTTTAATTTATTAATAGTATGTATCATAATTTTATTTTATCGTCAAAGTAATTTTATTCAATACTCTCATTTATTTAGTTCAGATTGATTTGATAAGAAAATGGGCACCTTGATCTGTTTAGTCATAATTTGTTGTTTTTAAATTGTTTAGCTGTTTATTATAAATATTTCTAATTACTATATCGATTGAGGAGTTGTTAATTATTTTACTTTTAAATCTAGGGTTGAATAGCATTGTGGTCTGCAAAATTCCACGTATCCATCCACTTTATTTGGGGTTTCTCATCTTTGATTAGTATAGGTAACCAGATGTATCTGCCATCTATATGATTTTTAGGACTCCAACGGTCACCCATATATAAAAATGTATTCTCTTTACCTTCAACCGGTAATACATGAGTGCTTTGTGAATTAAAGGTTACCTCAGCGCGCTTACCCCTTGCCGGGTTGCCCAGAGATTCCCACGGCCCCCATATAGATTTTGCGCTAAAGGATCTTGCAGGATTGGGTGCCCAACCGGTTAGGCCTGATGTAATCATATAATAGGTGTCTTCCTGTTTAAAAACTGCCGGTGCTTCATTTTGACCTCCGGGCTGCATACGCACCCATCTAGAAGTAAAATCAAGGTAATCGTCTGTTAATTCTGAAATATGAAGCGTCTGGTTTTCTTCAGAAGAGTGAATATGGTAAGCCTTACCATCATCATCAACAAAAATGGTCATATCCCGAGACATCTGCCCTTCTTCAAAATCTCTGCGTACATATAGTCCTTCAACTAAGGCAGCGCTCCATTCTGGTGTCCACCATTCAAGGCTTGCATCATTTTTCTGTGTCTCCTGGTTTTTTAAAGGAAAATTTAATGGCCATACTCCCACATTGGGTCTATACGACTTTAAGTAGTGAAATGGACCTGTGGGCAAATCACTTATCGCAACACCGGTACGTGCCGCATGATATCCTTGATCTTTAAGCTCAAGGTGAAACCACATTACATATTTACTGGTCTTTTTATTATATACTACCTTGGGCCTTTCAATTACAGATCCTTTAGTGATTTCTGAATCTAAATCTGTACTTACCGCAAGAGCTACCCCTTCATTCTTCCAATTAAAAAGATCTGTTGAAGAGTAAACTCGCACTCCTACCTGAGCTATGCTGCTTCGGTCTTTATGCTCCCCATACCAGTAGTAAGTACCATCTTCAAAATAAATACCACCGCCATGTGCATTAATATGTTTTCCGTCTGTGTCTTTCCAAATTTTACCAGGCTCAAAATGCTTATTAGTTGCGTTTTGAGATACACACGATTGTGTGAACATTATAAGAAAAAGAAAAAAGCCGATTAATTTCATCTTAAAGAATTGTGATTTTTGTGTTATTTACACACTTAATTTGAGCGTAAATTGTCAAATCAAAAAGTAATGTTAATTACTTATACAATTTTCTATAAATCAAAGCATTACAATAGGGGGTTAATCGCTAAATTTAGGGGGGTTAATCGTTCAAACCCTTTAGAATCAATAGTTTTTTATAATCTGATACTATAAAGAACCTTTTAGTTTAAGAAAAAATTAAGATATTCGAAAAATCAAATTTTGCTTACTTTTTTATGATAAACAAAATATACTTACTGTTTTTTGCATGCACTCTCTCCTGGTCATTTTACGGTCAAACCGAAAACCTGAAGAATCAATTTCCTTTAGAGCGACGTCTTAGCTTTTATAATCTGGATACCGAAAAAGGCCTGTCAAATAATACTGTAAAATCTATCGTTGAAGATTCACTCGGCTTTTTATGGATTGGCACATCTGATGGTTTAAATAAATATGATGGAAATGAGTTTAAAATTTTTAGAAGAGAAAACTCTGCATTAAGCAACAACTACATACAAAATTTGATTCTTAGTAAATCTGGCGCAATCAAAATAGCTACAGATGGTGGTGTAAATAATTATAATCCACGTAAAGAGCAATTAACACTATTTAATGAAGTAGACCCTACCTTAAGTCTGAGTATAAATTCGCTGGTAGAGTTAAAAGACTCTCGTTTAGTGATAGGTGCTTATAATCAAGGTTTACACATTTTTAATAAAACTAATAAAGAAGTATATCTAGGAGAGCACGATTTAACCTCCTTAAAAATATCTAGTCTTGCTAATCAACAAGATTCAATAATCTGGATAGGTACATTTGATAAGGGTGTAGATAAACTCAATTTAAATACCCTCAAGATAGAACACATTGCTATTGAAACTGAAACAACAAAATCTAACTGGATCAATTGCCTTTTTGTAGATAGCAAAAATAATTTATGGATAGGTACTAATAATGGCTTGACTGTAAGAACGCCTAATGGACGCTTGGTAAGTCTTAATGAAACAAATACAAAATACGGGCTTAGTAATAATCAGGTACACGCTGTGGCAGAAGATAATTACGGTCAAATTTGGATAGGTACGTATGCGGGTGGTCTTAACATCATAAATCCAAATTTGTTACTCAAGGATGATTTGAGATTTTCTGTACGCAAATATTTACCTAAAGAAGATGGAAGCAGTATTTACAATGCTACCATAAATACCATTTTTAAAGATCATAGAGGCTATATGTGGATAGGCACCAATGCGGGTTTAAATTTTGTTGATCCTGATGGCGAACCTGTAAAATTGCTTAAAAATGATCTTATAGGTTCGCAAAAGTTGGCTCATGATCGTATAAGTGCTATTTCAGAATGTGCTACCGGTAAAGTTTATTTAGGTACAGATGGTGGTGGTATAGATATTTATGATCCTGTTACCGGTAATTTTAACTATTCGGTCTATAGTACTGCTAATGGCTTAAAATCAAATCAGGTACAAGCTACACTTAGAGATAATGCACAACGCCTGTGGATAGGAACTTACAGAGATGGCCTCAATATGTACAATCTAGCTACACAAAAATGGAGCTATTATTTACAGGGAGACACTCAGGACGGTAATGACGTACGTGTGGTTTATCAGGATTTCAATAATGATATTTGGGCTGGTACAAACCGCGGTGGTCTTTATAAATACAATACAACTAAAGATACCTTTGACTACGTATCAGCATTAGATGTAATCTACCCAAAAATGGATATACGAGATATTAAAATGGATCGTCATGGAATCCTATGGATGGCTTCATACGGAAATGGGGTTTTGAGATACAATCCTAAAACCAAAAAGGCATATTCCTATTTTAATGGAAGTCTTGGCGGAATGACCAATAATGTTGTTTTCTGTATTTGGGTATTAGATGATGACAGTATTGTTGCAGGATTAAAATACGGAGGTATTATACATTTTAATAGAGATGATACTGAAGCTTTAAATCTTACCGAAAAAGATGGTCTAAGTAACAATACAGTCAACAGCATGGCGCTATATGACGACAGCAGTCTATGGTTAGGGACTTATAAAGGAATTAGCAAATACAATTATATTGATCATACATTAGAAAATATTAATTCATTTAATAATATACAGAAGAGTGAATATAATATAGGAGCCGCATTAAAAAGTAGTTCTGGTTTTATGTATTTTGGCGGTAATAAAGGTCTTACTATTTTTAAACCTGAAGAGCTAAATGTGCAGCGCACAACTAATAGCATTATTATAAAAAACCTGTCTATCTTTAATACAGATATAGCTGTTGAGTCACAAGACGAAAACGCAATTTTAAAAGAATCAATTGCATATAGCGACCAATTGATACTTAAACATAATCAAAATAATTTTTCATTAGATTTTACGAGTTTAAAATTTCCCTTTGCAGACAATGTAAATTACTCCTACAATCTAGAAGGATATAATGAATTCTGGACCAGTTTAAAAAATTCTAACCGCATAAACTTTAGCAACATCCCTCCGGGTGATTATACTTTAAAAATAGCGGCAGAGTCTGATATTGAATCTCCTTATTATAAAGAATTTAAAATCACCATACTCCCACCCTTTTGGAAAACTTTACCTGCCTATATCTTCTATATTGTCACCTCTATTATTTTAATTACTGCAGGTCTTAGATATTACTCAGAACGTATCAAACTCAAAAACTCCTTGCTCTTCGAAAAAAAGCAACGCCAGCTAGAACAAGACTTAAACGAAGAACGCATACGGTTTTATACTGGTTTTTCGCACGAACTCAAAACACCGCTCACCCTCATACTTGCACCCTTAGAAACTTTACTTGAAGAAATCAAACAGAAAGAACAGCGCAATAGTTTAAAGTTGATTAAGCGTAATGCAAATAATTTATTACAATTCATCAACAAGTTGCTTGAGTTTAGAAAAAGTGAAGAAGGTCTGAGTAAACTTAATCTTAATGAGTATAATCTTTCAAAACATATAACTAAATGGCTCGCTACGTATAAACCACTATTGAAGAAGAAGAACATAAATTTGACGGTCACAATGCCACAAAACCCTATTAAATTTTATTGTGATCTCGAAAAGTTGCACATCATCATAAATAATTTACTTTCAAACGCCATAAAGTATACAACTAAAGACGGTCAAATCAAGGTAAGTTTTACGCAAGATGATACGTCTATATATTTAAGTATAAGTGATTCTGGAAGTGGAATTATGGCAGACGATCTAAATCATATTTTTGAATGGTATTATCAATCTAACACATCTGTAAAAAAAGATGGTACCGGCATTGGTCTAGCGCTTTCAAAACGTTTTGCAGAGTTACACAACGGTAAATTAGATGTGACGAGTAATCCTGGTATAGGAAGCACATTTACACTCACCCTACCCAAAGATGACCGTTTAATTGATGCCTTTTTAGAAAATAGTCCCAATGCCTTATTTAATAAAAAAGCGGTTGAGCAACGCATTAAAGATGCAGATATGTCTATTGAAAAAACTAACGTAAATAATCTGCTGGTACAAACCGAAAATGCACGTAAACTCATACTGCTTATAGATGACAATCCAGATATACTTGAGTTTCTAGATAGTGCATTAGCTTCTAAATATGATTTAATTCATGCAGAGAATGGCGAGGAAGGAATTCAACAGGCTACTAAATACATACCAGATTTGATTATAAGCGATATTATGATGCCTGTAAAAACAGGCATTGATTTGTGTCATTTCCTTAAAAACAATAAAGAAACTTCTCACATACCTATAATTTTACTTTCTGCTAAAAGTAATTTTGAAATGATTGAAACGGGTTATACTGAAGGTGCAGATGATTATATGGTTAAACCCTTTAATGTGCAGGTTTTAAGAGCCCGTATTGAAAATTTAATCGCAACCCGTAGAAAATTATTAGAAGGGTTTTCAGAAAAGTCAAAAGACGACTCAAATCAAGGTGATGCAGATCGAAAACTTTTGCAAATAGAGAAAAAGTTTCTCGAAGAATTTCAAATAGCGGTTTTTGACAATATGCAGCAGGGTATAAAAACTGTAGAAGTCGTATCTGAAGAAATAGGTATGAGCAGGTCTTCGTTATTCCGGAAAATTAAAGCTATTACAGGTCAGAATATTAATGAATACATACGTAATTTAAAAATCGAACGCGCCGCTTACTTAATCGAAAAAGAGAATTTTACCGTATCTCAGGCTGCTTTTGAAGTGGGCTTTGCAGACGCAAAATATTTTAGAAAAATCTTTAAGGAGAAATATGGTAAAACCCCATCTGCACTTAAATAAAAAAAGCCCTTTACCTAAAGTAAAGGGCTTTTTAATAATTGTGTATAAAATGAAAATTAGGTTATTTATCAATCACACTTACCGTGTTAATACCTTCTAATGTTGGGGTAACTTCAAGTATTGAGCCGTCTTCTGCAAATGTAAGTTTGTCTATTGCAACCTCTCTGTGAAATCCTGCAGCACCCCCCATCGCTAATCCGCGTGGTCGCGTAAATCTATGATAAACAATATACCAGTCATCAGTACCCGGAACATTGATTACCGAGTTATGCCCTGTACCATAAATTTGGTTTGCTTCATCTTTTTTAATCACCATATTAGATTCTGGTATGGTTAAAGGTCCTAAAGGCGATTTAGCTGTTGCATACCGCACGCGATAGTCTGGACTACGAGTGTCATCTTCTGACCACAGGAAGTAATAAATTCCGTTTCTGTAAAACACTTCGGTACCTTCTCTATAAGTACCGTCTGGCGTTAATTCTACAATTGTTTCTTCTTTTAATGAGAGCATATCCTCATTGAGTTCTGCAGCTCCCATATACCCATTACCCCAATAAAAATAACTCTTACCACTCACAGGATCTGTAAAAACATCTGGATCTATAATTTGGCCGCCACCACGTTTTATTGCCGCCGGTTTCTCACTAATAAAAGCAGTACCCTTATCTGTAAAAGGACCTGCAGGATTATCTGCCACAGCAACTCCTATGTTTTGTGCTGCTGAGAAGTAATAAAAATACTTCAGCTTACCGTCGATTTCTTTTTCTGCAATACACGGTGCCCAAGCATTGCGATCTGCCCAGGATACATCTTTCTTTAAATCAAGAATAACGCCTTCATCCTGCCAGTGTACTAAATCTTCAGAAGAAAAAGTTTTAAAGTAGGTACCAGACCAGCCATCAAAACCATCACTGGTAGGGTAGAGATAGAATTTTTTATCTGTATTTGAATAGATAATTTCGGGGTCTGCGTAATAGCCATCTAATGCCGGGTTTTTAGCAACAGCCGCTTCAACGGTATAAGTTACTTTTTCGCCATCAGGCATTACCACAGTATACGGCACAGCTCCTTTTGAGAAATCCTGAGCACCTGTTTCTTCTAATTTCACTCCCGGAAACGTAATCAACTGCACATCTAAATTTTGTAAACTGCTATCTACCCGTACAGGAAGGTATACAGATTTTTTAACCGGGTCAATAACTATATTTTGCTGTCTTACAGCAGTTGCCTGGCTTCCTAAGATTAAGGGTAAGTCTTTAGAAGGAAATGCTTTTAATAAGCGCGTAGATTCTTCTTCAGTTATAGGAATAATTGTTCCGTGACGCGGATGAAAATTCATAGAGATTTTATCTGCTCCCAGCGCCTTAAAGTTGAGTAAATCTGTACTTTCGGCAAATTGATATTTACCATCTATATACATATCATATAACAATATATACGTGTCACTATTTATCATCTTAAATACGCTAGAGCCTTCTACTGCTCTATCGGTTTGATCTACATAGCCTTCTTTAGGGATATAGTCGCCGGTAAGACGGTCTGATACCGCAACGCGAATACCTTTTGTCGCAGTCCCTTCCGTTTTATAAAACAAATAGAACTTACCATCTTTACTTATGATATCTCCATCTATACACGATTTCTCATCGGGGCTATAAAAAAGCTGTTTTGGGGCTTCTTCTAAAGCGGTAAACTCTTTATTGATATAGGCATAGTAAATCTTGTCATAGCTTCCCGGCTGAAGCATTGAAAAATAGATCATATACTTACCGGCAGCCTCATCATAAATGGTTTGTGGAGCCCAGGCGCGGGTTATATCTGAAAACTCGGAAAATGTTTTTGCAAGATCGATAACGGTTGTCTCCCAGCTTACTAAATCTGGTGACTTTGCCAGAATAATTCCCGTATTGCTCCACCCGTTATCAGTCTTTAAATCGGTAAGTACCATATAGAAGTTAGCATCATTTGTGCCTCTTAAAATATGAGGGTCGCGTACACCGCCAGTCTCGCTAATACGTTCTGTACTTACAATGGGTTGGTCATCATTTAAGGCATAAAAATTATAACCATCTCTACTTAGCCCATAATGCACGGCCTCCTCACCTTCTGCATTACCGGTAAAATAAGTAAATAAATACGCTGTTTTCTGTGCAGACTCCGTAGGGTTTGAGCACGAAAATACCAAACCGGCCAGTGCGATAAACGAAATTTTTAATGATAACATATTAAGAAATTAATTAGTAAATGGCCTTATAAATAAATCATGAGGCATAAAATGAAACAACTTTTAATTTTAAAGCAGGCTAAAAACTACTTAGTATCAATTACTGTGTAAACACGATTCAAAATTTGACCATTTCAAATCATTCTACATTTTTCAGTAAATGGAAAGTAACAAAATAAACAAATATAAATGTGTTTTTTACATTTATATTGAAAAAATATTATTTATCCAGTTTCAATTTTCTCTTTTGATAGTAAATTTTTTATGAAAGTTCTATTAGTCTGCAAATCAATCACTCAATTAATTAATAAGATAAAACGTTTTAGCATTTCGATATAATAACCTCGCATCTGTTATACCTATTGGCTTCATCTTAAATAGGAACGTAAAAAAATAAACTAAAAAAATTTATCACATATTAAATGTTATTTATACATTTAACCTTCAATTTAATAGTATTCATTTTAATTTTTCACTTTATGAAACAAAAATTAACGCGCTTTAAATCTTCAATGATTTTCTGCCTGCTGTTGGTTTTAAGCTATCCCGCGATGGCTTTAACAACAGGGTCTGAAGGTTTACAGCAAAAAATTACAGGTACGGTTACTATTGCAGCAGATGGTATGCCCCTTCCCGGAGTTACTGTTCTAGTAAAAGGTACTTCAACGGGAACGACAACAGATTTTGACGGTAATTATGAGCTGAATACCGCTTCAGAAAATGCAGTTTTAGTATTCTCGTATGTAGGAATGAAAACTTTGGAAATTCCTGTAAATGGAAAATCAGAAATTAATGTCGCTCTTGAAGAAAATATTGGCGCTCTAGACGAAATCGTTGTCGTAGGTTATGGTAGCCAAAAACGTTCTGATGTGACAGGGTCTGTTTCTTCTGTACCAGAAGACCGACTGGAAAATTTACCGGTAACTAATGTCACACAAGCGATTCAAGGTACTACTGCCGGTTTAAATATAAGTCAGAATTCATCAGTACCAGGATCAAGTGGCTCTATACAAGTACGTGGGGTAAATTCTATTACAGGAAGTACAAGTCCGTTTATTGTCCTAGACGGGATTCCCTTTACAGGAACGTTAAATGACATCAATACACGAGATATTAAGTCTATTCAGATTTTAAAAGATGCATCTGCTGTTGCGATTTATGGTACCCGTGGTTCAAATGGTGTTATACTTATACAAACCAAAAGAGGGGTGAGTGGTGAACCTATTATTAACTACAGCACCTATGTAGCCGTAGAAGAATTTGCTAATGTTCTTAAACCATTAGGTCCAGATGCATATGTACAAAAATATGCAGACTTCTTTAGTCAAAACAATCCCGGTGTCACACAAGATCGAATTTTAGAGAATCAGAGTGAAATTGAAAACTATGATGCAGGTAGAACTACAGACTGGTTTAAAGAAGTAACACAATCAGGAATTATTCAGGAACACAATTTAAGTATACGTGGTGGTAGTGAGAAAGTCAAGTATTTTGTATCTGGTGGCTACCTAGATCAGCAAGGTGTTATAAAAGGTTATGACTATGAAAAACTTACGCTACGCTCTAATCTGGATGTTGAAATCACAGATTATTTAAAGGTAGGTTTAAACACATTTTTTGCTAATAACAATTTTGACGGCGGCCGTGCAAATTTATTGCTTGCAACAGCTATGAGCCCATACTCTGTACCGTATGATGATAATGGTCAACTAATCATCAACCCTATGTTGCCTGAGTTGTTATATGAAAACCCATTATTAGGTTTAACCACAGATCGTGAAGTACGCGAGCGCACCCTTTCTGGGAATGTTTTTGCCGAAATTACTCCTGCCTTTTTAGAAGGTTTATCGTATCGCGTAAATGCATCATACACGATTAATCCATATTCATATAAGACCTATAAAGGTAGAGCGGCAAATGATAACCGTGGTACTGCTGTAATAGGTGGTGATGAAGAAAAAGTATGGATTGTAGAAAATATTTTAAAGTATGCTAGAAGTTTTGGTAAACACAATCTAGATTTTACTGCTCTTTACAGTGCACAGTCTAATGACTTCTTTAGAGAAGAGTTAACCGGCGTAGGTTTTGTAAATGATCAATTATCATTTAACCGCATCTCTGCAGCCGAAGTTTTATCTGCAGATCCTAATCGTAACTACAGTACACTTTCAACCCTGGTTTCTCAAATGGGTCGTGTAAACTATAATTATGACAGTAAATACTTAGTTACTGCTACAGTACGTCGTGACGGGTATTCTGCTTTTGGAGCAAATACAAGTAAATATGGCGTATTCCCATCTGCTGCGTTAGGATGGAACATTCACAAAGAATCGTTTATGGAAAATGCAGATGCTATAGATAATTTAAAACTTCGATTCTCCTATGGTAAAACCGGTAACCGAGGTGTGGGTATAAATCAAACACAAACCAGAACAGGAACAACTGTATATCCTTTTGGCGGGCAAGCTTACACCGGTACTTTTATAAACGGTTTAGGAAATCCTAATCTACAATGGGAAACAACCACTTCTGGCAATTTAGGTGCAGATTTCGGTTTATGGAACAACCGCATTAATGGTTCTGTTGAAGTATATAAATCTAAAACTAAAGATTTACTACTTAACCGAAGTATTCCTGCTTTAACGGGTACCCGTAACATTATCGAAAACATTGGTGCAGTTGAAAACAGAGGATTTGAATTCAGTATTAATTCTACTAATATCAATACCGGTGATTTTAAATGGGAGACAAACGTAAACTTTTCAACCTATAAAAATGAAATCTTAGATCTGTATGGTGATGGTAAAGATGACATACCTAGCCGCTGGTTTATAGGTAAATCATTAGGTGCTATTTACGATTATAAATTAGCTGGTGTTTGGCAAGAAGGTGAAGATACGGGTACTTTTAATGCAAACCCCGGTGATCTTAAATTTGAAGACCTCAACGGTGACGGTGTTATAGATCCAGAAAATGACCGTACCTATTTAGGCTCTTCACTTCCTAAATGGACGGGTGGTCTTTCAAATACATTCTCGTATAAAAACTTTGATTTAGCTATCTTCTTACAAACGGTTCAAGGTGTTCTAAAAAGAAACACAGATCTAAATTATGGTGATGAGCTGGCACGTAGAAATACCCCAACAGAAGTAGGTTACTGGACTCCAGAAAATCAAAGTAATGAGTTCCCTTCGCTAACCTATCGTAATACTTTAGGCTATGGTTACCCTAAAGACGCAAGTTTTGTAAGGTTAAAAGACATCCGCTTTAGTTACAGATTTCCAATAGAGAAAATAGAGAAACTAGGACTTAGTGACTTAATGATCTATGCAACGGGAAGAAACCTATATACCTGGACAGATTGGAAAGGTTGGGATCCAGAAAGTACACAATTCTCAAGAGGATCTGAAGACTGGACAAACAACTACCCGGTAGTACGCACCTTTTCTCTGGGACTTAACGTCTCATTATAATACTACATAAACATAAATGATACCTTTTATGAAAAATAAATCGAAGATAATTATAGCACTTTTGAGCTTAAACATTTTTATGTTAAGCTCGTGTAGTGATGATTTTCTGGTAGAAGAAATACGTTCTGACTATACACCAGAAACCTTGAATGATGAACTGGGTTATCAAGCACAATTATTAGGCTTGTACCAAATGTTGAGTACTTTTTATACCCGAAGTGGTGATCAGGGTTGGTTATCTGTATGGCAGGCAGGAACAGACATTACCTGGCCTACCGCTCCTCAGGGAATTGAAGTACCTTACTACAAATACAACCAGTTAACTACAGATGACAATGCTGCTTTTCAAAGCTGGGAACTGTGGTACAATATGGTTGAAAATGCAAATAGTATAATAGCAAGTGTTGAAAGTTCTACTTCTGCAGAATTAACGCAAGAACAAAAAGATGCTATTAATGCCGAAGCTCGATTTTTTAGAGCCTATGCCTATAATAATTTGGCTACACTTTTTGGTGGAGTGCCTTTAATTACTGAGCCTATTACTGAAGCTCGTTTTGATTATACGCGAAATACGTTAGCCGAAATTAATACTCAAATTGAAACAGATTTACAGTTTGCAACTCAAAATCTGGGCGCACCTACAAATGCTCCTCAATTTGAAGCTCGTGTAAACAAGTATGTCGCCAATCAATTATTTGCAGAATTTTACCTACGTGCAGGAAAACCAGACCTTGCCGAAGATCAGGCAGATATTATCATCAACAGCCAGGCTTTTCAACTGGTAACGCAACGTTATGGAGTTAAAGCCTCAGAAGAAGGAGATCCATTTTCTGATATGTTTTTTAAAGGAAATCAGCGACGTTCACAAGGTAATACCGAAGCTTTATGGGTGTTAGAAAATGAGAACCCCTCTGATGTACGAGGTGGTTCTAGTGGTAACCCTCAACAAAGACGTATTTGGGGAGCTGGTTATCATAACGTAAATGGGATGATCCCTGCAGATTCTTTAGGAGGTCGAGGTATTGCACGTATACGCCTAAATAATTGGGTAATCTATGATTTATATGATGACGGCGATATGCGTAATTCAAAATATAGTATTCACAAACGCTTTAGATACAACAATCCTGACTCTAATTTCGCAGATATTTACGGAGAATTAGTACCGTATACCGGGATTGATACCCTTGCAAGAATTCAACCCTACACATTAAAATGGGGACATTTTGACTCAGCAGATGTGTTTGGTTTTGGTATGTGGAAAGATTTTATTCTTATGCGATTAGGTGAAACCTATTTATTAAAGGCTGAAGCACAAGTAATGCAAAATAACACAACAGGCGCTGCTACAACGATAAATATTCTTAGAACACGTGCTAACGCCCCACAGGTAGTTGCAGGAGATATGTCTTTAGATTTTATTCTTGATGAACGTGTACGTGAATTACTTGCCGAAGAAAACAGAAGAATGACGTTGATGCGTACCAAAACACTTGTGGAACGCGCAACCCGTCTTAATGTACAGGACCCTAGTATACCTTTACCTCAAACTATGCGCATAGAAGGATTACAGGAGTTTCACGAACTTTTACCTATTCCGCTACGCGAAATACAACTAAATAAAGATGCAGTTCTGGAGCAAAATCCGGGATATTCAACAAATTAAATAATAATTATTTTTTAAATTTTTAAAAGCCTGTGATTTAAAATCACAGGCTTTTTTAATGCCCCATCTCTACTAAATCACTAGCTGAATATTTACTAACGTTATAGTTTATGTGATTTAAAAGTTTTTAATATTCTTAACAACTAAATTAAATTCAAGCAGTTAGATTTAGACACAACCCTATAAACAACCACTTATGATTAGTTATATAGATTCAAAAACATCCATTTTTCTTGTTATTATTTTGGTATCGGGAATTGTAGCATTCGGTATACTTTTCTACATTCTAAAAAAATTCGGTAAAAGTCCCAGAACGATTTTACCTGTAAATTTTGCGGTACGCATACGTATTCCGCTAGCCTTATTTCTGCTTGCTTTAATTCTTAGAATTATACTCGTAAGAGAAGAAATTACCTCATATATTCAAGCCAGTATTCTATCTCACACCAGTACCCTACTTTTTATTATAAGTCTAACCTGGGCATTGATTCTTATCATCAAAGCATTTAAAAGGAATATTTTGACGAAGTATGATATGAGTGTGGCAGATAATGTACACGCCCGTAAAATTTACACACAGTTCACCGTACTGGAGCGGGTTTTTATTTTTCTAATCATACTGTTTGCCGTGAGTATTGCACTTATGAGTTTTGACAGCATTAGAGCTATAGGTGTAAGTATTTTAACCTCAGCGGGAATCGCCGGAATTATCATCGGTTTTGCTGCACAAAAAGCGCTGGGTACCTTAATGGCGGGGATTCAAATTGCATTTACACAACCTATACGCATAGATGATGTGGTAGTCGTTGAAGGCGAATGGGGGCGTATTGAAGAAATTTATTTAACCTATGTTGTTGTTAAAATCTGGGATAAACGCCGTCTGGTATTGCCTACTACTTATTTTATTGAAAAACCTTTTCAAAACTGGACGCGTAATTCATCAGACATCTTAGGTACTGTTTTTATTTATACCGATTATAATGTACCCTTTGATGCTTTACGAAATGAATTGACCCGCATACTTGAAAATACAGACCTCTGGGATGGTGAGGTTAATGTCTTACAAGTAACCGATACAAAAAATGAGGTGGTAGAAACCAGAGCGTTAATGAGCTCAAAAGACTCTCCTACTTCCTGGGATTTGCGGGTGTTAGTACGTGAAAAACTAGTACTTTTTATACAGGAAAATTATCCGCATAGTTTACCGCGTACCCGTGTAGAAATGCAGGATTTGAAAAACATCCCGAAATCAGAAAAATCGGTTTCAGAACCAGAGCCTTCAGATTTATTGAGAAAGTAATTTTTCTAAAATTCAATAAACTTCCTGATACTGCCATTCCACTTCTAATTGCTAAATTCGTTTGCTCTTTAAAATGTAATTTTTAAACTGAAACTTAGTTTTTAAATCGCTTCTAATGAGAATTAATCAATAAGAATTGAAGAACACAGAAAAGGATAAAAAATACCATGCAGTTTGTCAGGAATGCAAAGGACAAGGCAAAAAAAGGCGCAGACTTCGTAAAAAAGTACGTCTTAATTATGCACAGGCACTTGATAAATTCAATAAAGGAGAAGGTCCTGCTCCTACTCCTCCTAAAGGTCACCTGTACACCTGTGAATCTTGTGCCGGCTCTGGTTTAGTTGCTGTATCAGAAAAACCCATTCCTGATTCTTATAACTATCCGCACATTGCAATTGTAGGAGGTGGCATAGGCGGTGTTGCTCTAGCTGTGGCCTGTTTGCATCGCGGTATTCCTTTTACCTTATTTGAGCGTGATACAGGTTTTGATGCGCGTTCTCAGGGCTATGCACTTACCCTTCAGCAAGCAAGTAAAGCAGTTGCAGGATTAGGCCTTTTTAATTTAAAAGAAGGCGTGGTCTCTACACGACACGTCGTTCACACAACAGATGGTACTATAATCGGCGAATGGGGAATGCGTAAATGGCTAGATTCCGAAGCGCCCACATTCTCAAAGCGTACAAACATTCACATTGCAAGACAAGCCCTGCGCGAGCAACTTCTAAATCAACTTGAAGGTACAGATTGTGTACGGTGGAATCATCAGTTTATTAATTATACCCATGGTGATACACCAACCCTAAACTTTAACGTTAATAACGAAGTAAAAAAGTATAAAGCAGATCTTATTGTGGGTGCAGATGGCATACACAGTTCGGTGCGCAAACTACTCCTGGGTGAAAAACATACTCCTTTACGTTATCTGGATTGTCTCGTAATTTTAGGAATTTGCCCTTTAGCAGATTTGGGAGATCTTGAAAGTCCCTTGTTAGACGTAGCTACCGTTTTTCAAACCGCAAACGGAAACGAACGCGTTTATATGATGCCATATGATACAGACTCTATTATGTGGCAACTCAGTTTCCCTATGCCTGAACAGGAAGCTAAACTATTAAGTGCAAAAGGACCTCAGGCATTAAAAGAGGAAGCCTGTCGCAGATTGCAGTGGCACGCTCCTATTCCGCAGATTATTAAAGCAACCCAAACCTCATTAATTTCGGGTTACCCGGTTTACGATAGGGCATTATTAAAGCCTACAGATTTAGAAAAAGGGACTCAAATAACACTTATAGGAGATGCAGCGCATCCTATGAGTCCGTTTAAAGGGCAAGGTGCCAATCAAGCCTTATTAGATGCCTTAGCACTTGCCAGATCTATTTATAAGGGATGTGGTCCTTTTTCAAACTGGAAAGAAAACGGGATACGTAATCAGGTACTTAATAATTTTGAATCTGAAATGCTCAAACGCAGTGCTACCAAGGTGAAAGATTCTGCCGAAGCTGCAAAATTTCTACACTCAGAAGTAGTTTTGCACGAAGCTAATGAACCCCGTGGACGTGTATTGAAAAAGAAGAAAAATTAAGGTTAACTCTAGTTTTTAGATCCATTAGACAGACTATAATTAAATAGTAATGACTAATTTAGATATCTCATAAACAACGCGTAACCCCAAATGTGTTTTTTAGTAAATCAATAGCATGAAAACTAAAGAAAATGATTTTGAAAACGCGGTTCTTCTAAAAGAGGAAGAGACATCTTCAAGAATACATTCAATTAATATTAATCGAAAACTTGAAATTAGAAAGCAACTTTGGCGGGCTATTGCTTCATTTTACCTTGATACTGAGTTGACAGTTTACGATTACGAAGCTATAGCTCAAATCTTCAAAGAATCTAATTTATCAATTTCAACACTAAAAAAAATTGATCTGTATGAGGTATTTCCGGTTTTAAAAGAAAACCTGATTAGTCCCACAGGAGTGTTGAATGGGTTTGATGAAGCCTGGCTAAATAACGCCTGTACCGCTGCCTATCGCAAGCGTTTAAATCCTTTTTTTAGATGGAAAATGAGATTTTACAATCGGGTTTTATATACTATGAGAAAAGATCACTGGACTCATATTGAACAGGTTTTAGCATTGCAAAGTATAAACTAGTTGGATAAATTTAAAAGTTAAAAACTTCTAGAATTCACTCCGAAAAATTAAAACTAATGAAGGAATTAAGTTTTACACTCCTATTTTTTTTTATTTCTTTTCAAACTGTATTAATTGGTCAAGATAATGTAAAATCCAAATTCACTTATTCTAATTTTGAAACTGAAATATTAGCTTATACTCCACCTCAACGAAAAGATGTAAGCAATACAGACTACGCTACAGGAAAAATGGTTCTGTCTCAAACTAAAATTGCAGTAAAAAACAATATTAAAAATTTTAATACAGCAGACTACTGGAATATTATATATGCCTTTAGAAAACTTAACGAAAGTAAATCAGATTGGATATTAGCATTTAAAAAAATGTCCGAATCTTCAAAGGGTTGTGAATACTTAAACTCTTTTAAAAATAACGCGGTATTTTACAATGAAATTAAAGAACTATATGATGACTATTTAATTAAATGTGAACTAAAATCAGTTGAAGTTTTTAACTTAAGTCATTTTATAAGTCAAAATAAATACAATAAAAATTTAGTTGAATTATTAGATCTAATCTATAAAGACGATCAAAAATATAGACAAGATACCTCTTATAATCATTTGGCTAAACAACAAATATTAGACTCTAAAAATTTAAAAAAGATAGATTCATTGTATAATAGCTATAACAAATACATAGGTAAAAGCCTGGTAGGTGAAAAATATAGTACTGTGATGTGGCTCGTTGTACAACATTCAAATATTGAAAAAATGGAAAGCTATCTTCCCATCTTAGACAAAGCCGTTAAAAGTAAGGAGCTGAATAGCGTACCTTTAAAAATGTTAATTGACAGAGTTTATACTATCAAGTATAATCACCAGATTTATGGATCTCAATCTGGAGTTGAATTAGCTGATCAAAAAACCAGAACAGCTGTAATGAAACAATATAGTTTAGAATAAGAATATTTATTAAAATAATAACTATTCAAACCCCATAAAACAGTGCGCAAATTAGAAACGGGAGAATTTTATGGCAGACATAATCAAAAATTAATTTTTGATGCGTTTACCCTTACAGATACCGAATACATTCACGATAAGGTTGACTGGCACTATCACGAGAATCCCTATTTTACCTACTTACTACAGGGAAAGTTATTAGAATCAAACAAAAAAGAATCCTACTACCTAAAACCAGGTGATCTCTTATTTCACAACTGGGATGACGCACATTACAATATTAAACCGAAAGATTTTACGAGAGGTTTTCATATACAATTAAATAGAAATTGGTTTTCTAATCAGGCGTTTGAATCTACTGATTTTGAAGGAAGTTTAGCCATTCAAAACCCGATGATTAAAATGGCTATGAATGCTATCTATTTAGAAGCAAAATGGAATGACCGCTATACTCAATTGGGTATTGAAAGTACGCTGCATGCGATATTCGATTTGATGCATAAGCCGAATACTAAAATACAGAAAACACCAGTTTGGGTAAATCAATTAAAAGAACTGATTTTTGAGGAAGAAATTATCTATTCTCTAGAGAATTTAAGTCATAAATTACAAATACACCCTACGCACTTATCACGCGAATTCAGTAAATATTTTTGCACGAGTCTGGGCAATTACATCCGGTTAATTAAAGTAAATCAGGCGTTTAATCTTATTTTATTAAATAAATTATCGATGACTGAAATTTGCTATACCTGCGGTTTTTACGATCAAAGTCATTTTATTGCAAATTTTAAACGCATCTACCACACCACACCTTCAAAACTTTTAAAAAATAGGCAGCGACGCTAATTTTATACAATTTCTTCAGTTTTAAAAAGCTCATTTTTACCGTTCATCAAAATCAATCAAAAATGAGACTTAAACAGATTAGTTTTTTGTTTTTTATACTACTTAGTGTTAACCTCATTGCACAGGATATGGCGCAGTACACCGGTAACTGGGAAGGTAAAATAGCAAACCCAAAAACGTTCAGCTTAACTATTTCTATAGAAAACACAACAACTTCAGAAGCGCTTTTTAAAATTGTAAATGATCATACAATTGTTGAGCAAACGTTTCAATTTAAAGCCGGCGAAGCTCTAAACATACCTCTTGCTGAAAATCTATCGTTTACCGGTAATTTAACTAAAGACAAAAAGACAATTTCTGGGTTTATACAATCAGGGCTCCTGCTCTATCATCTTGATCTTATTAAAACAAAAGCTAATTTTTATACAGGAATCTGGAATCTGCTTATGTTAGATTCTTTAAAGTCACAGGATTTTTATTTAAGTGTAGAAAACGGTATTGGCGACTCTTATGAAGCCTACCCCATATTAGGTGATGATCGATTTACAGGGACCTGGTGTGCTAACTTCAGCAAAGAAAACAATCGTATTTTTTTTACTGATTTCAAAACCGGTATGGTATTTAAAGGAACCCTTCTACCAGAAAAAATTGAATTGGAAATGTATCTGGGCGATCATTTAATCACTGTAATGACGTTATCAAAATCTCAACAAGACTGGAAAACTGGCGATTTTAAAGATATACATTTCGAAGATTTACCCAATACGCTTCAGCTTACGCAACTGGAAACTTTGATTGCTAAAGACTCTTTACCCAACACCCATTCTGTAGTTATTTCTAAAAAGGGGAAGCGTATATACGAAACCTATTTTAAGGGTTATACAGCAAGCATTCCGCACGATATGCGCTCGGCATCTAAAAGTATTTCTTCGGCTATTGTGGGGATTGCAAAAGACCAATCGCTATTTAAAAGTGTAAACCAATCTATTTTTGATTTTCTACCGGAAACCTTTCAAAACTATAAAGACACCTTAAAGGCACAAATAGATCTCCAAAGTTTACTCACGATGAGTTCTGGGTTAGACGCAATAGATTACGGTTTAAATGCCAACCCAGAATCTCTTGCTGTAGAAGATAAGTATCAACCTAGACCAGACTGGACGAAAAGTATTCTGGAAGCCCAAATGATTTACGCTCCCAATACACACGCAAACTACGGGTCTGCAAACCCGTATCTTCTGGGAGTTGCTATTGATTCTAGGGTATCTCAACCTCTTGAACTGTTTATAGACCGGTATTTATTTCAGCCTTTAGAGATCTCAAACTATATTATGCAAACCGATTTAACAGGGAGACCCTACTTTGGCGGAGGAATGTATTTGACACCGCTTGATATGCTAAAATTTGGCGAATTGTATCTACACAAAGGAAGGTTTTATGGAAAACAAATCATCTCAAAAAAATGGGTAGAAAACTCGTTACAAAACTACCGGGTATTAGAAAATACAGAAGATAAAAACGGCTATGGCTACTTCTGGTGGCATCATACCTACACCGTTAATAGCACTAAAATAGATACTTACGAGGCCAGAGGTGCGGGCGGACAATATATTTTTATACTTCCGAAGCTTGAAGTAGTTGTTGTACTTACTTCCGGAAATTACAGAAACGGAAAAACGCAACAACCCGAATCAATTTTAGAACATTATATTTTACCTTATCTCCTAAATTAACCTTGGCGCACGCAACTAATTAGCGCTGGTGGTATCTAATAACTAAATCAGATTATGAAACAACTTATTTATACTTTAGTCTTAGGTATCGTCCTAATTTCCTGTAGTACTCTTGAAGATAAAAATGAGCAACTCAATTACGCCTTTATTATTAGCTATTCAGATACGGTGACCGTAGGCGGTGTGGTAGGTACTACGGAAAAAACATTTGAAAAAGGTGCTGTTTTTAGTGGAATTGATGACGGTGGTCCCACCATACGCATTAGAATTGCTGAGCATACAAAACGAAATGAAGATTGCCCTAACAGCTGGTGTTATCAGGAATTTTTAGAGGTTCCCAGAGAACTTTTAAAACGTATTGATTAAGTTCTATTTGTATTAAAAAAGTGTTCTAAACTATGCACTTATATTCCTTAATTTAGCCGGGGAAATCTATTTAACGCGTATGTTATGAGTAACAAAACGGCACTATCAATGCTATTCATTTTTATAGCAACCACACTCTCTGCGCAATCTATTGAAACCTTACGCGAGGAACTGAAAGCTGTTATCAACAACAAATCTGCAACTGTGGGCGTAGCTATACACGGAATGCACGAGGCAGACACCCTTTCTATAAATGGGGAAAAACATCTGCCGATGCAAAGTGTGTTTAAATTTCACCTTGCACTCGCGATCTTATATAAAGTTGATAACGGAACTTTTGCATTAAACACCCCAATTGAAATACCTAAAGAGCTGATAGAAAACTATCAACATTTGTGGAGCCCATTACGTGAAAAATATCCTAATGGGGCGACTTTGGAGTTGCAAGAAATTTTAAAATATACCGTCGCGTGGAGTGATAATATGGGCTGCGATGTGCTGTTTGACCTACTGGGCGGTCCCGCTGTGCTTCAGCACTATTTACGGCAGCTTGGTATAGAAGATATCTCCGTTGTACATAACGAAATGACTATGCAGGCTCAATTTGAGAATCAGTTTGAGAACTGGACGACTGCTATAGCTTCAACCCAACTTTTAAAACGCTTTTATGAAAATGAAAACCTATTAAGTACCGAAAGCTATTTGTTTTTATTACATACCTTAAAAGGAACTACCACCGGAAAAAGCAGTATTAAAGGCTTATTGCCCGCAACTACAGTCGTCGCTCATAAAACCGGAAGCAGTGGGCAAACAGAAGCCGGTTTGACAGCTGCTTTAAATGATATCGGCATTGTTTTCTTACCCGATAACACCTACTTCTACCTGAGTGTATATGTGAGTAATTCTACTGAAGATCCTGAGACCAATCAGCGGATTATCGCAGAAATTGCAAAACATACGTATGATTATTTTACCGGCTCATGAGAATGAGGTTTAAAAGTTTCCGCCTTGCGAAATTTGAAAGTATTTTTTTTAGTATAGCCCAATTAATCACTTTTCAATCTCGACCTTTGCAATCTATACATCACGTTTATGAATTGGATTTTAGTAATTATTGCGGGCCTGTTTGAAGTAGCTTTCGCGTTTTGTTTAGGTAAAGCAAAAGAAACTTCAGGCAACGAAATGTATTTCTGGTATGCAGGCTTTTTAGTGGCGCTTTGTATGAGTATGAGTCTTCTTATCAAAGCTACGCAAACACTACCTATTGGCACTGCTTATGCGGTGTGGACGGGTATTGGCGCAGTAGGAACTGTACTGGTAGGAATATTTGTTTTTAAAGAACCCGCCACCTTTCTTCGCATCTTTTTTATTACCACGCTTATAGGTTCTATAATAGGTCTCAAGGCTGTATCGCATTACTAGTTTTTTATTTTATGCGGAACAATTCAATGAAAAAATTGAACTTTACGAAGCAGCTTCGACATTCAGAAAACCAGCAATTAAATCTTCTGGATGACTCTTTTTGACCACCGGAAAATCAAACCAACTTTGTAAATCTGCATCAAAGCCGGTATTGTTTAAATAACTGTTTAAGGCACGGTTTAAACCGGTCGTGTATTTAGGATGATCTGCTCCCTGCACATCTTCATGATATAAATCATTTTGAGCAAAACCTTCAAAAACAGGACCTGTGATCTTAATACCAAAATCCTGCGGATTCTTACCTATAGGACTGTGAACCGTAGTTGTAAACTGATGCCAAAACGCAGACTGAATACAATTGCTTTCAAAAAGTTGGCGTACTACCTCAAGTGAATCTATGGTTTCCTGTTCGGTTTGTGTGGGGAAGCCGTACATAAGATACGCATGCACCATAATCTTATTTAACGAAAAATAATGCGTTACCCGAGCCACCTGGGCAATGTCAACTCCTTTTTTCATTTTAGCCAGCAAACGGTCTGAAGCTACTTCAAGACCTCCTGTTACTGCAATACAGCCAGCTTGCGACATTAATGCGCACAACTCAAAATTGAATGTTTTTTCAAACCTAATATTTGTCCACCAGATGATGGTAATCTCTCTATCTATAAGTTCTTGAGATAACGCTCTTAGCATTTTTGGTGGTGCTGCCTCATCTACAAAGTGAAAACCCGTAATGCCGGTATCGCTTACTATTTTTTCGATTTTATCTACTAAACTGGCAGCAGTTGTATTCTGGTAATTGCCTATATAATCTAAAGTCACATCACAAAACGAACATTGTTTCCAGTAGCAACCGTGAGAAATCGTCAATTTATTCCATCGTGCGTCTGTCCACATACGGTGCATGGGGTTTACCACATCTAGAAAAGAAACATACTTCTCAAAAGGTAATCCCGAATAATCTGGAGCCGGTAAATTACGATGGTGGTAAATGGTATTGGGTAATTTATTCTTATACACGACCGTGTTCCCTTCTAGAATATAGGTGCGCTCAAGCTGGTCTGCATCTATCGTACCTTCTAGATAACTTACAAGTTTTAGTAGTGGTCCTTCCCCATCATCGAGAGCGATAAAATCTATAAATTCAAATATTCTGGGATCTTCTAGAGATCGCAGTTCGGTATTACAATAGCCGCCACCAAAGGCAACTTTAATTTCTGGAAAGAGTTGTTTTATAAATTGAGAACAGCGTAGTGCGGCAAATAAATTTCCGGGAAACGGAATTGTAAAACACACCAGCAGTGGATTACAGGTTTCTATTTGGGCTACTAAAAGGTCTAACATTTGCTCCTCTATAATGGTAGGCTGGTAGCTCAAAAACTCATCAAGCTGATCAAAACTACTGGCTGAAGTAGCAATTTGCTCGGCATATTTTGTAAAGGCGAAAAACTCATCTACGTTTGCCTGTATAAAATCGCCTATTTCTTCAATAAAAAGCGTTCCGTAGTGTTTTGCTTTATCTATAATACCTAATTCACCGGGAGCCCAATCTATGGCTGTATTTACGTTTATTAAGCGATGTCCTTTCGGCAAAAAATGAGGCTCAAGAATTTTATGTGCAGTCTCGAGATCCTGTTTTTGTAAAAACCCAATAACCACATCTACGCAGGCTATATAGCGGTCTTTCAATTTATGGACCTGTGGATATTGAAAATTTTCCAATTCTTTAGCTTCCTTAAATATAGCGCGCAGAAAATCACCGGTAAAAATTGAGGTAAAGAGCTCTATACTTAAATCAAAATGCGTTACTGAAACCTCGTGCTCTTCTAAAAAACCTTTAAGATAGGCCGTTGCGGGATATGCAGTATTCAACTGCGTAAACGGTGGGGTTATAAAAAGAATTGTAGACTGCATGGCACAAAGATAGAATTCTGATATCTGAAATTTAGCGAATTAAACCGGGAATTCTTAAAGTAAAATTTATAAACAAAGGCGCTAATAAACTGCTTTGTGTATGTGTCTAACAAGATTTTACTGTTTAATATATAACGAATTAGCCATAAAGGTATCTTGCCAACTCTCAAAGCGTTTGTCAAATTTTTCTGAAAATATAAGGTACTGGCATTTACCTATACTTTCGGGTGTGCGTACAACATCAGAAAAGCTACTTTTACCCAGTAAAAACTGCGCATCATCAACAATGCACATTTGAAGTTCGTTAAGGTTTATACCGTTGAGAAAAAAAATTTTATTTAATCGCTTAGGTGTTGCAATAACGATATCTGTACCCATGTAAATCTCATCGCGCTGGTCGTCTATATTTTTCTCGTCATAAGCGCAATACACGCGTAAATCTGTCTGTTGTCTGTAAGCGTAAAATTCTGTCTCAAGATCGAGAGCCGCCTGCTTATTTTCTACAAAAATTAAAGCTCGAGGTGCATCTGCGACAGCCTCTTTTAGCTTTTGTATGACACTTAAAATAATACTTGTTGTTTTACCAGAACCTTTTGGTGCAATGACAAACATACTGGCACCTCCTTTAATTTTAGAGAGTATTTTTTTTTGCAAGGGCAAAGGTTCTTGAAACCCTTTGTGTGCGAGTGTTTCTTTTAAAGGCTCAATTAATTTTTTAAATAACATAGGTATGCTTCCTGAATTTGTGGCAAAGATAGTTGTTATTAAACAGGGTGCTCCAGTAATCACTACCTTAAAATCTAGAATTTGCAGTATTGTTTAGACCTTTTATGCTGCGGAAGAATAATTTATTAAAAAAGCATAATTTTAAGCATAATAGCAAACTGCTAAAAAGAACAAAAACATGCTGTTATCACGCAACTAATACTGATAAAGTGTATATTTAGTTTTGATATAACACGTTAGCAAAAATTAAAAACTAAAAATGAGAAACCTTTATTTAGCAATTATACTTTTGACTTTTTGGAGTTGTGATGCTCAAAACAAAAAGACATTATCCGAATACTCTTGTGAATGCATAAATCAAATATCAACTGAATTAAATCAACCTAAACTCATAGCAGAAATACAAAAATGTGTTAGTGATGGATATGAAAAATACGCTGACGAAGTTCAAGAGATTATTACTGATTTTAGTAACAATAATCCAAATTCAGATTTAACTACTATGCAAAATCACGTACGGAAAGTATTGACAGAAAAACTGATTGAAGAATGTCCGAAGTACGCAGAAATTACATCTGATTTAATTTCCAAAAAAAGACCAATTTCAAGTAATATAATTAAAACAGTATCGGACGAAATTTGTGCAGAAATAAACAAATTGGAAGAAACAAAATTATCGAATAAAATTGTTGACCCAATACTGATGAAAGTTACTATGAAATACGATAAACAAATTAGAAATGAATACAATCTATCGGACAGAGAGCAAATGAAAAAATACGGTTATGATTTATCGTATAAATTAATGGCTGATTGTGAAAAATATAAAGTTTTTGGAATTCAAAAGCAGAAATAACTTTTGCTAACACCGTATAAAAATAATAGGGCAATTAGTTACCTAATTCAATGACTTGGGGCGCATTTGCAAGGTCGCCAAATTTTTAAATTTGGCTTATTGAGAAAAAAAGGTAATAAGAAATATTTAAAAATTCGGCTTGTGTTTAACCGAATAGTAACAGCTCATTTTCAGCCCTACTGTTCTTATACAATTCCGTTGTAGCCAATTAAAAAAACACGAATGAACAAAATAATCTTTACTATAATTCTTTTTTTAGGGTTTTCAAACTTTTTATTTTCTCAACAAAAAGAATCTGACACAATTAAATATGTGCCAAATGATTTTGTCAAAACTTTATTGAAAGAAAATGATAGTTTAAAAATTGTATTTAATAAGACGAAAGAAAAATTAACGAAAGAGCAAATTGAAAAAATTTTCTCTAAAACTGAAAATAAAGAATATGACATTAAAAAAACTCGAATTGCATTAGAATTAACTTCAATATTAGGAGATAATTGGAATTTTGATGAAACCCTTAAACCGGAAAACACATTGAATTTTAAAACTATTGAAGAGTTTGAAGAATTCAACAACTCATTACCAACTTCAGAATCGGTCTCTTTTGAAAATGATGGTAGTTTAAAAAGAAAAGAAACGACTTTTAAGAATGGTTGCAAAGAGATTATCGAAAAAGATAATAACGGAAATTATATAAAAAAAACAATAGATAAAAATGGTATTGAAACTAGTGAAAAAATTAAAGATATTTCTGAACTAAAAATCTCAAAACCTCAAGTGGAAATTATAAAAGAATAATAACTGGCTACAACAACGTATAAAATTAATTGCTATTGCAAGCCTATTTACGAAAATCCTCCCGGATTTTCTATTCGGTTTGTATTTGCTAAATTAGGTGGTAAAATCACGCAACTAATCTTATACAAACACGTTGGCAACAATTTGAGAAATGACGAAATACATTCAAATTTTAATAATCTTTTTAACCTTTTCTGCTTGCGGACAAAATGTAACCGAAATGACAACACCTGAAAATGCGAATGAAAAGTTTGCGGAATTTATAGCAAAGAAAAAGTTCGTGTCTGAAAATCATTATCCAGGAATTGCGGACGAAAAAATGCGACCAATTTTTACGGCAAAAATAAATCAAGTTGCGTCTGATTTTAAAACTGTTGCGGAATCTGATATACAAACTGACAAAAAGTATCAAGAAAAAATCAGAATTGGACTTTCAAGGTTTGCGGAAATTTATATGGAGTTGGACACAGAAGACCGAGAAAGGGTTTGCTCATATTTTGAGGAATTAATGGACATTGTGGAATTGGAAAGCTCAAATGGACAATTAAATAAATTTATGTACGGATTTGATATTGAGCCATTATTAGATAAAAATTAAATATGGCTAAAAAAAATGAAAAAAGAGCATAAAGAAATAATTGATTTGATTTCTAGTTATTTAGAATATGACCCAGAATTAAGATTTGGACAAGCACTATTTAATCTCAAAATAAATGAATTTCAAAAGTCTACTGACCCAAGAAATCCTAATTATAATTTAAGAGATATTCATAATGACAATGATGCTGACATTCTTAAGCGTATAAAAAGTCAACTTAAATGGTTTGACTTACAAAGAAGAGTAATGAAAGGGACATCAAAAGTTGTCGGAATTGAAGGAATGACTGTTAATGAGAGATTATATGCGACTGACTTAATGGAATTATTTGACGAAATGAAAAAAACGAATAAAGAATATGCTCAATACATTCTAAAATCATTAAAAGTGGATATAGAATCAATTGAAAAAATCCTGAAATAAAAACTGTTGCCAACAACGTATATAGCTCATAGCTAATTAGTTGCTCAATCGAAGTTAACGCATATTTGAAAAGTCGCCAAATTTTTAAATTTGACGATTTCCAATAAAAAAGATAAATAGTAAAATTTAAAAATCTGGCTTGTGCTTAATCCGAAAATAATTTTCTAATTTACACGCCACTAATCTTATACGTAAACGTTGCCCACAATTAAAAAAACTATGCCCGAATTCAAGAACTTAACGCAACAAATCAAAATTCTAGATTTGTTGTATGCCTATCAAAAACTATAATCGATTAAACCTTAAAGAGCGGGTTA
>NZ_JBITTU010000011.1:0-90513 GCF_044542075.1 Leeuwenhoekiella sp. NPDC079379
GTAGCATCAGCATCTTTTAAGATTTCAATACTGGCTATGTTTGCAGGGTTCAGGGAATTTAAAGGGTCAATCCCGGCAAGAGTCGGACTGGTAAGCCCGCTAAAGCTGTTAAGCGGGGCACCGTCTATAGGCACCCCATCTATAATATACAGGGGCAGGTTACCCGAATTGGCAAAACCACTGCGTAAACTGTTTTGCCCCCATATTTGTACGCTGGGCGCATTCCCCGGCACCCCACTGCGCTGCACCACAGAGACTCCTGGCATCTGGCCCTGCAAAGCCGTTAGCACATTGGTTACCGGCTGTCGCTCCAGTTCTTCTGCCGTTACCCGCGCGATGCTGCCCGTTTGCTCACGGCGCGTGGTATTGTAATACCCGGCATTGATGGTCACCTCACCCAGATCGGTGATGTCCTGCTCCAATACAATATTAAAATTCGCCTGCGTTCCCACCGGAATACGTAGTGGTTTAAATCCGAGGTAGGCAATACGTAAGGTATCCGTCGGTTTTGCATTCAGGCTAAATGCCCCTTGCATATCGGTTTGTGTACCCCTGCTGCTATTTGTTAAGGTGATACTAACCCCGGGAATGGGGTTGTCATTCGTATCGGTAACCCTACCGGATACGACTTGTTGGGGCAATGCTGCCCAGAGTAGATTTCCTGTAGCCCAAAATAAGCCCACAAGTATCCACGCAGCCCCCGTAAGGCGCGTAGCTTTATTTTTCATAACTTCGTCGTGTTAATAAGTAAAACAATCGTTTTATTTAAGCTCACGCCTTCCCCCGCTGATTCCACTCTGAGGGGAAGGCTTTTTTGCTTAATGCGACTTTTAAAAAGCCTGTTTCTTTTTCACAGACCATGCGGTCTGCAGCTCTTTTTTATTGTGGCTAATTCACCGGTGTGCTTAAAACGTACATGGTAAAAGCCCGTGCCACTTGTTCAACAAGGACAATCCCCACCCAACTACCGGCTGCCTCGTAGGAAAACAACCCATAACCCACGGGTGATTAGCACGAAGTAACATGTACCCGTAAACACGTTGCGTTGTTCATAAGCGCTGATGCTTTAAAAGTTGATATTAACACCCCATACAGGGATGCCGGCCATTTTGGCCTGTTTGATTGTAGGGGATAAAAGGAGTGCGAAGCTTTAAAAAGAGAAGAAACAAGGGCTCTGAAAGTGGAGGTACAGGCCCAATACAAAAAGGCGCAGGTCTCAACTTATTGAATCAAGGTACTGGTATACCGCGCAACAATAAGCGAGAGCCCACGCCCGGGTCGTGAGCATCCCTGCTTATCCTCTCGTTGCTAAAAATTACCAGTTTTTGATTCGAGATTCAAAGCGAATGCTTCTAATATTTTACTTAAAGAAGTATCGCAAATATATAATAATGAGATAAATATAATAAAAATTTTAAAAGGATACATATATGTATCCTTTTTTATTTATTTAAACAGGGAATTTTATCCCTATGAGCAATGAGAGTTTTGAAAAAGAAAAGAAAATGTTAGGTTTTAAAATTTCGGAATTCCGTCAAAAAGTTATTAATCCTAAAACCCAAAAACCCATTTCTCAAGAAGAGTTGGCGTATCGTACGGGTCATGCCAAGAAGACTATAGGAGAAATAGAGAGAGGCAATACAAATCCAACTTTAGAAACATTACTAATTATTTGTAGAGAATTAAATATTTCTATTTCTGAACTTTTCAAATAACCAATTCCTATTATTTCCATCTGCCATTATTAAGAAATAAATTTTCTTAAAAGCTTACCGAAGTATTCTATTCCAAATAATCAAAAAGATCTTCAGCATTCAAACCACAATATGCTGCAAATTCGTAAACGCTAATGAACTGATGCGGTTGCTTCTTTAAAAAACATTTGATATCTGCGAGCAGTTGACGTCCATACCGTTCACTCCGTCCGGTGATACGTTGTACGTCTTTAGGAAAAATACACAAACGCCGGGTTTTCATAGCATACAGTTTATTCCGGTTACCCTGCAAACCTCTAAAGAAAAAACTATATACCTTCCCTACCTCCTCCGTACTACCGAAAAAATTTAACAGTTTTTAAGAAAAATTGATACTGTACCACCTTATTGGATATTCAATAACTACGCAGAATAGCCACAGCACGTTATTTAAAAAGCTGCAGGAGTATTACATCTTAACAAAACTTGACTCCAGCTCGGCATCCCCAACCCTGCTCCCTAGGAAAAGCGAGCTTAAGGCTAACTTGAAACTCGCTTCGAATATCTAATTCATGCTGCACAGAAAGCAAATGTATCAAGAAGCCTTACACACGTACACCTCCAAACAAAATAAGACTTCTCGATACAAATAAAGCTGCGCTTAGGCTCCGCCTTATTCACTCGAAGTGACATTGGAAAACAAATTATAATCCCTCGGTTCAGAATAGCCACAGGACATTCCGAAGGACAGGAGCGATAGCGACGCGGAACGAACAAGGCGGTTTTCGCCTAAGCGAAAAATTCCTAAGCGAGGGTGTCTTTTCTTTTGTTGAGCTTGTCCTGAGCGATAGCCGAAGGGTTTCTTTGGACAAGCAAAGAAAAGTAAAGAATATCCTGTGGAACCTATAAAGACTCAAACCCGCAGGGTTATACTACTGCTCTCCCCTAATTCAGATCTAAGCGAGGGTGTCTTTTCTTTTCTGCATCCGACGACCGTAGGAAGTGGAATGCACCATATCATCAGGGATCTTCAGAATTCTGATCAATTAAGAAAACTCAAAAGCAAAAAAATTCAACAAAAACTCCTCATCCCCAACCCTGCTCCCAAGGAAAAAGGAGCCTATTCTCAATTAAATAGTTGCATTTTAATAAAAAATTAGTGTTCTTCAGTTTTCATTTTATTCAGTATAGCAAGAAGCATCCGTTAAAAATTTAGAAGCCTTACACACGTACACCTCCAAACGATATAAGACTTCTCGATACAAATAAAGCTACGCTTAGGCTCCGCCTTATTCACTCGAAGTGACATTGGAAAACGAATTGCAATCCCTCGGTTCAGAATAGCCACAGGACGTTCCGAAGGACAGGAGCGATAGCGACACGGAACGAACAAGGCGGTTTTCGCCTAAGCGAAAAATTCCCAAGCGAGGGTGTCTTTTCTTTTGTTGAGCCTGTCCTGAGCGATAGCCGAAGGGTTTCTTTGGACAAGCAAATCGACAATAGGAGATTCACGAGCTCCCGTAAAATAAAAATCTCGCGAGCTAAATCGACAATAGGAGATTCACGAGCTCCCGTAAAATAAAAATCTCGCGAGCTAAATCGACGATAGGAGATTCACGAGCTCCAAAACCAATAAGCGACAGCGAGCTAAAGAAAAGTAAAGAACATCCTATGGAACCTATAACGACTCAAAAGAAAATAAAAAAAAACAGCGTAAAACAAAAAGAAAAACCCTTCCCCAGATTTAAATCTGAACAAAGGGTTTTCCATTAAGATATCCGGTGTTTAATAAAGTCCACACCGGCATTAACCAAATCACCGTTGTCTTCGCTTCCGCTTTTTATAAAAGCGTACCAGGCTTTTTAAAAAATATGAAGTAAAAAAACTCACTACCGCTCCCAACCCTGCCATAAGCATCGCCTCTAATACCTGCGCTGCATATAGCGACGGAAGTGCAGCAGCCAAACTGCCTCCCACCGTACCCCAGGCTTGCGGGGGCGTCTTACTGCTCATTATTCACATCTGCAACGACAGCCTAACTTACCGCAGTAACAACACTACCCGCAACGACGGCATAACCGGCAAGACTCAAAACCACAGCCGGCAAAGCCACGGGTACCGCCAGTAAAGCTGCTCCTCCACTGGCCAGACTAATGCCCACCGCCCGCAGGATGCGGAAAAACCGCGGGGTGGGTTTTTGATAACGTTCTAATAAATTCATGATTGGTATAAGTTATAGTTAAATAAACAGCTTCTTCACGTTCTACAGCATCCCGATGAATGACCATTAAGCGCTGTAGTGCATGTCTGGAATGCAATCCGGATCCGGGACCAGTAAGTTCGGTTACGGGAGCGATACATCCCTGCAATTCCATCAGAGCGTTATTGGCGGGATGCAGTAAAATATAACTACGTCCCGGCACATCTTCTAAAATAAGGTGGTGTCCAAATTTTTTCGAAATTCGGGGACACACCTCATACCGGCCCTCGGGTATACAGGAAATCTGTCGCTGATTTTCCCGCCAGGGCAGCTCGATGGTAAAACACACAAAACGCTTCTCAATATAGAGGGCGCCGTGGGTTCCGGTAGCATAATAGCTACGTTGTAAAACCCACTCCATCTTAAGTAGGCTGAGAAACCTGCACTACAGCCATAGCATTAAAGCCTCCGTTTTGCAAGGCATACATCTTAGCATTGACTTCCTGATAGAACTCAATACTCAACACCTGCACCACGCTAAGACTGCTGTTTGCGGTAATTTGCACATTCAGATTAGGAGCAGTCGCTGGGGTATTGTTATAAGGCAGAATTTCGGTGGTTTGGGTATGCGACACATAGGTTGCTCCCGCAAAATCCAACTCACTCACTCCACAACTCAGCTTATAATGGGTCGTTCCTCCGGGTGCTGCAATCTGTACCTGCGGATTGTAGGCTTCCAGCACCATTCCTACGGCTCCTGAAGCCCGATCATAACTCACCGTAAAGGGAGCATACAATGTGGTTTGGAGCGGACTGTTTACATTAAAGTCAAACCCGCTTAGCAAGCCGAGATTTCCCGAAATCAGATTCCGTTCCCCACGATCAGATACGGTATCGGTTTTGATGATGGCAAGCAGCTGGGTGGTTAATCGGCTCACTACACGCGCATCTTTCGCCTGTTGCAGCAACACCTGCATAGAGTTGCGCACCAACTTACCACCTTTACCGGCGCGCCCAAACTCAGCCCCATTTTCACGGGTACGTCGAAATGCCGGATCATTTGCAATACGCTTTCCATCGATCCCGCCCTTAAGTCGGGCCATATGCCCGTCTCCACTTTTGTAAAAGGCAATATCCCCGATAGTGCCCTTTAATTTGATAATTCCAGATTGTCTGGCCATAATAAAAAAGATTTTGATTAAGCCACAAAGAACGCAGCCAGACAAGCAAAAAACCGGAAGTAATGTACACCTGTGCCGATTCTGCCGTTTAAGAAGTAATTTGCCATAGATGCCGGTCGTTGAATAGTAGATAAGCTGAATTATAAAAAGATGCGCCAACTCCCGTCGCCCATCCCCCACCCAGACCCTACCCAAAGCCCATGATAGAGTATGAAGAGTGTATGAAATCCAAAAGCCCGGAATTAAGAAAATACCGGCAAATATCACGCTGTAAAATGAGTTTAAATTAAAAAAATTGACAGTAAAAAAGAGCAAAAAAAAAGGATGCCGAAGCATCCTTTTTATAAAGTAAGTAAAGGTTCTAAACCCAATGAAGCAAGGCTTAAAAACTCTTTTTAAAACGCTCCCACAAACTAGGTTTACTTTGCCCATAAGCATAACCATATTTATTACCATAACCAAAATTAGCGTTCTTCACGTCATTAATTACAAAACTTACATCGTGAAGTTTCCCTTCATTGTTGGAATCAACAGCGAATTCTAACAAGCGCTTTTCGGTGTATCCGGCCCGGGTTACATAGAGTATAAGTTCTGCATGCTTACTGATTAAGAAGGTATCGGTTACCAGCATTGAAGGTGCCGTATCTACAATCACATAATCAAATTTAGTCTGTAAATCTTTCAGCATATGCTCAAACTTCGCCTGTCTCAAGAGTTCAGACGGGTTAGGTGGAATACTTCCCGAAAGGAACAACTTCAGATTGTTATGAAATTTAGAATCGTGAACCAAATCATCGAGTTGATGATCATTATTAACCAGATAATCACTCACCCCTGAGAAACTCTTGGAAGAGTTATCATAACGCTGTAACTGCGGATTTCTAAGGTCGGCCCCTACAAAAACTACCTTTTTACCGGTATTGGCCAGGGTCATAGCCAGGTTGATTGAAGTAAAGGTTTTCCCCTCCACTTTTGGGGTATGTGATTTAAAAATTATATCCATACTCGCTATTCTCTAAAAATAACAGAGTTTTCAAAGCTTAAAAAAATTAAAGCCCAACATTTTTTAAAAAATTCACTAATAACTAAAAATTTTTATAGTATTTAAGAATGTCAACTCAATAAAAATAAAGACAGCTATAATTTTTAGATTAGAATGGTATATTTGACAGTTCAATAATGATTATTAGAGTTTTTTATATAAATAAGAAATTAAATCATTTTTAAAATTTGATGAGGAATATATGAGCTTAAAAAAAACTGCTACTTTAGGTTTACTTTGGACTTTTTTAGACACCATTGTGGCTAAAGGGGTAGGAATCGCAGCATCAATAACCTTAGCACGTTTACTCTCACCTAGAGAATTTGGTTTAATAGGAATGATCTATATTATTACTTCAATTTCAGCCACTCTAGTTGATGGTGGTCTTACCGCATCACTTATACGAACTAAAAATATAACAAATAAAGACTATAGCACAATATTCTATACTAACATATCAATAAGCTTTATACTCTATTTGCTTGTATATTTATTAGCTCCTTTAATAGCACAGTTCTATGAGGAAGCAGAACTAATCTTAATTATACGTGTTTATGCTTTAATCTTTGTTATAACCTCTTTTTCTGCAGTACAGCACGCATATTTCGAAAGAAAAATGGCTTTTAAAAAGCTGATGTTACTCAATATTCCAGGAATTCTTATTGGCGCTATTGTTGGAGTTTGCATGGCTTATTTAAAATATGGTGTCTGGAGTATTATTTTTATGCAATTGGCAACGCAAGTAGTTTTATCATTAATGCTTTGGATAATAAGCGACTGGAAACCAAGTTTAATTTTTTCTCGGGAGAAGTTGCGTCAACATTTTGGATTTGGATATAAATTGACGATATCTGGAATCCTCAATTCTATATTTGAAAATATTTATAACATTTTAATAGGCAAGTACTTTTCAACTGCAGCCCTTGGTCAATTTGAAAGGTCTTACACATTTTCCCAGTATCCCTCTCTAGTATTAACAACAATCGTAGGTAAGGTGAGCTACCCTCTAATGGCAGGAATACAGGACGAAAAAGAAAGGCTTAAACAAGCCTATAAGCATATTTTGCAATTTATTTTTTTTATTTCTGCACCATTAATGCTAGGTCTATCTTCAATTTCGAAACCCCTATTTTTATTTGTACTTGGACCGCAATGGGAACAAGCCGCAATTTTTTTTCAGATATTGTGCATATCAGGTATGCTGTATCCTGTACACGTCTTTAACCTAAATTTACTTAAAGTATATGGTCGGAGTGATTGGTTCTTAAAACTAGAATTAATTAAAAAAATAATGATTGCGCTAATTGTTTCAGTTGCTTTTCAATTTGGGATTTATGGTTTGGTTTGGAGTTCTGTAATTACTTCTTTTTTGGCTCTTGCAATTAATACATATTATACAAATCTATTAATAGATTACAATTTATGGAAACAGTTCAAAGATGTTTGGATAATATTACTGCTGAGCATTATCATGTTTATTATTATGTTTGCTGTGCAATATTATTTTTTCGAAGGTTACTTGCTTTTAAAAATTTTAGTCCCTTCTTTGACCGGTATTTTATTTTATTTGGTTACTAATTATCTACTAAAAACTCCCTCATTACAATTGATATTACAATTTAAACAAAATTTAAAATGACTAATGTAACAAAAACTTTTTTTCCACCTTTAGCAGAGTATGAGCAACAATTGCAACGTGTATGGAAGAATGAATGGCTTACTAATCGTGGAGAATTGGTATTGGAACTAGAGGAAAAGTTAAAAAACCATCTCAAAGTACCTAATATCATTTTAATGACCAATGGTACGCTGCCTATTCAGATAGCTTTAAAATTGCTAGCAAGTGGAGGAGAAGTGATTACTACGCCATTCAGTTATGTGGCAACTACATCAGCACTTGTATGGGAACAATGTACTCCAGTGTTTGTAGATATACATCCTGATTATTTAACGATTGATGAGACCAAGATTGAAGCTGCAATAACTGAAAAAACAACAGCTATTCTGGCAACGCATGTATTTGGGAATCCGTGTAATGTTGAAGCTATTGAAGCTATTGCGATAAAGCACAACCTTAAAGTTATTTACGATGCTGCTCATTGTTTTGGGGTTACTTATCAAAATAAATCCCTTTTTGAATATGGCGATGTAAGTACGTGCAGCTTTCATGCAACTAAAATATTTCATACCGGTGAAGGGGGCGCAGCCTTTTGTAATTCAGATGATAGTTTATTACATAAAATGTATTACAGCCATAACTTTGGACACAATGGCCCTACAAATTTTTATGGTGTAGGCATTAACGCTAAAATAAGCGAATTGCAAGCTGCGATGGGCTTGAGCGTTCTGCCCTATATGGAGCACATAGTGGATAGTAGAAAAGGTATTGTTGAGCAATACCGCTCACAATTAGATTTTTCTAAACTAAGAGCAATGAAACTGAGGGATAATACCGTTTGGAATTACAGCTATTACCCGATAATCTTTGAAAGCGAAGCAACACTTTTACGAGTGCAAAAGGAATTAAATAAGGCTGACATTTTTCCGAGACGTTATTTTTATCCTTCGTTAAATACATTAGATTACGTGAGGTCTACTGAAATGAAAGTTTCAGAAGGTATTGCAGAGTGTATTTTATGTTTGCCTTTATATAGTGGTTTAAAAAATAATGATGTAGATAAAATAATCAAATTAATAAACGATACTTTATAGAAAATCGGTTTTTTATTTAATTTCTTATAAAGGTATATATGTTATTTAACTCTATCGAATTTGGCATCTTTTTGCCTCTTGTTTTTTTACTTTATTGGTTTGTATTTAATAAAAGCTTAAGAATACAAAATTTTTATATACTTATTATCAGTTATATTTTTTACGGCTGGTGGGATTGGCGATTTTTAGGATTAATTGCTTTTAGCTCTGCAATAGATTATTTTGTAGGAAACGCTTTAATTCAAACTAATAAAGATACTAATAGAAAATTTTTGCTATTTCTTAGCATGTCTGTAAATCTAGGTTTTCTAGGTTTTTTTAAATATTATAACTTTTTTGTTGATAGTTTTTCTGATGCTTACACAATTATGGGGCATAATATTGAAACCTCAAGATTGAATATTATTCTTCCAGTGGGTATTAGCTTTTATACATTCCAAACTATGAGCTACACCATAGATGTATATAGGAAAAAATTAAAACCGGTTAATAATATTGTTGACTTCTTTGCTTATGTTAGTTTTTTTCCGCAACTAGTGGCTGGTCCAATAGAAAGAGCGGTAAACTTGCTTCCTCAATTTTATCGTAAAAGACATTTTAGTCAAAGTGAAGCAATAAATGGTTTAAAACAAATCCTTTGGGGACTGTTTAAAAAAATGGTGATTGCTGATAATTGTGCAAAGTTTGCAAATATAATTTTCAATGATTATCAAGACTTCTCAGGAAGTACTTTATTATTAGGCGCTGTATTTTTCACATTTCAAATATATGGAGATTTCTCTGGTTATTCAGATATCGCAATAGGTACCGCACGTCTGTTTGGATTTAACCTCATGAAAAACTTTGATTTCCCATATTTCTCTAGAGATATGGCAGAATTTTGGCGAAAATGGCACATTTCCTTGTCTACTTGGTTTAGAGATTATTTATATATACCACTTGGAGGAAGTAGAGGAGGTTTATGGATGCAAGTTCGTAATACATTTATTATTTTTATTGTAAGTGGCTTTTGGCACGGAGCAAATTGGACGTTTATTGTTTGGGGTGCATTAAATGCCATTTATTTTTTACCCTTACTAATATTTAAAAGAAATAGGATAAATATTGGCACTGTTGCCCAAAATCGTTTTTTTCCAAGCTTGAAGGAATTTCTTCAAATGTCGTTAACGTTTCTATTGACAGTTTTAGCTTGGATTTTCTTCAGGTCTCCAACAGTGAAAGATGCGCTGCTTTATTTAGCTGGGATATTCTCTAAATCATTAGCAACAATTCCTTCTTATACAGATATTGGTTTAACAAAATCATTAATTCTTTTACTTCCTTTTTTCATTTTTATTGAGTGGCTGGGCAGACATGATGAGTTTGCAATAGATAGGATAAGTATAACATGGAAGAAACCTGTGAAATACACCTTTTATTATACCATTATTTTTCTGATTCTATATTATGGTGGAGAGCAACAACAATTTATCTATTTTCAATTTTAATATAATCTATTTTCAGTGAAATCATTTTTAAAGAAAATTTTATTTTTTACAGCTCCTTTATTAATTGGCTTGGTTATTCTAGAATGTTTACTACGCTTTTTACCGAATGATTATAAATTCAAGAAAAATTTTATAGATAATAATTCTGAGGAAATTCAAACATTAATTCTAGGAAATAGTCACGCATTTTATGGAGTAAATCCAGAATATTTAAACAAAAATTCATTTAATGCTGCTTATGTATCACAAACACTCAGATATGATTTAGAAATATTTAGAAAATATAGCAACAGATTATCAAAATTAGAAAATCTTGTTGTTGCAATATCTTACCCATCGCTATTCATTGATTTTAAGGATACCGGTGAAAATTTCAGACTCAAATATTACTATATAGATTATGATTTCAAAAGTGATATTCCACTGAAATATCATTTTGAGACAACAGCAATGAACTTAAATTCCAACTTGTCTAATTTGAGAAATTATTATTTGCATCAACAAGACAATTTATATTCAGATACATTAGGTTTTGGTTTTGAAGAAAATTCAATAGAACCATCTGATTTTAAATTAGATGGTAAGAAAGCAGCGCAAAGACACACAATAAACACCTCTGATGAGCTTCAAATTAATATAAATTATCTTGAAGAGATAGTTTCCTTAGCTAAAAAGAAAAAAATAAAACTATTTTTTGTTACGTTACCTACCACCGGGTATTATTATAAAAGTATTGAAGACGAACAATTTGACAAAACATTAAAAATAATTACGGAACTTGAAAATAACAATCAAAACGTTTTTTACTATAATTTCCTGAAAAATGATCAGTTCTCCTTAAATGACTTTAGAGATTCTGATCACTTGAACGCGAAAGGAGCGGAAAAGTTTACTAAACTTTTAAATTATATAATAAATTCTAAAAAATGATTATAATAGGAGCTGGAGGTTTTGCTGTTGAACTATTACAAGTTCTGCAAGACTTAGAAGAACAGGAAGACATTTTTTTTTATGACGATATAACACCTGAAGTTCCAAATACACTCTTTGGAGAATTTAATGTTCTTAAAAGTGAAAAGCAAGCTACAGAACTGTTTGCCACATCATCTAAAAGATTCGTTTTAGGACTGGGTAATCCCACATACAGAGAGTTACTAGCCCGTAAATTGACTACTTACGGAGGTAAATTGGTTTCTGCAGTTAGCCCGTACGCAAGCATTGGAACTCAAAATGTTTTTATAGGACAAGGAACTTGTATTTTATCCGGAGTACGAATATCTAATAACACCATAATTGGTAAGGGATGTCTTATTTATTATAATTCAGTAGTAACACATGACTGTAAATTAGGAGATTGGATAGAAATTTCTCCTGGCGTAAATATTCTCGGAAGAGTAGAAATTGGAAATCACACTACTGTGGGGAGTGGATCTACAATTCTTCCAAATATTAAAATAGGCAGGAATGTTATAATAGGTGCTGGCTCCGTAGTAACAAAGAACATTCCTGACAACTCATTAGTTTATGGTGTTCCTGCAAAAATTAAAAAATATGTATAAAAATGCCACTGTAAGCGTTGTAATGATTACCTATAAACACGGCGACTTTATAGAACAAGCCATTAATAGTATTTTAATGCAGCAATGCAGTTATCCTATAGAATTAATAATAGCTGATGACAATCCACCAAATTCCCCTGACAAAACCACCGATATAATTAAAAATATAACTTCTAACCATAAAAATGGAAATTGGATAAACTATACTAAGCACGCTCAAAATAAAGGTATGATGGGCAACTTTTTATGGGCATTGAACAGCGCTAAAGGTAAATATATTGCAATTTGTGAAGGTGATGATTATTGGACTGACCCCTTGAAGATACAAAGGCAAGTTGACTTTTTAGAACGAAATAACGATTATGCTATTTGCTTTCACGCTGTTAATATTGAATATGAAAATAATATAATTCCATTTTTAAATGATACAAATAAAAACACGAAAGATACCACATCATTAATCGATATCATAAAATCAAATTACATACATACTATGTCGGTAATATTTAGAAATTATAATGATTATCCAGAGTGGCTCATTAATGCATATCCTGGTGACTGGCCATTACATATTATTAATGCAACTCACGGTAATATTAAGTTCTTACCAGAACAAATGGCAACCTATCGAGTACATTTTGGAGGGGTACACAGCACTACCGGTGGAAAACCAGTCGAGCAAATACAAACATTACAGAATATTAGCATAGAGTTAAACAGTAGAGGTTTTCCTGAATACTCAAAGATCATTAATTTTTATAATGATAAAGCAGAAATAAATTATTTTGTATTTAATAAAAATATTAAAGACTTGAATAGATGGGAAAAATCATCATTACTTTTGAAAAGCCAACATAAAAAGTTTAATTATTTGTTTTTCATTCCTATCCTTCTCAATAATAGTTCATATAGAATTTTTAATATTTATATGAGTCTTAAATTTTATTTTGACTTGATAAGATGATATAGATTTGTTTAAAAGTACAGATCTCTTAAAAAAATATTTTAAAAAATTAGAAAGTTAAATATTACTATATCAACTTATAAAATTTATGATTCGATTGTATAGAATCAATTTTATAAGTTGATATGGCAAATTTAGTTTAGACGTTTAAATTATACAGACAATTAAATTGATGTTTTTTGGTTAAAATATAAACAAAAAAAAAGGATGCAGTAGCATCCTTTTTATAAAGCACTGAGAAATCTTAAACCTTATACGCCAACCTAAAAACTATTTTTAAAACGCTCCCACAAGTTGGGTTTACTTTGCCCATAAGCATACCCATACTTATTACCATAACCAAAGTTAGCGTTCTTCACGTCATTAATAACAAAACTTACATCGTGTAGTTTCCCTTCGTTGTTGGAATCAACAGCGAATTCTAACAAGCGCTTTTCAGTGTAACCGGCCCGGGTAACATAGAGGATAAGTTCTGCATGCCTACTGATTAAGAAGGTATCGGTAACCAGCATCGAAGGTGCCGTATCTACAATCACATAATCAAACTTGGTCTGTAAGTCTTTCAGCATATGCCCAAACTTCGCCTGTCTTAAGAGTTCAGACGGGTTAGGCGGTATACTGCCAGAAAGAAACAACTTCAGATTGTTATGAAATTTAGAATCGTGAACCAAATCATCAATTTTGTGATCATTATTAACCAAATAATCGCTCACCCCTAAGAAACTCTTGGAAGAGTTATCATATCGCTGCAGCTGCGGATTTCTAAGGTCAGCTCCCACAATTACTACCTTTTTACCGGTATTGGCCAGGGTCATAGCCAGGTTGATTGAGGTGAAGGTTTTCCCCTCCCCCTTTACCGTAGAGGTCACATAAATACAATAGCCTCGATCTTCATTAGCTACATTTACTAACAAATATTGCAAATTAGTCGTCATAATTCTAAAAGACTCCGCCAGTACCGAACGGTCGTTTTCGACAACCAGATCAGATTCTCCTTTAGCAATACTGGGCAATTCCCCTACAATAGGAATAGATTTCGTTACTTTCTCAATATCTTCTCGACGCTCGATTTTATTATTGAGTAAGCGTTTGATATAAATAACCAGAAAAGGAATTGCCAGACCCAATAATAAAGCTGCTGCAAAAATAATTTTCGGTTTTGGAGATAAGGGTTTGTTCAGCGAATACGCACTATCTACGATTTTTGCTTTAGGGGCAGTTGCCGCTAAGGATAATGAGTTTTCTTCCCGTTTCTGAAGCAAAAATATATATAAGGCTTCTTTAATGTTTTGCTGACGCGAAATATCTCTAAACTGACGCTCTTTTGCAGGAACCCTGGAGATTTCAGAACCTATTAATCGAGACTGTCTATTAAGATCATTTTCTGCAATTCGTAAGTTAGACAAGGTTTGTTCAAGTCCGTTAATAATATTTGACTTTAATTGTTTGATCTGAGAATTTAAACGAATTACGGTAGGGTTCAACTCAGTAGCACCAGCTAAGATGCGGTTGCGTTCTAAAACCAATTGGTTGTAGTTTGCAATTTGTGTATTTACAGATTCGCTTTCTAATCCTACATTAGCAGGTAACAACCCACTATTTTCAGTATCATTTCTTAAATAGCTTAGCATCGATCGCGAGATAGACAGTTGGGTTTGCAGTTCTTGTTCGCGCTTTCTATACTCACTGGCATTTTCGATAATAAGCGAAGCTTCTGCCTCTATATTAGTTAAGCTGTTGTCTTCTTTAAATTCTTCAAGCCCTACCTCTACTGTATCGAGTTCGCCGCTTATTATTTTTAAGCGTTCATCTATAAAACGCGCAGTACTTACCGCCACTTCATTTTTATCTTCAATGGCCTCTTTATTGTATTCAAAGATTAACTGATCTAAAATATTCTGAGCCTTTTCTTTAACCGTACTCCCCAAACTAAACTCCAGTAGGGTTGCATTATCGTCTATTAAATTAATCTCTACAGATTCACGGTATTTATCTGCAACATCTGTTAGGTTCTTAATTTTTACTAGAACCCTGCCTTTTTCGGCTATAGCATTACCTTGAGCATCTACCCGATTATCTTTAATGACAAAGCTTCCAAATGGTAACTTAACCAATTCACCAATTTTTGCTTGTTTAGTTTCGCCACTTTCTATATAGGTGAGGGTTAAATTAGTACTTCCATTGGGTTCTATAGATAACACATTAATTCCTAAGCCTGCTGCTTTACTGAGTAGTGCTTCATCAATCGTAATTACCTCAACGATAAATGGCGTGTTCAAATACAACTCATCTTCTTTAACACCCTCTAAATCATAATACTCTACATTCGCTTTTAGAGCCTGTATGGTACTAATCATTAAACGACGCGATTTTAGAAGCCCAATTTCATTTTCAATACTATTAGTGCTCATACCACCTAACAGTCCCAAATCTGCAAATCCTGCAGCATCACCTAACCCCCCACCTTTACTTTCTTCATCCTTAATAATGACACTGGCAACAGTTTGATATACAGGAACACTTAATTTTAAATAGACAAAGGCAATGATTAATGCAGTGAGCACCCCCAAGATAAACCACGGCCAGTAGCGTAAATACTTATCGAGTTCTTCTCGAATATTAATCTCTTCATTCAAGTCATTCATACTATTATACAGCTTTAAAACTTTATCTTAAAAATAAAACCACTAGAGATATTAATACAGATGCTACTGATATAAATAACCCACTATTTGGATTTAAACTACCTGCCTGCCGCTGCGAATTATTGAGCTCAACATACAATACATCATTTTGTTTCAAATAATAATACTCAGAATCAATGATGCTATTATCAGTAAGATCTAAGTAGGCCTTGGTTACTTTATCATTTTCTTCACGCATCACCAAAACATTATCTCTACGCCCAAAAATCTGCATATCCCCGGCCAAACCCAGGGCTTTAGGTATGGTCAAATATTCGTTAGAAATCGTATAGGTCCCAGGATTACGAACAGCTCCCAATACCGAAACCTGAAAGTTAGAAAGTTTCACATTAACTATAGGTTTAGTGACATAGGCGGTAATCATTGTTTTCAGTTTATCGGCTAAGGCCACACGTGTTAATCCACGCACATAGATAGTACCCAATACCGGAAACTCAATATTCCCATTTTGATCTACCAAATAGGTTTGTAATTGGCCACCCCCACCTACATTAACAGAACCGCCGGATACGCTCCCGGAACTTGTAATAGGTGGATTAAAGGGTAATGCTGCTTCTTGTTCTATCGCGCTCACGGTGATGGTCAATTCATCATTAGGCTGTATCGTTAAGAACGATTTAGCAGGCTGCTCCATAGATAGCTGTGCTGGAATAGGCAGCTCATTAGACTCGTAAAAGTACGTAGTATCCTTACGCGATACACAGGAGCTAAAGAATAACAGAAGTACAACTATATATAAACTAAAAATCGGAATACGTTTCATAGGTAAATTTTGCTCAAAAATAGTATTATCTTTTTAAGGAGCTACATTTAATTTGACTTAGTAAGCTTTCTCCTCGCCCTGAATGGCGTTTAGCACTGTTTTAATAATTATTTTTATATCCAACCGCAACGACCATTTCTCCACATAAAAAATATCGAGTCGCGTGCGATTAACGATATCGGCCTGCTGCACGATTTCTCCCCGATATCCCCGTACCTGTGCCAAGCCGGTAATGCCGGGTTTGACAAAATGCCGCACCAGATATTTATCTACCGAGCTTTGATACAGCTCGGTATGCAATTCCATATGCGGGCGGGGTCCTACCACGCTCATATCACCCAGCAATACATTATAAAACTGAGGCAATTCATCGATACTAGTACGACGCAAAATACGCCCCAGTTTGGTAACCCGTTTATCATTTTTAGTCATCATGGTTTTATCAGCATCTGCAGTGGTAGTCATCGATCTAAATTTATAGCACCAGAATACCTTACGATCTACCCCGTGCCGCTTTTGCTTAAAAAATAAGGGTTCATGAGAATCAAAACGCTGCAAGATAAAAATTAGAGGGCTCAACCACGACAAGATGCCTACGATGACCAGCAGCGAAAATACTACATCAAAAGTACGCTTAGACCAATGTGCCCAGAGCGTATCTAAAGGCAATTCCCGCATATTTAAGACGGGTACAGACCGGTACATCTCAATGGTCATCGCCCGGGTAAATATTTCTTTATTATCGGGAATAATTTTCAGCTTTTTCATATTGTTATCTGCAAAAGCCATCAGGTTGAGCAGTTCTGCCTGCGACAGCCGGGAAACAGTACAAAAAATCTGATCGATGTCATTTTTCAATATAAATTGAAAACATTCTTCTATTTTACCTAGATAGGTAGGACTTTGCGAATGTTGATTGTCAAAATAGCCTTTATAGCGGTATCCTAAATCGCCTTCATCAAAAACACTACGTATTTTTTTCAAATTCCGGTCCCGACCGATCACCACGACATTGACCTGATTCCCCCCCATCTCACGGTAGCTACTACGTGCCCAAAAAAATGAAATCCGATAGACTAAAAGGCACGCGTAAAGAATACCCAATGCAAAAGATGGATTTCCCGATGCGGTGATGCCGGCCCTTCGAAAGCCAAACCAGGCAAAAAACGCCAAACCAAAAACAACTAATAATTGCACAAAACGGTGGGAGTTATCCCAAAATCGTTCTTTACGTGCAGTAGGATAAAAATTAAGCCAGTAGGTACTCAATACCCAGGAAAAATTAAAGTACACAATTGCCCAAAAATTGAGATAGGTTTCGGGTACAAAAAATCCCAGAATTCCATTGGTAAGTGTCAAATGAATTACAATAGATATCGGAATCGTATATTTTGAAAAACGCAAGTCTAGTTAATTATAAGATTATTTAAAATAAACTGTTAAGTAGTATATCAAGAACTTCAAAATGAATTAATGTTTAAAACTATTAAATTATTTTAGTAGTTCATTAAAGTACCTAATTGTATTATAAAGACCGGTTTCAAGATCTATTTGAGCTTGCCAATTATTTAAGTTTGCATAGGCTAAAGAAACATCAGGTTGCCTTTGTTTTGGGTCATCTTCAGGTAAGGGCATAAATTGGATTTTAGACTTAGATCCCGTAATTTTTAAGATTGTTTTTGCCAGCTCAAGCATGGTAAATTCTTGTGCATTTCCAATATTTACGGGGCCTGTAAAACTAACATCACTTGCCATTAGACGTATTAAACCTTCTATAAGATCATCAATATATTGAAATGAGCGTGTTTGCTTACCATCTCCAAAAATAGTGATATCATCCCCTTTTAATGCTTGTACAATAAAATTAGATACCACGCGCCCATCTTGAGGATCCATATTGGGGCCATAGGTATTAAAAATACGTGCAATTTTAATAACTACATTATTTTGACGATGATAGTCTATAAATAAGGTTTCCGCGCAACGTTTACCCTCATCATAACATGACCGCGGACCTATAGGATTTACATTCCCCCAGTAAGTTTCTGGTTGCGGGTGTACTATAGGATCACCATAAACCTCAGAAGTACTGGCCTGTAGAATTTTTGCCTTTACACGCTTGGCAAGCCCCAGCATATTAATCGCTCCCATAACCGAAGTCTTTAGGGTTTTAATAGGGTTATACTGATAATGTACCGGGCTTGCAGGACAGGCTAAATTATAAATCTCATCGACCTCGGCATAATAAGGTTCGGTGACATCGTGACGTACCAATTCAAAATACGGATTGTCAAGCAGATGAATAATAGTTGATTTACTTCCTGTAAAGTAATTGTCCAGACAGATTACTTCATTACCTTCACTTAAAAGACGTTCACATAAATGCGAACCTATAAATCCCGCTCCGCCTGTCACTAAAATTTTTTTCATTACTATTTGTTAAATGACTTGAATAATTTGTCATAATTGCTACAAATAATATCCCAAGTATATTTCTTACTTGCTATCGAAAACATATCCAAACCATTTGAGATAATATCTTTATCTTTTAAATCAGCCAAAACTTTTGAAAGCTCTTTAGCATTTTTAAAAAAGAAAGCATGGTTTTTAGTAGTTTCTCTATTAGTAGGAACATCAAATGATATAATGGCTTTTTTTAAACACATTGCTTCTACTAAAGAAGGTGCAGTCCCACATCGGGAATGTGAATGTATATATATGTAAGAATTTCCCCGTAAATAATCTAGCTCATTCTTGTCATAAATTGCATCAAGCAAAATTAAATTAGGATTGCCTGAATACTTCTCTTTCAAATTCAGACCATAATTTGAAATACTCCAATTAGAAATTAAAACTAATGGATATTCTGTAAAGTTCTCAAAAGCCTCTAAAACGAGATGAAGGTTATTATCTAATTGTGCGCGAGATACACTTACGGCATAACGTGTATTTACAAATGGATATTTTACATTGAAATCTGGTCTTTGCTTGTCTATAAATTTAACATGATCTCCTCCATAACGCACAATTACAGATTCAGCATTAAAATTATCTTTCAAACTTTGTTTGTATAGTTTATTATCTGCAATATTAATATCACTAAATTTTGATGCAATAAAATGATTTAATTTAGCCCATTTCTTTTGTAGCCAACTAAGCTTTTCTCGCTCCCATTCATTTAATCCTCCGTGATTTACTATTACTTTTTTACCAAATAAATATTTTATAGGTGTCATAAATCCCGAACCTACCGGACTTAAGTAAAGAATAATGTCTGCAGATAATAAAGCCTGGCAGTAAGTTATTAGGTCATAAAATATACCTTTAAAACCATTTGCTTCAAGGTTTAAATACTTTAAACGCGCTCCATGATAATATTTAGGTCTATCCTCATATTTATGTCCATTACAATAAACTGTAATATCATAAGACTCAGCTAAATTCTGACAAATGTAATCTGCCAACGTCTCAAATCCTCCATATTTAGCCGGAACACCGTGTGTACCCACAATATGGACTTTTTTCTTTTTAATCATTGATTAATCTAAATAACCTTGATAATATCCGTCGATGTACTCATTCAAAGCAATCTTCCAATCTTTCATTTGATTAATCCCTCTCAAATCTAACTTCTTAGTAAGTAAGCGCTCAGAAGCTGGTCTTTCAGCGTAATACTCCTCTTTAAAATGATCTGAATTAACTGAGGTTATCTTAATCTCGTTATTTAATCCTAATATATTTACTAACTCTGTAGCTACTTCCAAGCGACCGGTTTGACCTCCACAAACACAGTTATAAAGCCCCCAATATTCTTTTTTTATAAGTTCCTTAACTGTTTTTGCAAAATCTTGCGTATAGGTTGGAGTACCATCCTTATCATTAACAATAAACAACTCTTTTTTACCATCTTTAATTTGTTTCATTAATTTCTGAACAAATTTCTTATCCTTTTTAGGACCTGAACCCATCATCCAACCAGCTCTACAAACTAGATAGCGATTAGCATTTTCTACAACAAAGCGCTCTCCCATATATTTTGAACGAGCATACACTCCTAGAGGATTAGGCTGATCCCAGTCATCATATAGATCTTGCTTACCGTCAAAAATACCAGCAGTGCTAATATAAAGCAATGGTATATTTAATTCATTTGCCAGGCTAACTGCATTCTCTACTGCTAAAGTATTTGTAGCATAAGTGTCATCTGAATGTTCCTCGCAATATTCTAAATCTGTATATGCCCCCAAGTGAAATAAATAGTCTGGAGCAAAATCTTTAACATCTTTTTCGTAAGCATCTTTATCTCTAAAATCTAGAAATGAAAGCCAATCTTCGTTTACATCTTTATCTGTACATTTTATATCGTACTCTTCTTTAAATTGTGTGTAAAAAGCTTCCCCTAGCATACCACCGCTTCCTGCGATATAAATCTTTTTTTTCATGGTTTCTGAGTTTATTTATTATCGATTATTAAGTTTTTAATTATTTTAAGAATGTGTAAGCACCGCTTAAACGCTAAGTTGCTTTATTTTTTGCAAACTAGTACTTTGTATTAGAATATCTGTATAGTTTTTTTCTCTAATTTCCTTATTAAAGATACTGTCATAGAACACTTCAAAGGCTTTTTTAAAATGATCACAAGGGGTTACATTAATCTCCCTGATACTCTCACCAGATTTCTCTAAGATTATTTTAGGGCTAAAGTTTGCCCCTGGCGTATATGCTCTGTCTAAACTAATTTTACCTTTACTACCCCAAATCTCGTAGTTGCATTGATAATAATTATCAAAACCAAAAGCTATCTGTGCTCCTATACCATTTATACCTTTTAAAAATGCAGACCCAAAAGTTTCTGAATTAGTATTCACGTCAAAAAACAAAGAACTACCTACAACCTCAAGATCATTTCCTAAAATATAATATGCAGCCCTTAGAGGATATCCTGCTGCATCGTGTAATACGCCTCCACCTATTTGAGAATCATACCTAAAATTACCCTCAGCTAAAGGAGGAAATCCAAATGATCCTCTAAAACAGCGTAATTCTCCTATTTCATTATTATTCAATAGATCCTTAACCATTGCGTGTTGAGGATGATATTGAAACATGTAGCCTTCCATTAATGCAAGTTCCTTAGACTTAGCTCTTGCCACCATTTTCTGAGCTCCAGCATTGTCTAATGCTATAGATTTCTCCGCATAAATGTGAAGCCCTTTATTTTGAGCTTTCTCTACCCACTCATCATGCATCCCTGTTGGTAGAGGCATGTAAATAGCATCCAGTTGCTCTTCTAATAATTTATCATAACCTACAATGGCATTGCAATTAAATTCTTTAGCAAAATCATTTGCCTTACCTTCATTTCTACTGGCTACACAAACAAGCTCAAATTTATTACTCATTTCCTTTATTGCAGGTATGACAGATCGCCTTGCGATTGCTGCACAACCCATTATACCTATTTTAATTTTTGCCATTTTGCTATACTTAGATTTTTGCCGTTTTTAAATTATAATTAAGATATTCTCCTATTTCATCTTTTAATTTAGTGTCCTCAAAAATAGTATCGCCTGATTCTATTTTAAGTGACATAACAGGCCAATCTACATAAGATAATCCTACCCCATATTTACTAGCAACAAGACTAGCTGCCTCTTTTAAACTAAAATTCTCTCCTCCAATATTGTAAATATTTCTATTTGTTGATGCTAAACGTGCTGTTCTATACATAGCTATACATATATCTGCAACATGAGTAAAAGTTCTTCTTAATTCACCATCACCAAATAAACTTATGTTTTCTTGTTTGGCGGCTTTACCTATAAAAAACCCTATTGTACCATATGAGTATCCTTCCGGTAATAAATAACCATAAGGAACACAAATTCTAAAAACAGTATAATTTATATTAAATATTTGACCATACATTTGAAGTAAAGACTCACAGGTAAGTTTGTTTAACGCATAAATAGTTTTAGGATCCTTTTCTGCATTTTCAGCAAGTGGTGTTTCTGAAACCCCTTTATAAACCAAACGAGTAGATGGAAATAGTATACGTGCTTTTGACCCTTTTTCTCTCATGCACGTTAAAAGGTTTGAAAGCCCTACAACGTTTACCTGATTATAGCGTTCAACTTCTTCAAATCCTTGAGAAGTACCTGTCAAACCTGCAAAAAAATAAATATAATCATAGTCTAAGGCTATCTCACGCAGAGCTTCAAGATTTGTAATATCTAAGGAGCTATGATTCATCCATGTTTCACTTCCTTTATCATTAAGGTCATAACACGTTATAGACTCACCTTTTTCATTTAAAAAATACGCAAGATTTTTCCCTATGTAACCTGTAGCTCCTATTATACAATTTCTAGTTCCCATTCTATTTTAAATATATTTATTACTAATGCCCATCTAAGCCAGCATTGTATTTTTAATCGTTAACTGCTAGAGTTTATAGCGTATGGCAGATAAAAGACTTCTAGCGGAAATGTTTAAATAATTATTGAATCTAATAAAATCATACAATTGGTTTAGTGTCATCCAACTATAATTAGTAGGTACCTCTACAGGAAAATCATCACCTACTTCAACAATCATATTTCTATTTTGCTCGTGATAAAAACGCCCTCCTTCTTCAGACTGAAATGAAGAATACCATACCTGGTCTTCAGAAGCATTTAAAACGGTATCTATAAATGGCACTTTATAGCTATTCAAACCTTTTCTATAATTTCCTGTAAGACATTGCACGGTGGGAGCTAATTCTACAATATCAAAATTACCGGCTTCTAGTTTAGCTTGCACCAGAAAGTGATAAACACCCTGAATTTCTTTAGTAATAAATGCTATTACACCTTCCTGAGCTGGTCTAATTATAGGTTGATCCCATGAAGCAACTTCTCTATTACTTATCTCAACATTAACACCTATTACTTTAAAATATTTATTTTGTATGTGATAGATTGAGGTACCATCATTAACCCAATTATCAACAGTATTAAGTGGTATTTGCTTCACATTTAATTCATAATGTGATTTTAAACCTGTTAGCCATGATATAATATTATCTATTGAGTTTAATGCTACATCATTTGTTAGTATAGAATGTAAAAGTGCTCTCTCCTTCTTATTAATAGTTTTCTCCCCTAAAATGGCAGAATGAAAATTAATGGTACTAGAGGTGTAAGACCCATATTGTATACAAGATATCACGGTGCGTGTATCCATATTTACAATATTATCGTTTTTTATAAATTCTTTTATCTGGCCTAATGTAACCCAGCAAAAATTATCATAGAGCTCAATATCTTCAGAAATTTCTACAATAATATTTCTGTTCCTTTTTTTAAGAAAACGGGCTCCCTGTTCAGATTGTAATTGGTCTACAATTACTTCTACCTTATTCTCTCCGTTAAAATACTCAAGATATAAAGGTTTTTTACCTTTATGTACTTGAGAATAATTACTCTTAGTAGCCTGTAAGGTAGGGGATAGTTGTACCACATTAATATTACCAGGCTCTATTTTTGCCTGCATAAGAAAATGCAGTATACCATTAATTTTTTTAACTATTATACCTAGGAAACCTATTTCTGCTTGGTTTATGATGGGCTGAGTCCAGCTGTTCACATTACCAAAATCTGTCTCTACCTGTATCCCCTCTATAGAGAAAAATTTACCTGTTTCATGCACCAGATTTCCTGTCTGTTCTTCTACACGCCATTTACGCAATTCCTTAAAAGGAACCTCTGTAATCTTAACGGTTACATCCTGGTTTTTCTGCTTAATCCATTCTAAGAATTTCTCATTAGGAAAAATATCACTGTCAGACTGCAATGCAGATCTTAAAAATTCTAGCTCTTTTAAACTTTTCATAGTTTTATTTTTAATCTCCTATGTAATAAACTGAACAATAATTGGAGAAAGAATTGTCTATAGACTATATGAATCACTTTAATACACTTTCGTAATTAAGTAATATCTCTTTATAAAATGAAGTGTCATTAAAATTATACAACACAAATTCGCGAGCATTCTCCCCCATCTTTTTGCGTAATAAATTATTATCATATAATTCTCGTATTGCAGATGATAAAGAATTTATCCTGTTTACGTCAAATAATAAACCACGCTCATTAGACACTAGTTCAGGTATTCCACCAAGATTTGACCCTAAAACTGGTACCTCTGCAGCAAAGCTTTGTAAAATCACGTAAGGAAAGTTTTCATGCCATACAGAGGGAACTACCGTGAATTTTGCCTTGTAAAGAATATCCTCTAGTTCATCACCCCATTTTGCCCCTAAAAACTCAACATTAGATAAGTTTAACTGAATAGCCAGATTTTTTAAAGGCTCAAGTTCTGGCCCATTACCTATAATCTTAAAAGGTATATCTTTGTTATCTACTAATGCCTTTAGTATTAAATCTACCCCTTTCTCCTCTATTAAACGACCAAAATATAAGCCATAATCATCCTTATTCTGCTCAATAGCGCGAGTAGATATTTTAAATGGATTCTTTAATTTTCCCCAATTAAAAGTATTATATCCCCAGAAATCCTCAGTCTTGTGAGCCATAAAATCTGAAGCAAAAAGAAATAAATCAATATTTTTTTTATAAATATCTAGAAAATTATGAATATAAGATTCCAGAGAACTGGCGATACTAAATTTTAAAGAATTATGACTGCATTTATTAGTAATAGCTTTATAAAAAGTACCCCCTTTACAATCTTCACAGAGATGACCGTGATGAAAAAGCTTATAATTGGGACAAATATGCTTGTAATCGTTAAGAGAAACTACCAGTGGTATATTTCTCGAACTTACTGCATCAAAGACTGAAGGAGAAAGTTGTGTTATCACACCAAATGCGTGAACGATATCTGGATTAAAATCATCTAATAACCTGCCTATCGCTTTCTTTGCTTCAAAATTATAGGGTATTTTTAAGAAGGCTTTTACCTGTCCTAAAATACCTCCCGTTTTAAAGTCTGGTGCTTTAACAAAGTAATCTTTATAGGCATTGTCTAGCGTATCACTGTCTATGGTAGAAAAATAAGCAACATCGTGCCCGTGATCTTTAAGCACTCTGCCCACTTCAAGATAAAATACATCTGCACCGCCGGTATATTTATGAAATTTATGTACTAGTAATACCCGCATAACTATAACTCTTTTATATACGATTTTGCTATAATATCCCAACTGTAGTTATTAACTACATATTGTTTCCTTTGTAATGCGTACTCTTCCGTCAATAAATTTGACGCTACTAAGGCAGTTAAGGAGGTCAACCACGTCTGTGTATTAAAATCTAACAAACAACCTAAATAATCTTCTTTTAAAATATCTAGTGGCCCTGCTGTTTTTGTAGATACAACCGGAATCCCATAATATAGTGCCTCTAGCACTACCATGCCATAAATCTCATAATTTGAGGGTAAAATAAATAAGTCGCAACTTTTATAAACATGCGCTATCTCATTATTAGCTATTTGTTCTATAAATAAAACGCGGTCTTTAAGATTATAGGTACTAACAAGTTCTCTCAGTTTAAATTCATCTGGGCCTTTACCCACAATTACAAATCCCAGATTTTTATTTTTTGAATGTATGAGTTCTCTAAATACATTAATTACAAAGGTTAAATCTCTCCTAGGCTCCAGCTTACCTATGTATAAAAAAGTAGTTTCAAATTTGGTAGTAAAACTATCTAGTTGTGCTTGATCTATATATGGATTTTGTTTTTTAAAATCGAGCCCTACGGGAAGAATGGTTATATCTGTAAAGCCTTTATTTTCGAGATATTCCTTTGCTTTTGTTGTTTTAGCAAAAATCACATCTATGTTTTTTTGAAGCTTTCTTTTTAAAAACCAATCAAAAAGGGTTTGATAAATTTTCCCTAGTCCGCTATAGTTTGTATACATCCCCTGATATAGGACGGTTTTTAAGCCATGTTTTTTAGCCTGTGCCGCTATAAACGGCCCCATAAGTTGAGAATCATCGTGTATCTGGAGAACTTGGTAATTTTGACTTAAGATGAATTTTGTTAAGCCTTGATAATACGTAACTTGCTTTAAAGCAAAACCCTTAATCGGGATTAATTTTATTCTAAAATCCTTTAAAGTAACAATGATTTTCTCGTCTGTAATATCTTTAAATGTTGAGTAGATATCAACATTATAACCCAGTTTTAAAAGACCGGTGGCCAGACCTATTTCCTGTATATTATACCCATTAGTATCTAATGGGCCGTTTGCCGTCCTAACTATAGCGAGATACATTTAAATAAAATTCTCGAGTTTATTAGGAAATTTATTCCAGGTATTTTCTTCCAAATAGCTACAGACTGCTTCGCGGTTTTGAGGCTTACTAATGTCAATCTTCTCTATTTCATCAAAAGTATCATAACAATTAACAATACCTTTTAAATCTCTAAAGTTACCGACATTTTTTCCAATTATTCGCCTATTAAAATTCAAGCTATAAATTAAAGAACCTGATGACAAAACAGAGTCTGGACTAAATGTAAAAAGGGTACTTCGCGAACTACTAATTAAATCTTTTAATTCCTTGTCAGTAATAAATCTATTTATAAAATGAATATTTGTATTTGTTTTACTCATAATTTTACTAGCATAGTTTTCATTTTGCCCTTGACCGCAAATCAAGATTTTTTTATCTCTAAAAAAAGAACTCTGCTCAACATACTCTAAAAACTCCAGTATTTTTTTATGAGGTCCAATTCCTCCCCAAATAATATAATCCCATTTTTCATCAATATGTGCATGGATCTTTTGTGAATAAACGGGATGTGGTATATGACGCACTTTAAAACCAAACTTAGCTGCGTATTTTTCATTAAAAAATTCAACTCCTTCTTGACTGTGTACAATTACCACATCTGCGAATCTAGCCATTAAATCCATTACTTTTGTAACAAGATAATTCGGTCCGTAATGAGATTGCTTATTATGTAAAATCCAAACTAACTTTTTATTTAAAATCCACAAGAGTGGAAGTAAAAATATAAAGAGAATTGTTTGAATAGAACCATACCGTTTGTAGGGGATTAAATCTACCCAATTGAAAATGAATACTTCTGCCTTAAGATTAGTAAAAGCACTTATTATTCCCAACTTCACATTGCAATTTGAAACATAATCTTCATTTTCTATAAATGATTCCGTGAAATATTTTATATATAAATTTCCAGAAGTATCTTTATCAGGATTATATGTGGGATATATATAATATACTTTTTGAGACATTTAGATTTAGAATTAGAAATTTTGCAATTTTAATTTATAGTACCCTAGTTTTAAGGCTATATAGAATGTTTTTGTCCATTAAGATCAACCCAATGAGTATAAAAATTGCAGCACCTGCAGAGTTAAAAAACACTGGCATACCAATTGAGTTTATAAAAAGTAACAGAAAACAAACTGAGATAGATACCTGTATAAGTTTGTTATCAGCGTTCCATCGCTGAGCAAGTTTAAAAATATTATACAATAGCAGTAAATAACAGATAAAGCCAAATACCCCTAGCTCTACTAATATTGGAGGCCATTGAGTATCGTTAACATAAATCGGTTTTTTTTTTGTCAACCCATAAACATTATCTAGGTTATACATATCATAAATCGGCGAATAGGTAACTACAGAATAATGGGACCCGTAAGTTCCAAAACCAGTTCCCAAGGGAAAATGATCTCGAGAAATTCTGATTGAATTTATATAAAGTTCTGACCGCGCTGTACGATTGTCTGCTTTTTTTGCGACAAAAGTATCAACAAATTTTTGTTCAATCAATTGAGAAACACCTCCTAAGCTAACTAAAACAACTAAAAATAATGACAACACCATAATATTTTTAAAGCTGAATATTTTAACATTACTACTGTATATAAAAACTAGTAAAACTCCTGTAAACGCAAAAACTTTAACCCTAAAGGATATGATAAGTAGGGTAAATACTAAAAGAGAAATAAATTTGGGTTGTTTTTTCAAAAAATTCAGATAGAAAAAGACAAGTCCTAAAAAAGAAATTACAATACCATAGCTAGCTTTAGGATTAAAGTAACTAGTTAGCTGAGGTAAGGGACCTAAAAATTCTATACTACCCCTAAAAATTACAATTTGACCTAAAAGCCCTAGAATAATAAGCAATAAACTGAAGTGAAAATGATTTTTTAAACACCTATAAAGTTTAAGCCGATTTAAATGATTATTATTCAGAAATAGAATAAAAAAAAGAAAAGGAATATAACTTTTAACATAAACAAGCGCTCCTAATAGCGATATTTTAATAGGTTGATACTCAAAATAAAACGAACTTAAAAACCCTATAAATAAAATACTACATAGTAGGCCTAATATTCTAAGAAGAAATTTATTCTTTAAAATAATATTTATATAGACAAGAATATAGGGTAAAAGCAAAAGAGATATAAACTCATCTAAAATCTTAATACTTTCAGGTAAGAATGATATTAAACTATCATAATAAATTCCAAAAAAAAACAATAAAAAAACTACTAATTTTTCCTTCAATTTACAATTGGGATATAAAGACTAGAAAATTGTGGGTTCAATATTACATTCAAACTTTAACGCTTCTTGAACTTTAAATACAAAACTCCTAAGGGTTTAAGTGATGAGGAACTAGTAATACTAAAAAAATTCCTCATAAATTTTAACAACTCTTTTTTTTCAATAACATTCGTATACAAACTCAAGCTAGTAATAAACCAAGTGGTTAAATAAGGATATATCTTCCAAAATCCAATAATATTATTTTTAAAAAAAACCGTTTTCAACCATCTACTAAAATCAAGATTAGCCTGAATTTTTTTGTTAATTAAAACTAAATCAGTATGATTTGGTGAAATATTAAAAGTACTTGACCTCCAGCGCACAAAAGGTCCTGAAATTGTTTTTATTCCTCTCTTAGATGCTAACTTTAACCAAGTGGCAACATCACTATTCCATGCTAAATCAAACTCTTCAAATCTCTTTTGTTCTTCAAAAAAAGATCTCCTAAATATATATTCAACAACATATGCAGATATATTTCCTCGAAGTTTTTTCTTTAAAAAATCAAATGAGCTTAATATTTGAGGAAGTTTTTCAACGTATAAAGTTTGATTAGCCTCATCTACGACCTTCACATTAAAACGAAATAGATCAAATGAATTACGATTTATACTTAATTCTTTATAAAAAGTATCGACACAATGCGCGTCTATTACGTCATCATCTGAAAATAACCAAAGCCACTCTTCGTTTTTCGTTAAATCAATACAACGCTCCCATTGATGAACCAAACTTTTTGAACCGAGATTTGAAGTAAATCTAAAATAAGTAATATTTAATACCTCCCTAAATTCATCCACTATTGTTTCAATTGAATCTGGGCTACAATCATCCCCTATATAAACGTTAAATTGTTTATTTGTTTGTTTTGCCAGAGAATTTAAGGCTTCTTTTAAAAATACTGCTTTATATACGGGAAGTACTATAGCCAGTTCACACATAAATACTTAAGAAATTTAATTGGTTATAGCTTGAATATTCTTATAATTGAAACAAACACATAGTTAATTATTTTAAAGAAGTAGGTGAATGCCAATAATAAATACTTTCAAAAAAAATAACCACTATTTTTAAAGACTATCACATATTAAGTTATTTATAGCTTTATTAATGATAATGCTTTATCTAAACGATAATCTATATTTTAAAACATTGATAATTATAAATGAGAACACAGTATTATCAGAATTATATAATTTTCGTAAACATCATCTGTTTTTTTTAATCTAAATCCCGGTTAGAAAATATATATTCATTAACACTTTAAAATAATTAACATTAGTAATTTTAATAAAGATCAATAAAAAGTTTTTTACTGAAACAAAGATTTAAAGTAAAAAGGGAAGATATAATTTAAGTGATGATTTGGTTTTTATTTTTTAGTAAAAAAACTTGTAAATAATTGGTCTCAATACTAATTATATTAAAATTTCAAAATTAATTGGTTGGTAAATAAGAAAACAAATTAGTTATATTTCTTTAAATACCACTCTATAGTTTTTTTAATTCCTGTTTCAAAATTTTCATCAGCATTCCAACCTAATTCTTTTTCAATTTTTGAAGCATCTATTGCATACCTTCGGTCATGCCCAGCTCGATCTTCAACGAAGATAATCTGTTCATTATAAGAACCCGAATCTTTAGGATTTAGTACATCAAGAAGTTCACAAATTGTTTTAGCTATATAATTGTTATTGCGTTCATTTTTTCCACCTATATTATAAACCTCTCCAGATTTACCATTTTTATATGCTAGTTCAATACCCGTGCAGTGATCTAAAACATATAACCAATCTCTTATATTTTTACCATCACCATATATAGGAATATTTTCCCCATTTAAAGCTTTTCTAATAACTGTAGGTATAAGTTTTTCATCGTGCTGTTTAGGACCATAATTGTTAGAACAATTTGTTATAACCGTATTCATACCATAGGTATGATGATAGCTACGAACAATCATGTCTGAACCCGCTTTACTTGCGCTATATGGAGAATTTGGAGCATATGGAGTTTCTTCAGTAAAAAGACCGGTCTCTCCTAGTGTGCCATAAACCTCATCTGTACTTACATGATGAAATCTACAGTTGGTGAAATCGCTTTTGTATTGAAATGGTTTGTCCATCCATTTTTTAAAAGCAACATCAATTAATATAAAAGTTCCATTAACATTGGTTTCAATGAATACTCCTGGATTTTTAATACTATTATCAACGTGCGATTCTGCAGCAAAATGTATTACTCCCTCAATATTGTGTTCATCAAATATATGCTCTACGACCTTACGATCGCGTATATCTCCCTTTATGAAAGTATAACGATCATGATTTTTTATCTCATCAAGATTCGCTAAATCCCCAGCATAAGTTAATAAATCAAGATTAATCAAATTAACGTCAGGATTGTTTTTAAGGAAATAGGGAACAAAATTTGAGCCTATAAAGCCGGCTCCGCCGGTAATTAGAATATTTTTCATTATTTATTATTTAAAAGTACTAAGCATTTTTTCAAACTATCTTTCCAGTAAGGGATTTCAGTATTAAAGTCAACCTTTAAACTGTCTTTACTCATCAAAGAGTAATGAGGTCTTTTTGCTGTTGTAGGGTAAGATGATGTTGGTATAGGATTAACAGTGCAGTTTAAACCAGATAATTCTAAAGTTTCTTTAGCTAAGTCATACCAAGAGCATACACCCTCATTTGTATAATGATATACTTTCACATCATCTCCTTCATAACTAATACCACTTTCTAATATAAATTGAGCTAAATCTCTAGCATATGTAGGAGATCCCACCTGATCATAAATGACGTTTAAATTTTCTTTTTCACTTCCTAATTTTAACATCGTCTTTACAAAGTTATTTCCGAACGACGAATAAACCCAAGAGGTTCTTATGATTATTGAGCCCTTAGGATTTATAGTTGACATAGCCTGCTCACCAGCAAGCTTTGTAGACCCATAAAAATTTACAGGACTCGTTAAATCATCAGGAAAGTAAGGCTTATGACCTTCCCCATCAAAAACATAATCTGTAGAAATATGTATAAGTTTACAATTATACTTTTTGCTTAATAAAGCGAGTGATTTTACAGAAAAATGGTTAATTAACTCTGCTTGCTCTTTCTCATTTTCAGACTTATCAACCGCAGTAAATGCCGCACAATTTATAATGCAATCAATTTTATTTTCAATTATAAAATTTTCAACTTTAGAAGCATTGGTAATGTCAAGCTCTTTTGAATTAGTGAAATAAAAATCATTTGTATTAAACTCACGTGACAATGTATTTAATTCAGAGCCAAGTTGACCTGCACTTCCAGTTATCAAAATTTTCATTTACTATAAAGTTTTTGGTCAAAATCAAAATACTTAGCATTTGAAAAAGAGGGTTGATTTTTATCTTTTTCTGAAAGCATCATTTCTTCTAACTTTATTCTCCAATCTATTTTGAGCTCAGGATCATCAAAGGCCAAGCCCGTATCAAACTCTGGAGCATAATAATTATCGCACTTATAGAAAAAAGTTGCACTTTCAGACAATACTACAAACCCGTGAGCAAAACCTCTAGGTATAAATAATTGATGTTTATTTTCCGAGCTTAATTCAACGGCAACGCTTTCTCCAAATGTTGGTGAACCTTTACGCATATCAACTGCAACATCTAAAACTTTACCAACTAATACTCGCACGAGTTTGGTTTGGGCAAATGGCGGTAGTTGATAATGCAATCCTCGAAGCACCCCAAATGAAGAACTTGACTCATTGTCTTGACAAAAATCGACAGAATAACCTAAAAATTCAGATAAATGATCTCCTCGGAATGATTCCATGAAATAGCCTCTCGGATCACCATAAATATCAGGTTTACATATAACTACATCTGGTATGGCTGTTCTTTCAAAATTCATATTTTATTATTTTTGAGCTCTTTTTATAAGATATTGACCATACCCATTTTTCTTTAAAGGTTCTGCTAAGGACAATAAATTTTCTCTAGTTATATAGCCCATCTCATACGCTATCTCTTCTAAACAAGCAACTTTAAGGCCCTGCCTTTTTTCAATAGTATGTATAAAATTTGAAGCTTCAAGCATAGATTCATGCGTTCCTGTATCTAACCAAGCATAACCCCTGCCCATTAAGACCACTTTAAGATTATCTTCTTTAAGATATTCTTCGTTTAAGGTTGTGATTTCTAACTCACCACGATCGCTAGGTTTAATTTCCTTTGCCTTTTGTACGACATTGTTAGGGTAAAAATAAAGACCTACAACTGCATAATTACTTTTTGGTTCTTTAGGCTTCTCTTCAAGACTTAAAACATTACCCTCTTTATCAAATTCTGCAACACCGTAACGCTCTGGATCTGTCACATAGTAACCAAAAACGGTAGCACTCTTTTTTGATGTAACATTTAAAACAGATTCCTTAAGTAAATTTGTAAATCCGTGTCCATAAAATATATTATCCCCTAGAACAAGACAAACATCATCATCTCCTATAAAGTCTTCCCCTAGTATAAATGCCTGAGCTAAACCATCAGGACTAGGCTGTACTACATATTCAAAATGCATACCTATATCAGAACCATCACCTAAAAGCTTTTCAAAGTTAGGCAAGTCTACAGGTGTAGATATTATTAGAATCTCACGTATACCGGCTAACATTAGAACTGAAAGTGGATAATAAACCATTGGTTTATCATATACATTTAATAATTGCTTAGAAACCCCTTTAGTTATAGGGTAAAGACGAGTTCCTGACCCACCTGCAAGAATAATTCCTTTCATAGTTTGTGTTGTTTATTTTTAGTTAACTTCCTATTGAATAAAACTCAAATCCTATAGTTTCAAGTTCTTGACGATCTAACAATCTGCGCCCATCAAATAAAAAGGCTGGTTTAAGCATTGTTTGATATATGTGTTTCCAATCTAATGTTTTGAACTCATCCCACTCGGTCATTATGGCAATAGCGTGAGCTCCTTGTGTTGCTTCAATTGCATTGTTTACCACTGTAATATTTGCGCGGTTCTCTGCTGCGCTTCGACTATTTAAATAATCCAAGTCTGCAAGTATTTGCTCTTCATTAACCTTAGGGTCATAAACCACAATTTCGGCACGCTCATTTAGCAAATAATCTGCTACATAAATAGCTGCTGACTCCCGCGTATCATTCGTGTCTTTTTTAAACGCCCAGCCTAACAAGGCAATCTTTTTACCTGAAACAGTATTATATAGCGTTTTAACCATCTTCGCCGCAAAACGACGCTTCTGGTGATCGTTCATAATAATCACCTGCTCCCAGTAATCAGCAACTTCAGTTAGACCTAATGATTTTGATATATACACCAAATTCAAAATATCTTTTTGAAAGCACGAACCCCCAAATCCTACAGAAGCCTGTAAAAATTTAGGTCCTATACGGCTGTCCATCCCTATCGCCTTAGCGACTTCCTTAATATCTGCACCCGTTTGCTCACACAATTCTGACAAGGCGTTAATACTGGAAACGCGTTGAGCTAAAAAGGCGTTTGCGGTTAATTTAGAAAGTTCGGAAGACCAAACGTTTGTGGTTAAAATATTTGTTTTAGGAACCCAGTGCGCATATACATCTACTAAAGCATCAATCGCTTCCCTACCGGCTTCGGTATCGAGATCACCTCCTATCAACACGCGATCGGGAGACTGCAAATCGGTCACCGCAGTTCCTTCCGCTAAAAATTCCGGGTTGGAAAGTATTTGAAAATTTACCCCATTCCCAGTATTATCTAAAATATTTTTTAAGGCTTCAGCTGTACGTACAGGTAAAGTAGATTTCTCAACAACTATTTTATCGGTGGTAGCAACCCGGGCAATTTGCCGGGCACACAATTCGATAAACTTTAAATCAGCAGCCATCCCTTTACCAATACCATAAGTTTTAGTAGGGGTATTTACAGATATGAAAATCATATCTGCTTCATCAATAGCTCTATCCACGTCTGTTGAAAAAAACAGATTACGTCCACGAGCTTCCGCTACTACATCAGCTAACCCGGGTTCATAAATAGGAATATTGTTTACATCTGCATCATTCCATGCAGCGATACGTTTCTCATTAATATCTACCACGGTTACTGTAATACTAGGTGCTTTTTGAGCAATAATTGCCATGGTAGGTCCTCCTACGTATCCGGCACCAATACAACAGATGTTTTTAATTTTCATTATAATTTATCACAATTTTGTATTTCCATTAAAGTGGAAATATATTATTTTTTAAAAGAATATTTATAACCTACTGCAACACCCAATGTGTTTTGAATACGATCACTCCAATCAAGACCGGCAGATCCTGTAAAAATACCAAAAGAGGTAGCATATTCTAGCTCCCCATAGCTGTACAGCGCATGCTTGCGGGGGGTGTATGCTACATCATAAGTACCCAGATTAGTAGCATAACTTAATTTACCTGTATATCGAAAATTTCCTAGACTACCGGTTGCGCCTAGATGCACAACATAACTACGATCATTAGTATTTCCAATTCCATCTGGCTTACCTATAATAAAGGGCCACCCAATAATACGATTCTCATACCTCCAACCCGTACGATAAGTACCATTAGTAAAATATCGATCTCCTTCTTTACCAAAAATACCGGTTACAGGTCTTCCGCTTTGAGATACGGTTTGCACATATTCTGCAACAATAGCATCTACCCAGGATACATTTTTAGGTTCTATATAAGCACCCCAAACTCCATCGGGGAAATTATTCAATTCTATCCCCGAAGCATCTTCAAATAAATTTTGATGATACAAACGTAAATTATAGTTATCGCGTTTCATATCATAAGCCAATTCATAAGAACCTAGTCCATTTCCTAAACTATTTATTTGATCCCCTTCTATAGCACTACCACCTCCGGAACTACCAAAAAATACCTTGATATAATCTGAAAAAGAGTCAGGTTGTTCTCCATACACCGGTGATGTACCCCCAAACTGCACATAATGCTTCATGCTACCAGATAAGCGATCATTCTCACTAAACACCAACGCCAACTCGAGACTTTTATGATGAACCTGAGCATTTTTTACATATCGATCTTCTTCTAAAAAGTAATGCCCAAAGGATCCTTTTGTCTCTAACCATTTAAAAACTTTAATGGGCTCTGTCATTTCTACATATATACCCGGCAATGCTCGTGCATTGTTACTCCAAATAATATCACCACCTACACTTGAAATTCCACGTAGTTTTTCATCTCTATGTTTAACTCCTACACTGGCTTCTATAATTTTCCAACGATAAGTCGCGTATAACTCATCTATTTTAACACCATCATACAAACCATCATTAGCAAGAATACCACCCCCTATTTCAAGTTCACTATTTTCATTAAACTGATTTTTGTATGACGCTTGTATAAGACCTAATACATTTGTCTCTGAATCCAAACGACCCTTCTGATTAGAATAAAACCAAAATGGGTTATCTGATCCGGTAGAAGCCAAAGCTTTCCCTTCAATCGAAAAATTAAAACCTTCTTGTGCAAAGCCGTAGTTTACAGCTACAAGAAGAAAAAATAATTTGATAAATTTTTTCATTTATTTTTATAATTCAATTGAATCAATCTTACATTACTAAACATGGCTTCGCCGCCGTGAGTCACATACGGACTCCCTATTATAAACTAAAAAACTATTTTTCTGAGCTTTACGCGTAAACTCAAGCTCCGCAATTTCACACTTTTTTAAGAGAACAAAAAGTGTATTTTCATCTAAATTAATGCTAACACAGAGGGGACGTTTCTAAGAATCACATCTTATTCATCCAAAACATCTTTAAATTTGGCCTCTACAATCATCCCCAAACACTTTAAATACAGACGCATTTTTTTTCCGCTAACGGCTATAATTTCGGCTTCCCGCCCTTTCAACACTCCTTTGGTGAGTTGAACGGTAGCACCGGGCACATAATTCTCAAGCGCTATGCTATCTAAATTATCGTGATCTAACCAATTCTTAATGACCTCAATCTCTTCATCTCTAACAACTGCCGGCTCCCCTAACCAAAATAAATAACGCACCACTCCGGCCACGGCAAATACAGCATTGCGTTCTGAGGCGGCTAAATTGACAAATATATAGGATTTAAACAGGGGGGTTTCTACCTTCTTTTTGCGGTCACTCCAGACTTTCAGTTCGGTGATAGTTGGACAAAAAACGTTGATACCCAAATTCTGAAGCGCCAATGCTACTTTTTTCTCTGACTTTGATTTTACATACAGTACGTACCAACTCATGCAGCTGAGGCTCGATTTTAGATCTCTATTAAGAACTATTTAAGATTAATTAAGGCGCGAAAATAACCAAAACCAAACGTTAAACAAGGATAATTTAGCATTAAATTAAGGCTTTCATAAAATAGCATCACCTACAAAACGCTACGCAAACGTTGTTAGTATAGCAGAAAATCGCTTTTAAATTATAGGAATTGTAAGTAATTAAAAAAGAGCCCGTAAGGCTCTTTTAAATGTTCTTATGAGAGTAAATTGCTTACTCCTGATACGTTACTTCACCATCCCACTCCATAAAACCTCCTAAAAGATTATAGGTGGTTTCAAAACCCAATTGATCCATCAATTGAGCGGCCTGCCCACTGCGATTACCAGAACGGCAATAGATGTAATAATTTTTAGATTTGTCTAGTTCATTAACCTTATCTATAAAGCCCTGACCTTCATAAATATCTATATTATGAGAATTAGAGAGTATCCCCTCGTCCACCTCATTTTGAGTGCGTACGTCTAAAATATATGCATTATCATCAGTAGATAACAACTGCTCCCATTCTTCCTGTGTTACATTTTTCATCGTAATTAAACTTTAGATCATTAGATAGTCAAAAATAAGAAATGTTCTTTTTAAAGATTGCAAACAAACCTTATACTTTTATAGAACAGCCTATTGCTTTGGTACTCGTGGTTTTAATCGCTTTCCCAGCTAGCAGTAAGTCTAACGCATCAGCTACAAACTTCGTGGTAACGGTTGCAGGATCCCGAACACTGTCATCTAGCGCCCCTATATATTTTACAACTAGTGCTCCCGCTTCTTTCTGTAAAATAAAAACATGTGGGGTTTTCGTTGCCCCGTATTGTGCGTATACGAGCTTACCTTCATCAACTAAATACGGAAAGGTGAACCCCTGTTCACGAGCTTTGAGTTGCATGGCTTCAAAACCATCACCCACACTTACTTCAGGATTATTGGGATTTATAGCAATTACAGGATATCCCAACGCTTTGTATTTAGTATCCAATGCGATGATGCGATCTTCATTAGCTCTTGAAAAAGGACAGGTATTGCACGTAAATACCACGACAAACCCGTGTGCTTCCTTAAAATCTGATAACGATATCCTAGAGCCATCTACATTTTTAAGATTAAAATCTGCTGCAACATCCCCTACTTCATAACCTGATTTGTAATCTCCCAATCGGATTATAACAAGCGCTGCTGCAACTAAAACAAGGGCGAGTGCACTAAGTATTTTTAAGGATTTCATATACTGAAAAATAAGACTATTAGATTACTTAAATTTTAAAATTTCGCTCTGCAGTTGCTCAAAGGAAAAGGAGCGCTCATAAAAGGAATACGTATCAGAAGAAATAATGACCGTTGCCGGAATTGCCCCGCTCCAATCTTTGGAAACCTGCGGAATCCATTCGTTCCCGTGAGGATCATCTAAGTAGATGACTTTAGACTTAAGTTTATGTTTCTTTATAAAAGGAATGAGCTTTGTATCTAATTGATCTGGAAAATCAAGACTGATTAAAATAACCTCAACTCCCGCTTCTTTATACAGTTCATTCAGTTGTTCAAATGCCGGCAGTTCTGCAACACACGGACTACACCATGTAGCCCAAAAATTGATTACTTTAAGAGTAGGTTCTTCAGCAGATGCAAATAAAGGCTTTAATCCCTCAAAATCATAAACTTCTAAAATCAAACCTTCCTGCCTTACGATATCCAAAGGAATGGGTTGCGTTGCAACTGAATTCGTGGAAGAACAACTGGTAAATAAGCAATAGATAAGAAAAATAAATAGGTACTTCTGCAAAATAGAATTCTATAAAACCATAGCAAACTTAAATATTTACCATAGCTCTAACCGCATTTTAAGATTTGTATAACACAAATACTCCAGACTTTTGTGAATAGGATTTTTTTAAAACGATAAAAATGCGTTAAAATTAAAATTAATTAGATTCAAATATCTTTTAGTCTTACATTTGTACCTACAACAATTGTACATACATAATGAGAATTGAAGCCGATTTAAAAATTACCAGTAATACAGATTTAGCTTCTAAAACGCTGATTAATCTGCATTACACTTCACGGTTAATTGAAGAAAAGTTTAACGCACTACTTAAGGAACACGATCTAAGTAACCCTCAATTTAATGTATTACGCATCTTAAGAGGTCAAAAAGGCAAACCCGCTAGCCTGGCTTGCATTCAGGAACGCATGATAGATCGCAACAGCAACACCACGCGATTAGTAGATAAACTTATTGTTAAGAATCTGGCTAAAAGACAAACCTGCCCTGAGAATCGAAGAAAAGTGGAAATTGAAATTACTCCAGATGGATTAGACCTGTTAAAGGAACTGGATCCGGTTACGAAAAATTTCAATGCCCTAACACTTGAAAATTTTAATACCAAAGAATTAGAAACTTTAAATAACCTTTTAAATAAATTAAAAATAGATGAATAAGTATATCGATGATTTAAACTGGCGCTACGCCACCAAAAAATTTGACGCTTCCAAAAAAGTAAGCGCTGAAGATTTAGAAATCTTAAAAGAAGCTGTTCAACTTTCTGCATCATCTTACGGTTTGCAGCCGTATAAAATTCTTGTGGTTCAAGACGAAAAAGTAAAGGCACAATTTAAAGAAGCCGGTTACAATCAGTCTCAATTTACAGATGCCTCAGAAATTTTTGTGTTTGCACACCAAACAGATTTTGGTCCTGAACTTGTTGACAGCTATATTGCACACGCAGAGCGCATACAAGGTTTAGAGACCGGCAGCATGGAAGATTATGCCAACATGATGAAAGGGAGCCTGCTACCCCTTCCACAAGAAGCAAAAGCCGGCTGGACTGCTCGTCAAACTTATATTGCAATAGGCAACTTACTTAGCGCTGCCGCTATTAACAAAATCGACGCCTGCCCTATGGAAGGATTTGATGCTTCAAAATTTGATGAAATCTTAGATCTTAAAAAAGATAATTTACACGCTATAGCTGTAGTCGCTGTAGGCTATCGTAGCGAAGATGATAAATACCAACACGGTAAAAAAGTTAGACGTCCTCAAGACGAACTATTCACAACTATTTAAATTTTAAATTAAAACACACTATGAAAACTACAATTAAATCAATTCTTATTTTAGCTGTTGGCGTTTCAGCAGCATCATTTACTTCTGAAATTATAGAGAAAGTAAGCGTTAAAAGCAGCTCTATTTCCTGGGAAGGTAAAAAAGTAACCGGCAATCACGAAGGAACAATTCAGTTAAAAGACGGCTTTTTTCAAATGGAAGGCGATGCAATAACCGGTGGTGAATTTGTTATCGATATGTCGAGCATCAACGTAACAGATTTAGAAGGAGACAGCAAAGGTCAATTAGAAGGTCACCTAAAGAGTGATGACTTTTTTGGTGTAGAAAAATTTCCTTCAGCAAAATTAGTAATTACTAAGGCAGTAAAAAAAGGAAACACCTATGCGGTAACAGGTGACTTAACGATTAAAGATACCACAGCGCCGGTAACGTTTGATTTAGTAAAAGCGGGTAACACATTAAGTACCTTATTAACCATAGATCGTACTAAATATGGTGTGCGTTATGGCTCAGGCAGTTTCTTCGATAACCTGGGAGATAAAGCGATTTATGATGATTTTACATTAGACATAAAATTAACCCTGTAATTTTTTAAAAGTAATTCTATAATTTGTTTGCTAGCTGAGTATTCTATTTTTATCTTTGATGCTCATTATGAAAAACAAAACAGTAAATACCTGGTGGTGGATCTCGCAACAGTAACGTCGTGAAGCAACCTTGTATTTAATATTCAAATAAAAAAAGGCCTGTCTCACGACAGGCCTTTTTTGTTAGTAGCATAGTATCTTAAAAATGAAGTACACGTTAAAGACTTTTAGTAAAAAAATACTCGCAGACACTATTACTCCGGTTTCGGTGTATTTAAGATTACGCGATAAATTCCCCAACAGCCTATTGCTGGAGAGTAGTGATTATCGTGCAAACGACAATACCTTTAGCTATATCTGTTGCAAGCCTATTGCATCCATAACGGTGGAAAATGAACGGGTCAAAGAAGTTTTTCCTGACGGAACTACAAACGAAACACCCATCACATCAGAAACCGATGTGGTAGGTATTATCGAAGCTTTTGCTAAGAAGTTTGAAACAGAAACGAATGATCAGAAATTTATTCAGAACGGGCTTTTTGGCTATATGAGTTATGATGCGGTGCGCTATTTTGAAAATGTACAGGTTTCTAAAAAAGAAGGCGCCTTACAGGTTCCTGATATTTACTATGCGGTTTATCAAAACATAATTGCCATAAATCACTTCAACAATGAAGCGCATATTTTTTCGCACACCTATTCCGACGAGAATAATCTGGACGAAATCGCTCAATTACTTAAAATAAAGAGTTTCGCTGAATATAGTTTTAAACTTGAGGGCGAGCGTAAATCGCTTTCTACAGATGAAGAATTTAAAGACTTAGTGAGTACGTGTAAAAAGCATTGTCAACGAGGTGATGTTTTTCAGATTGTACCTTCAAAGCGTTTTTCGCAGGCATTTAGTGGAGACGAATTTAATGTATACCGAAGCTTGCGCAGCGTAAACCCTTCACCGTATTTGTTCTATTTTGATTACGGTAATTTTAAAATATTTGGCAGTTCACCCGAAGCCCAACTTATTGTGCAGGACGGTAAAGCCGAAATTCACCCCATTGCAGGTACATTTAAACGCACCGGTAATGATGAGCAGGATGCCGCTTTAGCCAAAAAACTATCTGAAGATGCAAAAGAAAATAGCGAGCACGTAATGCTCGTAGATCTGGCGCGTAACGATCTAAGCCGTAATGGCAGCAATGTACAGGTAGAGACCTATCGCGAAGTTCAGTTTTTCTCGCACGTGATTCACCTGGTTAGTAAAGTAACCGGTACAAAACATCCCGAAACTTCAACTATGCGCGTGGTTGCAGACACCTTTCCGGCAGGTACCTTAAGTGGTGCTCCTAAACACAATGCAATGAAGCTGCTTGAAAAATACGAGACGGTAAACCGTGACTTTTACGGTGGCGCTATAGGTTTTATGGATTTTAACGGAAACTTTAACCACGCAATTATCATACGTTCGTTCTTAAGTAAAAATCACCAATTACACTATCAGGCCGGTGCCGGTGTCGTAAGTGACAGTGTTCCTGAAAAAGAATTGGAAGAAGTCTACAACAAGCTGGGTGCACTTACTAAAGCACTTAAACTTGCTGAAGAAATTTAAACCTAAGAGTAAAGATTAATTAGTATCAATACATAAAAATAATGGCGAAGCCAATACACGTTTTAGTCATCGATAATTACGACAGTTTTGTTTACAATCTGGTGCATTATTTAGAAGATTTAGACTGCACAGTTACTGTTAGACGCAATGATCAATTAAAGTTAGAAGATGTTGCACGCTACGATAAAATACTGCTTTCACCAGGTCCCGGTATTCCCGATGAAGCCGGACTTTTAAAAGCTATAATTAAAGAATATGCGGCTAGTAAAAGCATGCTGGGCGTTTGTCTGGGGCAACAGGCTATAGGTGAAGTTTTCGGCGGAAGCCTTACCAACCTGGATCAGGTTTTTCACGGGGTAGCCACATCAGCAAAACAACTGGTGGCAGACGAACCTCTTTTTAAAGATATTCCTGAAACTTTTGAAATAGGAAGATACCACTCGTGGGTGGTTGCTCCTGAAGGTTTTCCGGAAGAGTTAGAGATTACTTCTGTAGATGTAAATGGGCAGATTATGTCGCTACGTCATAGAACTTTTGATGTGCGTGGTGTACAATTTCATCCGGAGTCTGTATTGACACCAGAAGGCAAGAAAATGATTAAAAATTGGGTAACAGCCCCCTAACCCCCAAAAGGGAACAGGGTTTCTTTTACCTAAATTCAAATATTAATTCTCCCCCTTTGGGGGAGCAAGAGGGGGACAATGAAAACTATTTTAAACAGACTTATAAATCACGATCAGCTGAGTAAAGAAGAGGCGCGTGAGGTTCTGGTAAACATATCTGAAGGTAAGTATAATACGAGTCAGATTGCAGCATTCATAACCGTTTATATGATGCGTAGCATTACCGTAGCAGAGCTTGCCGGCTTTAGAGACGCCCTTTTAGATTTGTGTATTGCTGTACCTTTTGAAGGCTACAATGCAATTGATTTATGTGGTACGGGTGGCGATGGTAAAGACACCTTTAATATTTCTACACTTGCTTCCTTTGTTGCGGCAGGCGCAGGGATTAATGTGACCAAACACGGTAATTACGGAGTTTCCTCTGTAAGCGGAAGCAGCAACGTGATGGAACATCTGGGCATTAAATTTAGTAGTGATAAAGACTTTTTAAAACGCTGTCTTGACGAGGCGGGTATTTGTGTATTGCACGCTCCCCTATTTCACCCCGCGATGAAAAACGTAGGTCCTATACGTCGTGAACTGGGTGTTAAAACCTTTTTCAATATGCTGGGTCCTATGGTAAATCCTGCTTTTCCAGACAATCAACTGGTAGGCGTTTTCAATCTGGAATTGGCCAGAATGTACGGTTACTTATACCAGCAAACCACTAAGAATTTTACGATTCTGCACAGTATAGACGGCTACGATGAGATTTCACTTACAGGCAATACCAAAGCAATACGCAACTCAAGCGAACGTATGCTTAGTGCTGAAGATTTTGGGGTGAAACAAATCACCCAACAAGAAATCTACGGAGGTGATAGTATTGAATCTTCGGCAGCTATTTTTAAAAAAGTTATAAGCGGTAAAGGTACCGAAGCACAGATTAATGTGGTATCGGCAAATGCAGGAATGGCCATTGCTACCGTGAGAAACCTCGAACCAAAAGCAGGTTTTGAGCTGGCAAAAGAATCGCTCTTAGGCGGAAAAGCTTTAGAAAAACTGAATAAACTAATAGAATTGAGCAAAGCCCCCTAGCCCCCAAAGGGGGAACCTTTTTATTTTTCGCTATGCGAAAAAATTTAGAGAAGTTGGCTATGAATAAAAATAAGAATTGAAATAACAATAGATTACGTGAATATTCTAGATAAAATCATTGCAGATAAATACAAGGAAGTAGCCTTAAGAAAAGGATTAATTCCGGTAAAACAATTAGAACAGTCGGTACTCTTTGAGCGTAAAAGCCCTTCGCTTGCAGCTGCTTTAAAAGCTAGTGAAACCGGTATTATTGCCGAACATAAAAGACGTTCTCCCAGTAAAGCAACTATCAATAATAGTTTAAATGTACAGGATGTCGCGATGGGTTATGAGCAGGCAGGTGTATGTGGGATGAGTGTTTTAACAGATGGAAAATATTTTGGCGGCTCGCTAGATGATTTACTAATCGCACGAGCTGCAAGTTCGTTTCCGCTTTTGAGAAAAGAATTTATCGTTGATGAATATCAGATTTTAGAAGCCAAAGCCTATGGTGCAGATGTGATTCTCTTAATTGCCGCGGTGCTTTCGCAAAGCGAAATTAAATCGCTTTCTGAATTTGCAAAGTCCTTAGGCCTTGATGTGCTGTTAGAAGTACACAATCTGGAAGAGTTGCAAAAATCGATTATGCCCTCACTTGATATGCTGGGCGTAAATAACCGAAATCTCAAAACATTCGAGGTAAGTCTGGACATCAGTAAAACCCTTTCTACAGAAATTCCTGATGATTTTGTAAAGGTTTCTGAAAGTGGAATTAGCAGCATCGAAGCTATAAACGAATTGAAACCTTATGGATATAAAGGTTTTTTAATAGGAGAAAACTTTATGAAAACAGATAATCCCGGCCGCAGCGCGGAGGCTTTTATCAAAGAACTAAGCCCCCTAACCCCCAAAGGGGGAATATAAATATATGTCTAAGGAAAAAAGTACATATCAAAATAAAGTTCCCTCTTCCACTAAGCCTGCCGCGCTGCGGCTTAAAGTCTGTGGAATGAAAGCCAACACCACTGAGGTGGCAGCGCTCAAACCCGACTATTTAGGTTTTATATTTTATGCTAAAAGTCCGCGCAACTTTGACTTGAACAAAATACCCAAATTACCTGCTGCCATCAAAAAAGTGGGCGTTTTTGTGAATGCAGAACTTAATTTTGTCTTAGAAAAAATACAGCAGTTCGATTTAGACGCTATTCAATTGCACGGCAGCGAATCACCAGAATATTGCCTGCAACTGAAAAAACTCTGTCAGATCGAGCGCAGTAGAGATTCGGAAAAAAAAACTACACCGTCTGCATTTGAAGTACCTACGCAGAATCTAATCGAACTTTGGAAAGTTTTTAGCATAAAAGATACGTTTGACTTTTCCGTATTAGAAGATTATGAGGACGTAGTTGATATGTTTCTATTTGACACTAAAGGCAAAGAAAAAGGTGGAAACGGCTATACATTTGATTGGGAAGTTTTAAAAAAATACCCATCACAAAAACCCTTTATTTTAAGTGGCGGTATTGGCTTAGCAGAAATTAGCTCGGTAAAAGAGTTCCTGCAATTAAATCTTCCGCTGTATGCGATAGATGTAAATAGCAAGTTTGAACTAGAACCGGGATTAAAAAATATTGAAGATTTGAAGAACTTAGTTTCAGCTTTAAAAAAATAATTAAACAATAAACGACTCCGCCTTGGTTTATCCTAAACGATAATCGAAAGGCGTAATAAAAAAATAGTGCTATGAATTACAACGTAAATGAAAAAGGCTATTACGGTGATTTTGGAGGTGCATACATCCCAGAAATGCTGTATCCTAATGTAGAAGAATTGCGCCAGAATTACATAAACGTAATGCAGGAGCCAGAATTTCAAAAAGAGTTTAATGAGCTGCTGAAAGAATATGTAGGTCGCCCTACCCCGCTTTATTTTGCAAAGCGCTTTTCAGAAAAATACGGTACAAAAATCTACTTAAAACGGGAAGATTTATGCCATACGGGAGCACATAAAGTTAACAATACGATTGGGCAGATTCTAATGGCTAAACGCTTAGGAAAAACCCGTATTATAGCAGAAACCGGAGCTGGGCAACACGGTGTGGCAACGGCTACTGTTTGTGCGCTTATGGGTTTTGAATGTATTGTATATATGGGTGCTGTTGACATTAAAAGGCAAGCTCCTAATGTTGCCCGTATGAAAATGCTGGGCGCCAAAGTGGTATCGGCAGAATCGGGCAGTAAAACGCTTAAAGATGCTACGAATGAGGCTATACGAGACTGGATTAATAACCCTACAGATACGCATTATATCATAGGTAGCGTGGTGGGACCTCACCCATATCCTGATATGGTTGCTCGTTTTCAAAGTGTGATTTCGGCAGAAGTAAAAAAACAGTTATTAGAAAAAGAAGGTCGCGAAAACCCGGATTATGTGGTGGCTTGCGTAGGTGGCGGTAGTAATGCTGCAGGTATTTATTACCATTATTTAGACAATCCTGAAGTAGGCATTATTGCTGTAGAAGCTGCCGGAAAAGGTATTCATAGTGGAGAAAGCGCTGCAACCTCAGCATTAGGTAAAGAAGGTATCATCCACGGAAGCAAAACCTTATTGATGCAAACTGCAGACGGCCAGATTACAGAGCCGTACTCTATTTCTGCCGGACTAGATTATCCCGGAGTTGGCCCTATGCACGCAAATTTATTTAGAAGTGGAAGAGGCGAATTTATAAGCGTTACTGATGCAGATGCGATGGAAGCTGGTCTAGAACTGAGTAAACTAGAAGGTATTATCCCGGCAATTGAAACCTCGCACGCACTGGCAATTTTTAACGATCGCAAATTTAAAAAAGATGATGTGATTGTGATTAATTTGAGTGGTCGTGGTGATAAAGACCTCAACACCTATATCGAATATTTTGATTTAGCATAAGGGCGTTCCCCTGCTCTCAGGAGCTGGGTCGGGCTTTTGGCAGTCGCTTTTTTTATGTGGTTAAAAAGCACATAAAAAAGAGCTCCAAAAAAGCCTCAATCCCTAACGCAAGTCCTAAAACATAAAGATTTCTAACAAAGCTAATCTTGAGCAAAAGCCGAAGTTTAGAAATGACTTAAAAAAATACAAACCATGAACAGAATAAACAAACGCCTACAGGAAGACAAAGAGCTTCTGTCTATATATTTTACTGCGGGTTACCCTAAATTAGAAGATACCGTGCCTGTGATTGAAGAACTGGTAAAAGCCGGTGTAGATATGATTGAGATCGGACTTCCGTTTAGCGACCCTTTAGCAGACGGTCCTACCATACAGGAAAGTTCTACAGCTGCCTTGAAAAACGGAATGACTACCGCAAAACTATTTGAGCAGATTAAAGACATCAGGAAAACCGTAGATATTCCGCTAATCGTAATGGGCTATTTTAACCCGATGCTGCAATATGGGGTTGAGAAGTTTTGCAAAGAGTGTGCAGCAATAGGTATTGACGGTCTTATAATGCCAGATCTTCCACTTGCGGAATATCAGGAGCATTACCAGGCGATCTTCAAGAAATACGACCTTAAAATGGTTTTTTTAATTACGCCTCAAACGACTGACGAGCGTATAAGACAAATTGACGCTGCTAGTGATGGTTTTATTTATATGGTAAGTAGCGCAAGTACAACCGGCAAAACCTCGGGGTTTGGCAGTGTTCAAACCGATTATTTTGAGCGTATCTCAGGGCTTTCACTCAGCAACCCACAAATTGTAGGTTTTGGAATTAAAGATGAAGAAACCTTTAAAGCAGCTACAAAATCAGCAAAAGGAGCGATTATAGGTTCGGCATTTATCACCGACTTAACTAAAAATGGAATTTCGGGAATATCTAATTTTATCAAAACCATAAGAGCTTAGGTTATTAGTTTTTGATATTAATCACTTCGCTGTCTTTATATTAACCTTGTTTTAGGATGTTGTTACCACTAATTAACAACATCACTGTGTAACTTTAAATAAATTAAAATAAGATATATTATGGACAAGAAATTTGATAGTAAAGTAGACCAGAAAAACCCAACGAATCCTACGGGAGATAGAAACGTAAATACAAATAAAGTGGACTTTGATAAGAAAACCATCAAAGACCAACAAAATAAGAAGTAATTAAAACTTCTACCTATAAAAGCCGATCTAACGTATTAGATCGGCTTTTTTTGTTTACTATTTTTTAAAAGGTTTATTTCTAATACTTCAATTAACTTTTCAGAGCGTAATCGTTTAAGGTATAGCAGCGTAAATCCCGCAGGCACGTGATAACACAGCCGAGGAATTGCAGACCCTAAGGGACAAGCCTAAAAAATTATAAAAAGAATGACCAGGATATTTGCGTGAGGGATAGCAGCGTAAATCCCACGGGCAAGTGATAACGCAGCCGAGGAATTATAGCGTATAGCCCGACCCGAAGGGACACGCCCAAAAAATTATAAAAAGAATGACTAGAATATTCGCGTGAGGGATAGCAGCATAAATCCCACAGGCAAGTGATAACGCAGCCGAGGAATTGCAGCGCATAGCCCGACCTGAAAGGACACGCCCAAAAAATAATAAAAAAAATGACCAGAATAGTTGCGTGAGGGATAGCAGCGTAAATCTCGCAGGCACGTGAGAACGCAGCCAAGGAATTGCAGTGTATAGCCCGACCTGAAGGGACACGCCCAAAAAATTATAAAAAGAATGACTAGAATATTCGCTTGAGGGAGAGCAGCGTAAATCCCACAGGCAAGTGACAACGCAGCCAAGGAATTGCAGCGTATAGCCCGACCCATAGGGACACGCCCAAATAATTATAAAACTCTTAAACTAGCTCTTTTTATCTTCTACAAGTCTATAAGTTGGATCCTCCATAATATTGACATCTATTATCGCTTCTGCATTTTTTAGTAGGCGAATACAGTCATTACTCAAATACCGTAAATGCACCTTCTTTCCTACTTTATGATAGCGCTGGGTAATTACATTTAGAGCCTCAATAGCAGACATATCAGAAACACGGCTTTCTTTAAAGTCGATTATCACCACTTCGGGGTCATTTACAACATCAAACTTTTCAATAAAATTAGTCGTAGAGGCAAAAAACAAGGGACCAAATATCTCATAATGCTTAATCCCATCTTCGTCAACAAACTTTCTGGCTCGAATACGTTTTGCACTTTCCCATGCAAAAAACAAAGCCGAAAGAATCACCCCTACTAAAACCGCTAGTGCCAGATTGTGTAGTACTACAGTTATAACCGCAACGATAATAACTAGAAAAATATCTTTCTTAGGCACTTTATTAAAAATCTTTAGGCTCACCCACTCAAAGGTTCCTATCGCAACCATAATCATAACTCCTACTAATGCAGCCATAGGCACCTGCTCTATTACAGGAGCTCCAAATAAGATAATTACCAAAATTGTTAGTGCAGCAATTATACCAGAGAGGCGTGCTCTAGAGCCGGCAGATAGATTCACCAAAGTTTGTGCGATCATTGGGCAACCACCCATCCCAAAGAAAAAGCCATTAAGCATATTTGCACCTCCCTGAGCAATACACTCTCTGTTTCCGTTACCTTTAGTTTCAGTAATTTCATCAACAAGGTTTAAGGTTAATAAACCTTCTGTTAGTCCCACAGCTGCCATTATTAACGAATAGGGCGCTATTATTTTTAAAGTCTCATAACTTATAGGAATGTTAGGAATATGAAACGGAGGAAAACCACCGCTTATCGAAGCAATATCTTTTACAGTCTTCGTATCTATTCCTAAGAAATAAACTAAAACAAAAACTACTATAATAGCTACTAGAGAAGAAGGCACGGCTTTAGTCAATTTTGGTAAAAACACAACAATACCTATAGTAAGAGCTACCAGACCGGCCATAATCAATAACGGGGTACCTGTTAGCCACTCATACTCGCCGCCCACTAATACTTTAAATTGCTTTATCTGTGACATAAAAATTACAATCGCAAGACCGTTTACAAAGCCAAACATTACCGGGTGCGGTACCAGTCGTATAAACTTACCCAGTTTAAAAAGACCGATTAAAATTTGAATGACACCGGCAAGCGCTACAGCAGCTAATACATACTCCAGCCCATTAGAATTCATTAATGCAATAAGTGTAATAACGGTTGCTCCCGCTCCACCCGAAATCATTCCTGGTCTTCCTCCAAAAATTGCCGTTACTAAACCCGCAATAAAAGAAGCATATAGCCCCATTAAAGGTGGAAAACCTGCCAGTATTGCAAAAGATAACGATTCTGGAATCATCGTCATTGCAACAGTCAAACCTGCTAATACTTCGGTTTTATAATTTACTTTTTGAGTTAAATCAAATAAGTTGAGTACTTTTTTCATAATTAGTATTGATAAACTGCAGGATTACTGGCTGATTAGGAATTAGGATTGGGTCTCAAATTTTCAAACCATTCAATTTATTAGAATCGTATAAGAATTGAGTGTTAAACATTGATTTAAAGGCTGTAAATCAAGGCGGAGTAACTGCGATAAAATGAATGGTAATTTTCATAATAAGTTGGCAAAAATAATCTTTTTAATTAAAAGGACAAGACACCTGTAGTTCAGTAAGATAAATTATTAAAAAACAGCACTTTAAGCATTGTATACGTTACTTTAAATTAAACTCAAACGATATATTGCCTTGAGACCCGTTAAATTTTTATTAATCCGCTGCTATAAGGGATTGAGGAATTATTTAAATACTATTTTCGTTGAAAATGATTTTATGAAAACATATCTATATGCAACAGTAGGTCTACTACTACTTTCAGCGTGCAAAAATGAAAAATCTGTACCGGATGCAGAAAAAGAAGAGCTTGCAGATGCGGGAATTACAACCGTACAAACTGCAGCAGGTCCTTTAGACCTTGTAGCTCCTTTTTCTTCAGAATCTGTATCTAAAAACAGTAAGGTTATAGGTTGGCCAGAAGGTAAAACACCCGTGGCACCAGAAGGTTTTACCGTTACGCGTTTTGCCGACTCTTTAAAGCACCCACGATGGACGTATATCGCACCTAATAATGATATTTTTGTCGCTGAAGCAAATACCCGTGATAGCGCAAATCAAATTACGCTGTTGAGAGATACAGATCAGGATGGCGAAGTAGATAAGCGTTTTGTATTTAAAGATGGCTTAAATCAAAACTTTGGTATGCTGGTTGTAAACAACTACTTCTACATTGCTAATACAGATGGTTTATATCGTTTCCCTTATAAAGAAGGACAAACTAAACTAGAAGGTAAAGGTGAGAAAATTGTTGCCCTTTCTGCAAGTGGCTATAACAACCATTGGACGCGTAATATCATCACAAACGCTGCTAAAGATAAAATTTACATCTCTGTAGGTTCTGCAAGTAATGTGGGAGATCAGGGGATGGAAAAAGAAGAGCGCCGCGCTAATATTCTTGAGGTAAATCTAGACGGAAGCGGTGAAATCGTATATGCTTCGGGACTTAGAAACCCGGTGGGTATGGACTGGAATCCGGTTACTGGTGATTTATGGACTGCGGTAAATGAGCGTGACGAATTAGGAAACAACCTGGTACCAGATTATGCAACAAGCGTTCAAAAAGGCGGCTGGTATGGCTGGCCCTATAGCTACTACGGTCAAATTAAAGATCCACGCTGGGCAGATGATCCGCATCAGGATTTAGTGGATAAAGCGATTATGCCAGATGTACCTTTAGGACCACATACGGCTTCTTTAGGTTTTACCTTTTACACCGCAGATGCATTTCCTGCTAAATATAAAAACGGAGCTTTTGTAGGTCAACATGGATCTTGGAACCGTGATCCTTTTTCAGGCTATAAAGTTGTTTTTATTCCTTTTGAAAATGGAAAACCACAACCTGCAGAAGATTTCTTAACCGGTTTTATACCAGATGCAAATGGTGACGAAGTATATGGCCGCCCGGTAGCAACTACAGTTACTCCAGATGGTTCACTACTTGTTAATGATGATGATAGTGGTATTATCTGGAAGATTTCTGCAAAATAATCTATGAACAAAATAGCTATTCTTTTTCTGCTGTTGCTTTCTACTTTTGCTCAGGCTCAAGTGAAGACAACAGCAGATTCTGTTTTTGTACGTAACACTCTGGGGGAAGTGGTAATCACTTCTACCCCTATTCAAGATCAATTGCAGCGCATTCCCGCATCGGTAAATGTTATTAATGCAGAAGATCTGCAGCGCGGTGACCAACTCTCTATCGCAAACGAAATCAATAAGAATCCTGGTATTCAAATGCAGCAAGGCGCTTTAAACACCAGCCGCATCAGTATTCGCGGTTTGGGTGCGCGTAGCCAGTATACTACAAACCGGGTGAAAGCCTATATAGAAGGTATACCACTCACTACCGGTGAGGGAGAAACTACGTTAGAAGACCTTGACCTCAACCTTATTGAACGTCTCGAAATTATTAAAGGTCCCGCAAGCAGTAGTTATGGTGCCGGTCTAGGAGGAGCAATCAATATTTCGGTAATAAAACCAAAACCAGAATCTGCTTCAGTTCAGCTTAATGGTCTTGGTGGCTCTTTTGGCCTTTTTAAAAGCGGAGTAACGACATCTTTAGCAAACAATAAAACTGCAGGTTTCATCAGTTATAATCATCTTGAAAAAGAAGGCTTTAGAGATAATAGTAATTACAACAGGAATACCTATACCGCATACGCGAAAACAGAACTCAATGCCAAAAGTTCACTAACGTTTTTTGGAAATTATACGCGTTTAAAAGCCTTTATCCCGAGCTCAATTAACGCGGAAGATTTAAAAAATAATCCCGAAAAAGCAGCTTTTACGTGGAATGCTGCTCAGGGTTTTGAATCGTACGATAAGGGTCTTGCAGGGCTTTCGTACAACTGGCAGTTTAATGAGCACAACTCGTGGACAACCAATGTGTTTGTCAACTACAGAGATGGTTACGAACCACGACCGTTTGATATTTTAGATGAAGATTCTTTTGCTTTCGGGATACGTAGCAATTTACAATCCTCCTTTTCTATTTTTAATATTCCTGCAAAAAGCAGCATTGGAGTTGAGTATTTTGACGAGCATTACCAGGCAAAACTCTTTGAAAATTTATATCAGGATAATTCCGGAAACGGAAGTTTACAAGGTAACCTGTTTAGTAATCAGGAACAAGACCGAAAATATCTTAACCTTTTTGCACAAATAAGTCTTCAATTCTCTGAACGTTTAAAGGCAGATATAGGGCTTAACTACAATCACAGCAGGTATGTACTTAACGATTACCTCAACGAAAGCAATATTGACAATTCTGGAGTATATACCTACCCGCGCTTGTTTTTACCTCAGGCAGGTTTGACTTACGAAGTGGATACAGATAAGTTTTTATATGCAACCGTAAGCAGAGGTTTTTCATTACCCACAGTTGCCGAAACACTCACTCCCGAAGGCGCTATAAACCCCGAAATCAAACCGGAAACCGGCATTAATTATGAACTGGGTTTAAAAGCACAGTGGTTTAATAAAACACTCTATACAGAGCTTGCGTTTTACACGGTACAGGTAAATGATTTACTGGTTGCAGAGCGCGTTGGCAATGATCAGTACGTTGGACGTAATGCCGGCAAAACTGATCATAATGGGATAGAATTACTGATTAATTATAGAACGCAACTTGCTGCAAACTGGGAGTTTAGACCTTATGCCTCGGCTACAATAAACGATTACTCTTTTGATGAATTTACCGATAATGATATTAACTACGGCGGTAATGATTTAACCGGCGTGGCCGATAAAATAATTAATCTGGGTGTAGATTTACAACACGCAAACGGACTTCGGTTTAATGTGAATTATAGATATACCGGCGCTATCCCATTAAATGATGCAAATACAATTTATAGTGACAGTTATAATCTGGTAAATTTAAGAGCAGATTACGCATTTCAGCTTTCACAAAAATTTAAAGCAACACTTTATAGTGGTGTAAATAATGTATTTGACACCAATTATGCCGCTCAAATTTTACCTAATGCCACAGGATTTGGTGGTGCTGCACCGCGTTATTATTATCCCGGGGAGCCTATAAACTTTTATGTAGGGTTAAATGTAAACCTGAACTAAGATTATTAAAAACTGAACTTTAATTTTTCTCAGGAATAGAAACACCTTCCTGTTCAAAATTCTTAAGTTCAGTTTTGAAACTGGTACTTAAAACCATAAGACGATCCAAAAGATCAAGTTGATGTTCCGGAAGCAAAAGTTCACCTTTCAACTGCTTAGCATCAAGATATTCAAAAAATAAATTTTGATGGTAGGATTCTATTTCTAACTGGCGATTTAAGAATTTTCGATCAAAATAATCGCTAGTGGCAAATAGCACATGCAACTGCTCATAAGTGATGGGATTGTATTCCTTTTTCTGTTTTGAAGGGTCTTTTTTAAATAAGCTCAAAAACATTTTACCTATTGCAATAAAATCCATACCATTTGTATAATTTGGTGGTTTATACAAATGTGGATATTTCTTAACATCAGCCTGTATGGCTGCATTAACTATACTGTCGTATTCTTTTAAGTTAAACTCCCGAACTTTTGGCGCTTCCGTAAGACGCACTTCTTCCAGTTCGTTTAGATTCTCTTTAAGTTCAACTACCCAACGTTTTTCAAGCTGATAGGGTTCTACAATAAAAACCTGAGTTTCCATAAACGGCGCGCTAAACACCAGAGAATCTTTGAGTCGAGCGGCTAAACTAAAATCACCTTCATCTGTAGTTACAGTACTTTTATTCTGAGTTCTGTTTTCTACCAAAACACCTGGAACCCGCTTTTCTCCTGCGTAAACTTTGCCTGAAGTATTTTGAGAATATCCTGCCACAGCACAGAGTGAAATACAAAAAAAGAGAACTTGTTTACTATTCATATTTAGGTATTACAGCGTTAAGCTAATCTAATTGGTTTCCGCTTGTGATAAATTATGGTACTCATCACTGCGTTTTAAAAGATAATCTAAAAATCGAATTTGATTCTTTTTTAGTAATAATCGAGAATCTATTTGTTGACTTTGACAATAATCAAAATAGGTGCCTTCTTCGCTTTTAGAAATAGCCAATTGATTACGCAGCAAATCTTCATTAAAAAAATCATCTCTTTTAAAAAAAACTATTAATTCCTCAAGTTCTAAGGTTCTAAATCTTTTTGCATCAAGAGCCTCTTTTTCTTTAGTTCGATTAATTCCATTAAAAATCATCTTACCTATTGCTAATAAATCGAGTCCTCCAGATGGTTGCGGACTGTACGCAAATGGATTTTCTTTTATATCTTTCTGAAGCCACGTATTAAAGTTTTTATCATACTCCTCTATACTAAAGGCTTTAATCTTTGAAGCTCCGGTTAAATGTACTTCATCTAAATCGTTACGGTTTTCGAGTAACTCTACCACCCAGATTTTTTCTAAATGGTAGTGCTCCACTTTAATAAGTTGAGTTTTATAAAAAGAAGCGCTAAAGACAAGAGAATCTCCTAGATTTGCGGCAAAGCTAAAATCCCCTTTAACGTTAGTAGAAGACATTGTATTTTGAGTAGTATTAATAATCAAAACACCTTCTTTAGGTCTATTGTCTGCATAAACCTTTCCTCTAGTGATTTGAGAATAGCTGTTGAGCGCTATAAAAAGAGTGAGAATAAATAAACGGGTTTTCAGCATAAAGTAAAATCTATACTAAAGACCGGTATGACTCGCTAAAGTTGCACGTTTTTAAACCCGCACCGTATCAGGTACCAGACCGGTATAATCACCGCCATTACGAATTACATCTCTAACTATTGAAGAAGAAATATAACTCTTACCTGAAGAGGTGAGCAAGAATACGGTTTCGATTTGAGAAAGCTTTCGGTTTGTATGCGCAATGGCTTTTTCAAATTCAAAATCCCCTGGATTTCTAAGTCCACGAAGGATAAAACCCGAATCTGTCGCATTACAAAAATCTACCGTAAGCCCTTTATAGGTCATTACTTTAATCTTAGGTTCGTCTTTAAACGAGTCCTTTAAAAAAGCCTCACGCTGCTCTAACGTGAACATATATTTCTTATCTGCATTGACACCTATAGCTAATATAATCTCATCAAACAGCTTCAAACCACGTTCGATGATATCAAAATGACCTAAAGTTAACGGATCGAAAGAACCGGGGAAGACTGCGCGTTTCATAATAACGTATTCAATATTGAAGATTAAAAATACAAATTAGTAATGCTTCAAGGTTCAAGATACTTTTTGTATTTCGTGTTTTTTATTTTAAAAGCGCTTGCGCTATCACATTATCAAACAAATCAGAAAGGCTAATACCTGCTACTTGTGCCTGCTGCGGAATAATACTCGCGGGACTTAACCCCGGAGTCGTATTTACTTCTAAGAAATGGGGTTCCCCGTTATGAAAAATGAATTCAGCTCGAGTGAGCCCTTTCAATTTTAAAACTTTAAAAACCTTCTCTGCTTCACGCTGCACAGCTTCGGTTTGTTCTGTTGAAATTCGTGCAGGAGTAATTTCCTGAGACTTTCCGGCGTATTTAGCTTCGTAATCAAAGAAATCATTCTCGCTTACAATTTCGGTGACCGGCAAAGCCTGTATTTTTCCGTGATAATTAATTACGCCTACTGAAACTTCGGTGCCCGAAAGAAACGATTCAATAATAATCTCATCGTCTTCTTTAAAAGAAACTGCAATTGCCGCCTCCAGTTCTTCTTCTGCATACACCTTAGAAACACCAAAACTGCTCCCCGCCTTATTGGCTTTTACAAAACAAGGCAAGCCTACTCTGGCAACAATTTCGGCAGGATTAATGGCATCTCCTTTATTTAAAAAATAATTTGTTGCTGTTTTAACACCATAAGCCCTTAACACACTTACACAATCGCGCTTATTAAAGGTAAGCGCAGCCTCATAATAATCGCAAGCCGTCTGAGGTATCTGCATTAAATCAAAATACGCCTGTATGATACCATCTTCTCCAGGAGTGCCGTGAATGGTATTAAACACACAATCAAAAGTAATCTTTGTGCCTTCGATAGTTAACGAAAAATCACTTTTATCTACAGGTATAGGTTTATGATCTGAATGTGTACAAAACCAGCCCTCTTTTAAAATAGAAATTGGGTAAACCGTATATTTATAAGTATCCAAATGTTTACAAACCGTGTTTCCGCTAAGCATAGAGATGGCAACCTCGCTTGAAAAACCACCCATTATAACTGCTATATTTTTTTTTGACATAGTAAATAGAAATCCTTTGCGTTAAGTAATAAGAAATAGGGGCTCAAAGAACGCTAATTTTAGAATAATTAGGCAAAAAAAATGATTGCAATTGAGGGTCAGCCAATTTTAAACTAAGTTTGTAGCCGCAAAATCGCATGTATATGGGACTCATAAAATTTATATTTAGCAAAGCATTTTTGATGCAGTTACTGTTAGCCGTAATCGTATTGATTGTGCTGGGTTTTGGGTTTATTTTTTGGCTTAGCTCTTCTACAAATCACGACGAGCGCATTGCGGTGCCTGATTTGAGCAAAATGACACTCAGTCTTGTTAAGCAGGAACTTGACAATGCAGATCTAAACTATGTGGTTATAGACTCGTCTAATTATAATCCTGATTACCCTACATACTCAGTGATAGAACAAAACCCGGCAGCGGGAAAATTTGTAAAAGAAAACCGAAAAATTTACCTCGTGCTCAATCCTTCGGGATATCGCGAAATTGCAATACCATCGCTGGTGGGCAGAACACAACGTCAGGTAGAGCCTACCCTACTGGCCTTAGGTTTTAAAATAGGAAAAATAGACTTACGCGATCATATTTCTGAAGATGAAGTACTGGAGTTGAGACACAACGGCGCTACATTGAGAGAAGGTGATAAATTGCGCAAAATGTCTGTTATCGACCTCGTGGTTGGTAACGGAAAAGATAATTATTATAATACGACTACTGAAGATTCAGTAGATATAGATGATTCAATTAACGAGGCTGAAGAACTAGAAGATGCAGGATTTTAATGCCGAAGGGCCAGACGAACAGGAAGACGAACTTTACGAACATTATAATTTTACTGCAGGCAAAGGTCAGGAACCGCTGCGCGTAGATAAATTTTTAATGAATTTTATTGAAAAGGCAACTCGAAATAAAATTCAAACAGCAGCAAAAAACGGAAACATACAGGTTAACGGTGCTGTTGTAAAACAAAATTACAAAGTTAAAGCCGGTGACGTGGTTCGGGTTATGTTTGAGCACCCACCCTATGAGTTTTTATTAACTCCAGAAGACATTCCGCTAGATATTGTTTATGAAGATGACACCCTTCTGGTGGTAAACAAACCGGCAGGAATGGTGGTACATCCCGGTCACGGTAATTACAGTGGCACCCTTATAAATGCGCTTATCTATCATTTTGAAAATCTGCCTGAAAACAGTAGCGGCAGACCCGGTCTTGTACACCGCATAGACAAAGACACAAGCGGACTTCTTGTTGTTGCTAAGACAGAAGAAGCTATGACCCATTTAGCTAAGCAGTTTTTTGACAAAAGTAGCGAGCGTGAGTATGTCGCTATTGTATGGGGTAATGTTGAAGAAGAAAATGGTACTGTAGATGGTCACATAGGCAGACACCCTAAAAACCGCATGCAAAATACTGTATATCCTGAAGGTGATCAAGGTAAAGAAGCGGTTACCCACTATAAAGTTCTAGAACGTTTAGGCTACGTAACAAAAATATCTTGTAAACTAGAAACAGGCCGTACGCATCAAATACGTGTACATATGAAATATATAGGGCATACACTATTTAATGATGAGCGCTATGGCGGTGATGCTATTTTAAAAGGAACTACGTTTACTAAATACAAGCAATTTGTAGATAACTGTTTTAAAATATTACCGCGACAAGCTTTACACGCAAAAACATTAGGTTTTGTTCATCCTAAAACCGGGGAATGGATGAGTTTTGATAGCCCCGTACCTCAGGATATGGTAGAATGTATAGAAAAATGGCGCAGTTATGCAAAACACGCTATGGAATAATTAGAAACTACTATGGCAAAGCTTTCTATTCGCCAAAGCAGTTTTAATTAAGTAATTTTAAAGTATGCTTGATTTTATACCTGAAAATTTACAAACCATAATTATCGTAGTTGTTTTAGCTATTCTCTTTCTGGGTGTGGTAAAAAACAACAAGCGCAATCAGCGTAAAATGCGCGATCGAAAAAGGCGCAATTTTAGAGCGGAATACTTTAACCGTAAAAAAGAGCGGGAAGAAGACGATTTATCTACAAACTAAACATCACAAGTTTTGAAAATTTATACTAAAACCGGAGACAATGGCACTACCGCACTGTTTGGTGGTACACGTGTTTCTAAACATGACATTCGCATAGAAAGTTATGGTACACTTGATGAACTCAATTCACATTTAGGATTAATTCGTGATCAGGAAATAGATACTCACAGCAAAGCTATTCTCATTAAAATACAAGAAAAACTATTTGTTATAGGTGCGATACTAGCTACAGATCCTGAGAAAGCTATTTTGAAAAATGGCAAAGAACGATTAGATATAAAAAAAATTAGTGATTTAGATATTGCGCTCTTAGAAACAGAGATGGATGCTATGGAAGAGCAATTGCCACCTATGACGCATTTTATTCTTCCAGGGGGACATCAAACCGTGTCATTCTGTCACATTGCACGCAGTGTATGTCGCAGAGCAGAACGTTTATCAACTGCTCTTTATCAACAAGTTCCTTTTGAAGATAACGCCTTAAAATATTTAAACCGTCTTTCTGACTATCTGTTTGTACTGGCACGTTTCTTGACAAAACAGCTACAAGCAGAAGAAGTTAAGTGGATACCCGAAAAATAGGAATTGATATTTAAAAACTGGGTATAAGTGACGTAATCTAAGGAGATTACAGACGTTCTTAAAAATAATATTGAATTAATTGATATTTTCCTTGGTTATTACGCTAATAAATTTATTTTTGCAAAAAAATTAAATACGTTAACTATGTACTGGACATTAGAACTAGCCTCTCACCTAAGCGATGCACCTTGGCCGGCTACCAAAGATGAATTGATTGATTATGCAATTAGAACGGGAGCGCCACTAGAGGTTGTAGAAAATTTACAATCTATGGAAGATGAAGGCGATTCTTATGATTCTATTGACGAAATATGGCCAGACTACCCGTCTGACGATGACTACCTCTGGAATGAGGATGAATACTAGATATTACATCACGTAAACACTTAAAAAGTCTCGCATTGAGGCTTTTTTTTTGCTTAAATTTGAACCGCTTTAAAAAGCAACTATTCGTAACAATGTGTTACGATTTTATCGGAAAATTAATGTATTAATAGTAAAGCCTCAAGCTTGATGTAAGCTACCTATTGATAATAAACTAGTTACCAAATTATGGGATTATTAGATAAAGTATTAAAAGTCTTTGTAGGAGATAAATCTAAACAAGATGTTGCATCAATTCAACCTATTGTTGAAAAAATAAAAAGCTTTGAAGCGCAGCTAGAAAAGCTTTCCCACGATGAACTGAGGCAAAAAACCACTCAATTTAAAGCTCAAATCGCTAATGCACTAGCAGATAATAATGCTGAGCAACTTAAACTACAAAGCGAAGCAGACGAAAACGACGATATAGATCGCAAAGAAGAAATTTATGCAGCGATTGATAAGCTAAAAGATGACGCTTACGCGATTAGCGAACAGGTTCTAAATGATATTCTACCCGAAGCATTTGCCGTTGTTAAAGAAACTGCAAAGCGATTTTACCACAATACATCAATACCCGTAACTGCTAATGCTTTTGACCGCGAGCTAAGCGCAGATAAAGATTATGTTACCCTAGATGGTGACAATGCTATTTGGGCAAATAGCTGGGATGCTGCAGGTAAAGCGATTACCTGGGATATGATACATTATGATGTGCAGCTAATAGGTGGTGTTGCCATGCATCAGGGTAAAATTGCAGAGATGCAAACAGGTGAAGGTAAAACCTTAGTTGCTACACTTCCGGTTTATCTAAATGCACTTACCGGAAATGGAGTTCACCTGGTAACCGTTAACGACTATCTGGCAAAACGAGATAGCGCGTGGATGGCTCCTTTATTTAACTTTCACGGTCTTACCCTAGACTGTATTGATTTTCACAGACCCAACTCTGCATCACGTCGCAAAGCATACGCAGCAGATATTACATATGGTACAAATAATGAGTTTGGCTTTGATTACCTAAGAGATAATATGGCGCACGCACCTAATGATCTTGTGCAACGCGCGCCTAACTACGCGATTGTTGATGAGGTCGACTCTGTTTTAGTTGATGATGCCCGTACCCCATTAATTATCTCAGGCCCTGTACCTAAAGGAGATCAACACGAGTTTGATGCTTTAAAACCTAAAATTGATAGCTTAGTCAATTTGCAACGCCAGCAATTGACAGGTACTCTTTCAGAAGCAAAAAAATTAATAGCATCCGGCGACACAAAAGAAGGAGCTATATTATTATTACGCGTTTACAGAGGTTTACCTAAAAATAAAGCGCTAATTAAATTCCTTAGTGAAGAGGGAATTCGTTTACTGCTACAAAAAACAGAAAATCAATATATGCAGGACAACAATCGCGAAATGCACGTGATTGACGCTGATTTATATTTTACTATTGATGAAAAAAACAACCAGATAGAACTTACCGATAAAGGTATTGAGCACCTTTCTGGTAAAGACGATCCTAATTTCTTCATTATGCCAGAAATGGGTGTTGAGATTAGTAAAATTGAAAATTCAAACCTTACCACAGAGGAAGAAGCTGAAAAGAAAGAAGATCTTTTTAGAGAGTTTAGCATAAAAAGTGAGCGTATTCACACGATGAATCAGCTTCTAAAAGCTTACACTTTGTTTGAAAAAGACACCGAATACGTGGTGATGGATAATAAAGTTAAAATCGTTGACGAGCAAACCGGTCGTATAATGGATGGTCGCCGCTATAGCGATGGTTTACACCAGGCGATTGAAGCTAAAGAAAATGTAAAAATTGAAGATGCTACACAGACTTTTGCAACTGTAACACTTCAGAATTATTTTAGAATGTACCGCAAACTTAGTGGTATGACGGGTACTGCAGTTACTGAAGCTGGAGAACTTTGGGAAATCTACAAGCTTGATGTTGTAGAAATACCTACAAATCGCCCTATCGCCAGAGATGACCGCGACGATAAAGTTTACAAAACAAAACGCGAGAAATACAATGCGGTAATTGATGAAGTTCAGAATCTTGTAGAAGCAGGTAGACCTGTACTTATAGGTACAACTTCGGTAGAGATTTCAGAATTATTAGGAAAGATGCTTTCCCTAAGAAAAGTACCTCACAACGTATTAAATGCAAAGCTGCATAAAAAAGAAGCAGATATCGTTGCTGATGCAGGTAACTCTGGCCAGGTAACGATCGCTACTAACATGGCTGGTCGTGGTACAGATATTAAATTGAGTAAAGCTGTAAAAGAGGCAGGTGGTCTTGCCATTATAGGTACAGAACGTCATGATTCAAGACGTGTTGACCGCCAGTTACGTGGTCGTGCAGGTCGTCAGGGAGATCCTGGAAGCTCACAGTTCTATGTTTCTTTAGAAGATAACTTAATGCGCCTTTTTGGTTCAGAACGTATCGCAAAAATGATGGACCGCATGGGCCTTAAAGAAGGTGAAGTTATTCAACACGGGATGATTTCTAAATCTATTGAACGCGCTCAAAAGAAAGTTGAAGAAAATAACTTTGGGGTACGTAAGCGTTTGTTAGAATATGATGATGTGATGAATGCGCAACGTGAAGTAATTTATAAGCGTCGTTATCACGCATTGTTTGGAGAGCGTCTGCGTGTAGATATCGCAAATATGATTTACGATACTTCAGAAGTAATTGCAGAAACTAACAAAGCAGCTCAGGATTATAAGAATTTTGAATTTGAATTAATTCGTTTTTTCTCGATGAGTAGCCCTGTAGATCAGAAAGAATTTGATTCTTCTTCTGCAAAGCAGCTTGCACTAAAAGTTTATGATGCAGCACTGGTACATTACCGTGAAAAAATGGAGCGTAACGCAGCAGTTGCCTTCCCTATCATAAGTAATGTTTATGAAAATCCAGATAGTAATTATGAGCGTATTGTAGTTCCTTTTTCTGATGGCATAAAAGAACTTAAGGTTGTAACTAATCTAAAAGATGCCTACGAGTCTAAAGGAAAGCAGCTGATTACAGATTTTGAAAAGAATATTACACTTGCAATTATTGATGATGCCTGGAAAACACACCTGCGCAAAATGGATGAATTGAAGCAGAGTGTACAACTTGCCGTTCACGAGCAAAAAGATCCTTTATTAATTTACAAGTTTGAAGCATTTGAATTATTCAAGCAAATGATAGATCAGGTTAATAAAGATGTAATTTCCTTCTTATTTAAAGGGGAACTGCCTGTACAGCAAGAAAATCAGATACGCGAAGCCAGACAGGTAAAACAGTCTGAAAAAGTACAGACCACTAAAGAAGAGATTCCTAATCTAGATGAGCGTGCTTCTCAAAGTAGATCTGCAGGTGGCAATACACAACCTCAGCGTCAACAAGTAACCGAAACGATAATACGTGAACGTCCTAAAATAGGCCGTAATGATAAAGTGACGATTAAGCACATTATGAACGGTGAGACAAAATCAATGAAATTTAAACAAGCAATCCCATTACTTGATAAAGGAGATTGGGTGCTTATAGACGAATAAAAATTAAATACATTTAAATAAAAAACACCCGTTAATAACGGGTGTTTTTTTGTTAATAACATTAGCCATTTACCTTCTAAATATTATTTACACAAACTTAATATTGCAGTCCACTTAGACTTACACATTACCCCTAATTTTATACCCTAATTTTATTTCAATTTGTTTTCTAAAAACCGCTTACACCAAGAATTAAAAGAGGCTACTAATATGAAAGCCGTTGAGTTACGTGCATGGTTGCGCACAGATATCGCACCCCTTACCGTAGCCAATTATGATGATGCTCCGTCTATGGATCAATCTAACAAACTACTGGTCATTTTAATGAAAGACAGTGAAGATTTGACTAAGGCAGATTGTCTTTTTATTCAAAGTATTTTACAACGCATTAAGTATATTAAAAATACGCGCAGTAACGTACAACACACAAAACTTGACTGGGAGAATTCGCTACGCAACCTGGGCTTCGATGTTAAAAAGAAAGAGAAGTCAAAGAAAAAAGAAAAAGAATTTTACTAAAAATAAAAGTTCTACTCTATTATTTCATTCTACCCCGCTCTCTCTGCAGCTTCAATCATCTCTAGCAGCAACGTTTATTTTAATGAGTAAACTACGCAGCTGCTAGATTTTAATCTCCTAGTATTTAAAAAATTAAGTATCTTCATAATCGCTTTATTATTAAAGTTATGATTAATCCACGTCTTGAATTTAAATGGGCAAGTATATACACCCTCTTTCTATTTATTTGGATGGGTTTTGAACGCTACGCGGGCTGGCACGATCAACTCATAGACCGGCATCATTTATATACCTTACTTTTTTATATACCAGCAATAGGCATTTACTTTATAGCACTTATAGATAAGCGTAATAATTTTTATGGTGGTATCATCACCTACAAACAAGCATTTATAACCGGCCTAGTCCTAACTATTTTAATAACCATATTAGCCATACCCGCGCAGTATATCATAAGTACTTATATTAGTCCGCATTACTTTGAGAATGTTATTGAGTATGCCGTAATCAGCGAAAAAGCAACTATAGAAGAAGCAAATGAGTTTTTCAATCTAAAAAGCTATATAATTCAAGCTGTAGTTGGAAGTTTAGTATTCGGCATTCTAATCTCCAGTATTGTTTCGGTATTTATAAGAAGGAAATAAACCTGAAATTCTACAATAAAAAGTTGTTGTTCTATCTTTGAGCAATGGATAAAAATCTAAAACTTCTTTGTTCTGATATCGACGGAACATTATTGGATGCAAACCGTGACATTGCTATAGAAACCGTTGCTGCCGTATCAAAATTATCAAGAGAATTTCCCATCATATTAGCTTCTTCCAGGATGCCATCTGCAATGTATTATTTGCAAGAAAAATTAGGTAGACTCAACAGCCCGCTCGTTTGCTATAATGGCGGCCTTGTTTTAGATAGTAACGGAATCTGTTTACAAAGCCATACAGTTTCTTTAGACTTTCTAGCTACTGTAATTGAGCATCAAAAAAAGTATGCCTATAATATTAGCACCTACTGTACTGATACGTGGCGCACAGAATCTGAAGATTACTGGACCATAAGAGAAATAAGAAGCACTCGTGTAGAACCTATTTTAGTGCCTTTAGAAGATCACATAGCTATTCTTAAAGCTATTGATGAACAACCCCATAAAATTATGTGTATGGGCACACCTGAAGCCTTAGACGACCTCATCGCTATACTTGAAAAAAAACACGGGGATGAAGCTCATTTTTACAGATCAAAAGACACCTATCTGGAGATAAGCGCCAAAAATATTGACAAGAGCACAGCTCTGGAGCATCTTATAAAAGAGTATTATAATCTTAACCTAGAAAATGTAATTGCTTTTGGTGACAATTTTAATGATGTGACCATGATTAAAAATGTAGGATTAGGAGTGGCCGTTGCCAATGCTACTCAAGAGGTTAAAGATGTTGCAGATTATATCAGCGAGTTCACAAACAAGGAACACGCCGTTGCTCGCGCCATTGAACAATTTTTACTCTAAATCGTCAACCCAAACTTAATAATTAAAGCGCCCAATGGAGCGCTTTAATTATTTCAACTTGTACCAAAAGCGAGAGGCGCCCTCCAACCAAAAAGTGCGCCTCTCAAAACAACCTAACCAATAATCTTACTAACCAATTATTATCTTTATATTCTTAATCTATATACTGTTTATAGTTATTAACAACAATCTTCGCTCCTAAATCGTGCATTAAATTATATAAACCGAAAAAAGTTCTGTTTATGTATAAGAAATGTTTACTTCCCCTGTTACCATTCATTTTACGCAGTTGAGTATCTTTTGAATATTTCTCACTCAAATCTGCAATATGAGAGAAAAATGTTTCATCATTAAAATCAAATGTGTCGTGATGAAAAGGCTTTGTAAACAAACTCAGCATCTCGTGAAATAATTCTGAAAAGAATTTAAGTTCTTCTGGCGAATCATCTTCTCGTAATATCTCTAATTCAAACATTTTATCATTAAAAATCTTTGGATCGTTGATGTTTTTGGGCTCTGCTAATTCAAAATAAGGAACATAAAACTCTTCAGGAACATTCTTTATACATCCAAAATCAATCGCAATTAAATTCTTATCAGAATCTACAAGGAAGTTTCCGGGATGAGGATCTGCGTGTACCGCTTTTAAAAAATGCATTTGATACATATAAAAATCCCATAAAGCTTGCCCTATTTTATCTGCAGCTACCTGATCTGTGTTATGAGCAGTAAATTCACTCAAATGCTCACCTATCATCCAGTCCATCGTGATAATCCGCTCACTAGACAATTCAGGGTAGTATTTAGGAAATTTAAGATTAGGAATAACACTACATTGAGCGGTTATTTCTAAACTTTGACGCACTTCTAAAATGTAATCTGTTTCTTCTAATAGTTTGTCTTCTACTTCTTGAAAATACTTCTCTTTATCTTTACCTTTTAGATTAAACATCCGGCTAGCAATAGGCTTCACTAGAGCCAAATCACTACTAATACTGTCTGCAACTCCTGGGTATTGTATTTTCACAGCAAGATTTTTCCCATCTAACGTTGCCTTATGTACCTGACCGATACTAGCAGCGTTTATACTTTGAGTCGCAAACGTATCAAATATCTCTTCCGGATATTTATCTAAATATTTTTTAAATGTTTTTCTAACTAATGGAGCTGACAATGGCGGTACAGAAAATTGAGATAGTGAGAACTTTTCAACATATGCTTTAGGCAATATATTTTTCTCCATACTCAACATCTGCGCGACTTTAAGAGCACTTCCCTTGAGACTTTTTAGGCCGTCATAAATATCACCTGCATTTTCCTCATCTAGTTCTTCTCGCGTGAGATCACTATTAAATGCTTTTTTACCGTAGTATTTAGCATAATTACCTCCCACTTTCACACCGGTTTTAACCAACTGTGATGCACGCTGTAATTTATTTGTTGGGATGTAATCTATAGTTTTCATAATGTTCTATTTAGATCTTGAAAAGTTTTCTTTGAATAAAAATTTTCCAAAATCAAGAATGCTTTCTAATGGCGTTGTATTAAATACATCAAATATTGCATTTACAGATTTTTCTATAGCTACATCTGTTTTTTCAAATCGCGCCGAGTTATCATCCATCCAATATTTCATAAGAAATAATGTTTGTAACCAAGCTCCTTCACTAAATATAGAGACAGGATTTTTAGTTAAGCGTGATGATTTCTCATCATTAGCTTCTTCTATCAATTCACCCGAATAGTATCTTACTTTTAATCTTAAATCACGTAACTGACCCAAACTTTTTAAGGTATCTTTTTGCTCGTGAAGTGCATATAAAACATAACTCCTATTTTCAGTCAACACCTCAAAAAATGTATAGAAAAATGAAAGCATTTTCTCTCTATTAGGATATGTTGAGTAAGCTGGGTTTTTATGTAAAACATTAATTGTATTATCAAAAAAACTAACCCATATAAATTCTCGTATACCCTGAAAAGAACCAAAAAAATTATAAAAAGTACCCTCTTCAATGTTATGCTCTTTACAGAATTTAAATACTGAAGCAGGTCTTTGACCATGCTCTAATACATATTCCATATACATCGTTGTAATCAAATCTTTGGTCAATTTTGGTTCTACTTTTTTTAATACAGTTTTCTTAGTGGTTGCCATAATCTCTGTTTACGTTTGTAAAGATAAATCTGTTTAATATTATTTCAAAACCATTAAACAAAACCTTTCGTTAAAGTTCTTTCAGTTAAATTGAAAGTTGTGTCAGTTTGTCACGCACTTTGCTTTGGTACTTTTTTTGACTTTAGTGCTCTGCGTTTAACTATAGAGTTGAGCGACATATTAAAAATCAAATAGTCCGGCTTATTTGTCGGCTTTTAAAAACAAAATACACTATGTCTACAGGTAAAATTAATGTTGCTGTTGAGAACATTTTCCCGCTTATCAAGAAGTTCTTGTACAGTGATCACGAAATCTTTTTAAGGGAATTAGTTTCAAATGCAACAGATGCTACGCTAAAATTGAAACACCTTACTAATATAGGTGAGGCCAGTGTAGAATATGGCAATCCTATAATTGAAGTTAAGGTTGATAAAGACGAAAAAACCATTCGTATTATTGATCAAGGTCTGGGTATGACCGAAGAAGAAGTGCAGAAGTATATTAATGAAGTTGCCTTTTCTGGTGCAGAAGAGTTTTTAGATAAGTATAAAGATTCTGCAAAAGACAGCGGTATTATTGGGCATTTTGGTCTAGGTTTTTATTCTGCTTTTATGGTTGCTCGTAAAGTAGAAATAATCACAAAGTCTTTTAAAGACGAGCCTGCAGTACGTTGGGAATGTGATGGTTCTCCAGAATTTACACTTACACCTGCTGATAAAACAGATCGCGGTACAGAAATAGTGCTACACGTTGCAGAAGATTCTGAAGAATTTTTAGAAGAAAATCGTATTAGCCAGCTATTGGCTAAATATAATAAATTTATGCCGGTACCTATTAAATTTGGTACTACAGAAGAAGCGCTTCCACTACCTGAGGATGCACCTGAAGATGCTGAAGCAGAGACTAAAACGGTAGATAATATTATTAATAACCCTAATCCAGCCTGGACTAAGCAACCTACCGAACTTGAGGAAAAGGATTATAACTCTTTCTATCGTGAGTTGTATCCTATGCAATTTGAAGAACCTCTTTTTCACATTCACTTAAATGTTGACTATCCTTTTAACCTAACAGGAATTTTATATTTTCCGCGTCTAGGTCAGGATATGAACGTTCAAAAAGATAAAATACAACTATATCAAAATCAGGTTTATGTAACTGATAATGTTGAAGGTATTGTTCCTGAATTTTTAACTATGTTACGTGGGGTTATTGACTCTCCAGATATTCCTTTAAATGTTTCTCGATCTTATTTACAAGCAGACGGAGCGGTTAAGAAAATATCAAGTTATATCACCCGTAAAGTTGCTGATAAATTGAAATCATTATTTAACGAAGATCGTGAAGACTTCGAGAAAAAGTGGAATGATATTAAAGTGGTGATTGAGTACGGTATGCTTAGCGAAGACAAGTTCTTTGAAAAGGCAGATAGCTTTGCGCTTTACCCTACTGTAGATAACACTTACTATACCTTTGCAGAATTACAGGAAAAAATTAAAGACACGCAAACTGACAAGGATGGTAAACTTATCGTGTTATATGCATCAAATAAAGATGCGCAACATCAATATATAGAAGCTGCAAAAGCTAAAGGTTACGAAGTTCTTTTATTAGATTCTCCTATTGTTTCGCACTTATTACAGAAACTGGAAACTTCTAAAGAAAATATCAGCTTTGTACGTGTAGATGGTGATAATGTTGAGAGTTTAATCAAGAAAGATGAAGAGCAGATTTCAAAACTTTCTGATGAAGAAAAAGAAAGTTTAAAAAAGCTTCTTGAAGAGACCATTGCAGATAAGTCCTATACTGTAAAGCTTGAAGCAATAGACAGTAATGCAGCTCCATTTATGATCACCCAGCCAGAATTTATGCGCCGTATGAAAGAGATGCAAGCTACCGGCGGAGGTGGTGGTATGTTTGGTATGGGCAACATGCCAGATATGTACAACGTGATTGTAAATACTAATAGTAACCTTGTTAATGAGATTTTAGCAACAGAAACTAAAGAAAAGCAAGAACGTTTAATTACACAATCTATGGATCTTGCTCGTTTATCTCAGGGCTTGCTAAAAGGAGAAGCTTTGACTAACTTTGTCAAACGTTCCTATGAGATGATTAAATAGGAAATTAGATCTTAGATTTGAGACACTAGATCTGTAATCCTAACTTAAATATTAGAAGCCACTCTTTACGAGTGGCTTTTTTTATGCGTATATACATTTTCTAACGTTTCTTTAACCCACAACATAGTTCCCCTAAATTCTTTATTGTTAAATTCACATAACTAAATAGTAATCTATGTTTCAATACACAGCAACCTACACAGACCTCTATCAATTGAGCATGGCGCAGGTTTATTTTAATAAAAAGCAAAATGAACATGCCGTTTTTGATTATTACTTTAGAAGGCTTCCGTTTAAAGGAGGTTATGCAATTTTTGCAGGATTAGAAGAACTACTTACCATTATTGAAAAGTTGCGTTTTAATGATGAAGATTTAGCGTATCTCAAGACTTTAGATTTTAAACCCACATTTTTAGCATATTTAAAGGATTTCCGCTTTAGCGGAACTATTAATTCAATGCCGGAAGGAGAACTGGTGTTTGGTACGGCTCCTATTTTACAGGTTGAAGCAAATCTTATTGAAGCGCAAATTATTGAAACTATATTATTAAATACACTCAATTTTCAAACCTTAATAGCCACTAAGGCAAGTCGTATTCGACAGGTTGCAGGAGATAAAACCTTGCTTGATTTTGGGTTGCGTCGTGCGCAAGGTCCCGGAGGGTACTACGCATCTCGTGCGGCAGTTATAGGTGGTTTTGACGGGAGTAGTAATGTAATTACAGGGAGAGATTTTGGGATCAAAATAAGCGGTACTATGGCACACGCTTTTGTGCAAAGCTATGATGATGAACTAATTGCGTTTAGAGATTTTGCAGAAAACAGGCCTAAAAACTGTGTTTTGTTAGTAGATACTTATGATACCTTAAAAAGCGGTGTTCCTAATGCCATTACGGTAGCAAAAGAAATGGAAGCTCGTGGCGAGCAACTGCTTGCAATTAGACTTGACAGCGGGGATCTCGCCTATCTTTCTAAGAAAACCCGGAAAATGCTGGACGAGGCAGAATTGTCTTATGTAAAAATCGCAGCTTCAAATCAACTTGATGAATACGTAATACAAAGTTTACAGAATCAAAAAGCACCCATAGATATTTACGGTGTAGGTACTAATCTGGTAATAGGTAAACCAGACGGAGCATTAGACGGGGTTTACAAACTGGCTTTTGCCAATGGCAAACCACGTATAAAAATTTCTGAAAGTATTTCTAAAGTTACGCTTCCCTATAAAAAACAGGTGTATAGAATTAATAATGAAGAAGGTGTTTTAATAGGTGCAGATGCGATAGCAATAGCTGACGAATCACACGTAAACCGAATGAATCATCCCGTTGAACCGTTTAAAAGTCTAACCATCGCAAAATTAAATCAGGAGGCGATGCTTAAGCCCGTTATGCAAAACGGCAGACGACTTCACAAAATACAAAGCGTGCAGGAAATTGCAGCATTTAGCAAAACACAACTCGCAGGCTTGCCTGAAGAATATAAGCGTTTTGACAACCCGCATATTTATAAGGTGGGAATTAGCGATCGCTTAAAACAAGAACGCGATAATCTTATCGAAGAACATAAAATATAATTGATGAGAACTTACGCATTTAGCATTATTCTAATATTTACCTCTTTGATTTCTTTTGCACAAAATCAGGTATCTGAAAACTACTTATCTCGTGAAGAAAATGAGACCTGGCTGATGAATTTAGAAAAATCGCAAAACCTAGAAACCAAGCTAAATGCTATTCAGCAAAAAATAGTAGATGACGCTCAATTTATCGCTCCAAGACCCGGGGTTTCATACACCGGCTTATCTAAAGAAGCTCGAGAACGTTTAAATGCAATTCAAGATTCGTTACCTAAAGTAACTGCTGCTTGTAAAATACTTTTCGTGTTGGATTTAGACGAAATGTATATAGTAGACTTGGAGAAAAATTCAAAATATAAAGCTGTAATTAAAATACTCGACTCAGAACATATAGATTCTGCAAAAGTTCTTAAAGGCATCACAGCAACTGCACTGTATGGCGCGAAAGCCAATTGTGGTGCAGTAACTATGAATACTGAAAATGAAGAACTTGCGGCTGAGTTAAAGAAATTGAACCTAAAAACAACTAAAAAGTAAAGATGAAAGCGCTTATTATAATAGATATGCAAAATGATTTTATGCCTGGAGGGCCACTTGCCGTTCCAGGTGGAGATCAGATTATACCACTTATAAACAACCTCCAACATAAATTTGATTTAGTAATTGCAACTCAAGACTGGCATCCTGAAAATCACTCGAGCTTCGCTGATAATCACCCTGGAAAATCTGAATATGACAAAATAAATTTGAATGGTATTGAGCAGGTTTTATGGCCGGTTCATTGTATTCAAACTACAGGTGGTGCAGACTTTCACCCACACTTAAACGCATCGCGTATAGAAGCTATTTTTAGAAAAGGAACAAATTCTAAAATTGATAGTTACAGTGGATTTTATGACAATGCACATGAAAAATCTACGGGTCTGGCCGGTTACCTAAAAGGAAAAGGAGTTACCTCTTTATATTTCTGCGGTCTGGCTGCAGATTATTGCGTTTCCTATTCGGTTTTAGATGCAATCAAAGAAGGTTTTAAAGTAACACTTTACGAAGATGCTACCCGGGCGATAGACAAAGAATCATTTAATAAAATGAAAGAAGAAATTCTTGATAAAGGTGGTAGAATAAAAATAGCTGAAGAACTGGCTTAAATGGTTTTTCAACTTTAAGATTTAGGTGCTTAAAAAATTAATTTCAAAGAGAGGAAAAGCTAATTGTTTTTCCTCTTTTCTAATTTCAATAAGATTTAAAAGTTACTAAAAAATGCTCGTTGAACATTGATTTTAAATCAATTATTAAAACTCATAAAATATTTCTACGCTAACAAATAATTGTGAATTTTCAATTAAAAAAGTAATTAAATTGGGTTGATTTTTTGGGGATAGCACCAAGAATGATAATACAAAACAACTTTTACAAACCTAATTTAAAAAGCTTTTATGATTCACCCACACACCGAAATTCGCTTTATAAATGACCAGGTAGGCCACGGCGTAGTTGCTACACAATTTATACCGGCAGGAACAATAACTTGGGCATTAGACAAACTTGATCGTGAATTTACCCCCTTAGAATTCAAAAAATTAGATGTGCTCTATCAAAACATTTTAGAAACCTATACCTACCGAAATAAATTAGGTAACCTTGTATTATGTTGGGATAACGGCAGGTTTGTAAATCATAGTTTTAAATCTAATTGTTTAAGTACAGCTTACGATTTTGAAATAGCTATTTGCGATATACAAGCCGGAGAGCAACTAACTGATGATTATGGATATCTAAACGTAACAGAACCATTTACCGGTTTTGATGAGGGTACAGAGCGTAAAACTGTTTATCCTAACGATTTATTAAAGTATTCTGAAATTTGGGATGCCCAGGTAAAAGCAGTGTTTTCAGAAATTATAAGCGTTGATCAACCTTTAAAGAGTCTGATTTCTAATAGTACCTGGAAGACGATTGAAGATATTATTTCACAAAAAATTGAAATGGCCTCAATCGCAGAAAATTATTATAATCCTCACTATATTGTTTCTGTATAAATATTTCATTTTTAAAAACATATAGACGCCTTACTTGAGTAGGGCGTTTTTGTATGTATTAATGCTTAAATCAATTACTTAATTATATACTATTAAATATACCTGAAAATCATAAAATTTGTAATTAATCCTATAAAATGAGGAAATCTGTAAAGAAAAATGAATCTGTAATATTATATTGCGAGCCTATATATCTATAAATCAATTATGTTTAATTGCTGATACAGATACATATTTTTGAAATCACCCCAATGAATTCAATTTTATTACAAATATTATGATACTAACTCAACATCTTCTGCTGCAGTTGTGGCATAGCATCGTTTTAATTAGTTTAACTACACGAACTCAAAAACACCCTTGAAATGGAGCTCGGTCACAAAAAAAATTCACCCTATTTAACACTAGGTATCGCACTTATTTGGGTTGTTTTAATACTAATTAGACTATTTGCATCAAATTCACTTAGCTGGTTTGATATTTTAATGATAGGTTTAGCTCTTTATTACTTTAGCAAATTTTATTATTTGAAAACCCACCCCTATCTAAAATTAACTGAAACTCATTTTGTTAAATACTGCATCTTAAAAAATACACAAATTCCTATAGCATCATTAAAAGGTTTTCACAGCAATAAAACGGGAGATTTTGTACTTGTGGGCAGTAACAAAAAAATATGGATTTCATCCAAAGCAGTTGATCAAAAGTCGCTTTCAAAATTTAAAAAGCACCTTCAAGATTTAAAATTCAGTTCATAAATAGTTGCTTAACGCCTAGAATTAATGAGAGATCATTAGAACTAGTGTTTAACTATCATAAAAGCAGCAACTTATAGATATCTTACTAGTTTTTAATAGATGAAGCAGGAGAATGCTATAAGATGTAAAGAAGAATTTATCATTGCAGTCTAATGGGACTAATTTATTATAAGTTTGTAAGACTTAATAATTTTCTAAATTCTTAAGGCTGAATTTTATTGAGTCGAGAATATATCTAGTCAAACACTACAACACCTTGTAAAAAAATAATATGATAAATTACCCGTGGCACCTATTTTTGATGGCAGCAATGTATGGCTTTGCTGGTTTAATGCACTTTATAAAACCAAAAGCTTATTTACGCATTATGCCTAGATATCTACCACAACCAAAAGCATTAGTTTACCTGAGCGGTCTGGCAGAAATCGTTGTAGGCATAGGACTTTGTTTTCCAGAAACTAAAAATATTGCCATATGGGGAATTATATTAATGCTGGCTTTATTTTTAATGGTTCACTTTTATATGCTTTCTTCAGCTAAAGCAGGCCTCAATCTCCCAAAGTGGGTTTTATGGGGTCGTATAATTTTACAATTTGGCTTAATGTATTGGGCTTATATTTACCTGTCTATTTAAAATAAAAAAGCCCTCAATACGAGGGCTTTTTTATTAGAATTAAGCTTGTTAGCTTAGTCAATCATTACTTCTTTTGAGAAATAATCTTTACCTATTGAAATGCCTATGCGGTAAGCTCCTTTTCTAAGCTCAGAAAGATTAAGTGCTTGTTTAACTACAAGACTTTTATCTGATATAGATTCTATAATCTCACCATTTTCATCATAAACACGAGTTGTAGTCTTTACTTCTTTAGGATTAGTAAAAGAGATTAAAACAATGCCATCCTGTATTTTGTAGTTAGGCTTAAAAATAGTTTTGCTCTCATCACTTACAATGTCAAGACCATTAACTTTCTTATCTATTGTAGTATAAGACTTAGCGTAGTCATCTTCATAAATAAGATAATACTTTCCACTTGGAAGATTTTCTAAACTTAATGTTTTAAAATCATTTGCTAAACTTCCTGCAAATTCACTGTACAGTTTTTCACCTTTAGCATCTTCCAGATAAATCTGGGCTCCTTCCATTGCATTTGTATACTCAACTTTAACCATAAAGTTTTCGTTTACAGTAACTGCGATTCCGTCTGCGGCACTTAAGTTTAAGCTAAAAGCTAAAACTAATACCATTACCAAAGTTTTAATTGTTGTCTTCATAGTTTTGGGTTTTTCGTGATTTATAAATTTCACATTACAAATGTACGAGCGTTACGCATCTAAAAACAGAAGCAGTTGTGCTGATTAATGTGGTATTTTAACCTTACAAATTGATTATATATGCTTTTTGTGAAAACTATACATATTTGGGTTAATATTGTATCATAAAAACACTAATAGGTTGTATACATTTATATTGAACTAATAAAAAGATTATGATTAAGTCTGCAAAGCCTGCATTCGAAAAAATAGAACCCGGTTTTGGAAGTTCATTTTCCTGTAGAACGTATGATGAAAATAATGAGAATAATAGTCATACGTTTTGGCATTATCATCCTGAACTTGAGTTAGTTTACGTTAAAGGTGGTACTGGTAAAAGGCAGGTAGGTAGTCATATATCGTATTATCGTAATGGAGAATTAATACTCATAGGTTCTAATTTACCCCATTGTGGATTTACAGATTCCTTAAATAACTACGAGCAGGAAACGGTAATACAAATGAAACCTGATTTTCTTGGTGAATCGTTTTTTGACATTCCTGAAATGCGCAGTATAAAAGCATTATTTGAGAGAGCTAAAATGGGAATCGTATTTCACGGTGAAGTTAAACGTATCGTAGGCGCGAAAATTGAATTACTCAAAGATGCTTCAAATTATGATCGCCTGTTAGGTTTACTTGAGATTCTTAAACATTTAGAAACAGCAGATAAATATACCGTGCTAAATGCTCAGGGTTTTATACTAGAAACCGAATTACAAGATAATAATCGAATAAACGTCATATTCAACTTTGTTAAGGAACAATTTAAGAGACAAATTGCATTAGAAGAAATTGCAGAACTAGTAAGTATGACTGTACCCGCATTTTGTCGGTACTTTAAAAAAATAACCGGGAAAACATTCACACAATTTGTGAACGAGTATAGACTTGTACACGCCGCAAAACTACTTCACGAGAAACCTATAAGTATTACAGATGTATGCTTTGAAAGTGGTTTTAATAACTTCAGTCACTTTAATAAGCAGTTTAAAAAATTTACAGGTAAAACACCTTCTACCTACCGTAATGAACTAAAATTTATAATATCCTAAAGACTTAAACCATTTAGTATTTTTAAAAGTTTTTAAAGTTCTGCAGTATCCTTATATTTAGGTTAAAATGTACATTCTTAACCCTAAGTTAACATATAAACCGCTTATAATCATAATATTATACTATCTTTAAGAAGCTCTCCCCTCTTGAGTTTTTTTTTAAATATAGTTTCTAAAAATTTATTCTGTAAATTCTTATATTAGTAAAATACAGAACCAAAAGACCCCTCATCATAATGATCTATCAATCAAATCTCTCGAGTTATGACTCAACTGAATATACAAGACATATTTTTAATAGAACGCTTTACGACCTCGAGGTGGGATAGTCAACCTAAGCCCTGTTTCTACTTTGAAATTATATTTATTGAAGATGGCAGCGGAAGAGTAAGTCTCAATGGTAAAGTGATATCCTATAAATCGAGAGATATTTTTGTTTTTAAACAAGATGAGTTGCCTGACTTTAAAATTCACGAAACAACCACATTTGTTATTTTTAAGTTTACAAACTTATTACTAAGCAGCAAAATAAGTTTACCCGATAGACAATACTGGTTGAGACGCAGTGAGTTTATATTAAATCATCCTAAAAGAAAATTCCAAGAAGCTATAAATACTACAGAAGATCGCGATCTCATGTGGAGGCTTGTATTTTTCATAAGAAAAGAAAATACAGATAAACAGCAGTATTACCTTCACATAATTGCAAATATGGTAAGTACTACACTAAGCGTCATAGCTCGAAATATAACGGAATCTAATTCAGAAAATAAACTTGTAAAAGCTACAGTTAAATTAGATCGTATTGAAGAGATCTATGCCTACATACGATATAATATATACGATTCTAGCTTACTGAAAATTTCAACAATTGCTAAACATTTTCAGATAACCAGTAGTACTCTAAGTAACTACTTTAAAAAAGAAACAGGAAACTCCCTTCACAATTATATTATATTGTACAAATTAGGCATTGCCCAGGAAAGACTCACACAGTCTAATTTTACCGTATCACAAATAGCAAACCAATTGGGATTCACAGACGAAAGTCACCTTACGCGTATATTTAAAAAATACTGCAAGGTGACTCCTAAACAATATAAAGAAACTTATATAAAAGAATAAAAACTAGTCAAATAAGCTATTGAGTACAGAGGCGAGTCTTACACCTCCTTTTTTTATCTGCTCCTGTAAGGTATCAAAATTATCTACCTGATATCTATAACTTAATTTTTCACCTACTTCGGCAGAAGCATATACTTGTGCAGCTAATTCCTGTCCTTCATTAACCCAGTCTAACAACGTTCCTGAGGTAAGGGCTTTTTGTTCTTTTTTACTTACTTTACCAAAATTTTCTGCAAGTTCAGAATAAGACATTCCATAACTATCTATCATTTTGCTGTCCCACAATGAGTGTAAATTTGTACCATCATTAAACCAGCGCACCTGTACATCATTTCCTCCTTTATCTTCAGCATTACCTAGATGTAGTGGTTGATGCAAATCACCTATAAAGTGTACTAATAATTTTAAATGAAAGGCCTTTTCCTCTTGTGTGGTTGTTTTAGAGATGAGAACCTCTTTACATTTATTGATTGCAAAAACTAAATCACCCTCAGGATTCTTAGTATCTTCATAATACGTTAAACCAGGAGCGATATTAACATAGTGCCACGGGCTATATTTTCTAAATTCCTGGTAACTTTTTATATCATCTCCATAAGTAGAAACGGTTATCAGGTTTTCTTCACCTAAAAGTTTGGCAATAGTTTTTTTAGTTTTAGAACTTAAATAATGTTCTGCAACAGCAGCCGTTGCTCTATGACCTGTTTTTCCCCAATCATTTGCTTGTAAAAAATTTGAACTCAAGATTATCGCAATAAGCACTATACAAATGTGTTTCATCTTTATTTTTTTTTGCAAATCTAAGCGAATCTTTATCGAAATATTAGAAAGAATAACCTCTAAAAAATCATTTATCATTAAACCCCTGAAATAAAATTGTTTACACATATAATTTGAAATTAAGAAGACTAAAACATTTAAGGTTAACTTACGTTTTAAAAATTATGGTTCCGTAATTTTAGTAATAACTTTACACTACTATTATAATTTATAAGAAGCATATTGAATATGAAAACTTTTAAAGAAATACAGCGTTTTGATCAATGGTGGTTGAGACTACTATTGATTGTCATATTATGTATTGCAATAAGTCCACTTGTTATGGATTATGATACCTTGATCTTATCCCGTTTTGAGATTGCTTCTGTAGTACTGAGTATTCTGGTGATTCTTGGTCTTTTTATAGGTTTCTGGTATATTTTTAAATTAGAGACAGTTATTGATGAGACAGGAATAACCTATCGCTTTGTCCCTTTTCACATTAAATCTCGTTTTAGATCCTGGAAAGAAATTAAAAGTGCTACAGTACGTAAATATCATCCTATACGCGAGTATGGTGGTTGGGGATATCGCATCTCATTTACAAAACGAAAGGCTCTAAATACAAAAGGAAATAAAGGAATTCAACTTATCTTTAGTGATGGAAATGAACTCCTACTAGGCACTCAATATCCAGAGAAAATTCAAGCTATTTTAGACCACTATAACATACCGGCAAATACCATTTCCTAAATGAAATTCTTTATTCTTTCCTTTTTTCTTGTAGTGATATGCAAAACCCATGCTCAGGAATATACAGAGTCTGAAATTCGAGTAAATAGTTTTATTAACGGAACATTACTACACGCAAAATCTTCAAAAGACACTCTTGCCATAATAATAGGAGGTTCTGGTCCTACAGATCGCAATGGCAATCAACGCACTGCTCAAAATAACAGTTTAAAAAAACTCGCTGAAGAACTTTCTAAAAAAGGTATTTCTACATATAGATATGATAAAAGAATTTTCACTTTAATACAGGAAAATGCCCTTATAGAAGAGAAAATTAGTTTTGATGATTTTGTAACTGATGCTGTTTCGGTCATTGACTATTTTAAAAAGGCAGGCTTTATTAATATCGTGCTCATAGGCCACAGCCAGGGTGCCTTAATTGCTACACTTGCAGCAGAGCAGCGTGATATAAGTCATCTAATAGGTCTGGCTGGTGCAGGCCAGTCTATAGATAAGCTTATCTTAGATCAACTAGAAGTACAGGCTCCGGGGCTTGTTGAAAATGCAAAACAAGCATTTACAGATCTTAGAGAAAAAAATAAATCAGAAAAGTTTAGCGTAGGCTTAATATCTATTTTTAGGCCCTCTGTACAGCCTTTTATGAAAAGCTGGATGAAGTATGATCCTGCTGAGGAATTGTCAAAAATTAACGCTCCTATACTTTTAGTAAACGGGACAAAAGATCTTCAGGTTACAGCTAAAGAAGGAGAGCTTCTAAAAAATTCAAATAGCAATGCAAAAGCAGTAGATATTGATGGCATGAATCACGTACTGAAAATCATTGAAGGTGATGAATTAGAAAACTCTAAATCTTATAATGAGCCCTACCGTCCTGCTGCAGAAGAACTCATAAATTTAATAGTTGATTTTGTACGCTCTTAAAAATATATTTTAGAAAAGGTGCATCATTTCATAGGGCGTCTATTGAAATTTTTAGAAATATAAATAGCCTGATTCAATGTCTACGCTAGTTTTTAAAGAAGATTTTAGGCATATTTGTACCGGAACAAACAAAAACTAATGCGAATTAAATTTACTCTTATTATCATTTGCTTAACTACATTAGTAGCTTGCAATAAAGATTCAGATTTTACCTTAACCGGAAAAATTAATGGTTTAAAAAAAGGAAAACTTTATTTACAACGTGTAGAAGACACAACACTTGTTAATATAGACAGTCTTATAGTTGAAGGTGATTCTGAGTTTGAATTCTATGCTAAACTAAAAGAACCTCAGATTTTATATCTAACTCTAGAGAAAGTAGATGCTTATGAATATGATGATCGTATAATGTTTTTTGCTGAACCCGGAGAGATGACTTTGAATACCTCTTTGAAAAATTTTGAAAGTCAGGCTGCCATTACCGGTTCTGAAAACCAAATTAAGTTAGAAGAGTATAATAAAATAATACGCCGTTTTAACGACGAAAATCTTGATCTGATTAAGAAAAATTTTGAAGCACGTAAACAAGAAACAGAAGACTCTATTATTTATTACGATCAGAAGCTGCAGAATTTAACCAAGCGTAAGTATTTATATACCGTAAATTTTGCAATGAATAATAAGCAATTTGAGATCGCTCCCTATTTAGCAATATCTGAAATCTTTGACGCCAACTTAAAGTATTTAGATACCATATATAATTCTTTAGAACCTAAAGTAAAAAAGTCTAAATACGGTAGTGTCTTAAAAGACTTTATAAAAGACAGAAAGACTTCAGACAATGAGGAGGCAACTACAACAGTAACAACAGTAGAAGAGTAAGAATAACGAAGTCGTTAAGTATAAAAAATGCCCTAAATCTATAGATTTAGGGCATTTTTTATGATCGTAGATATTGCTTAAAGAGCATTTACACGCTCAATAAGTGCTCTACCTTTAGTCTCTAATTCTGCATTTACTTCTTTAAGATGCTTACTTCTGTTTTCAACTTTATTGTTATTCACTTTTGCGATTAATTCATCAAAAGTTGCAATAGCGTCATCAACAATTGCTTCAGATTTAGTACGATCTTCTTTAGGATTTAAAGCTTCCCAAAGGTAAACTGCGTCTATAATATCACCTAAAACAAAATTTATATCTTTTTTAAGGTCTCTAATATTTGCCATAATTTAATTTTTTGCAAAAGTACGTTTATTTTACGCACGATTTATAAATACACTTCAAGAATTTCACAAGACGCAGCTTTTAAAACAACTCCAGCATTTTTAGCAGGTATTAGCAAAGTTTCCCCAGCTGCAAGTTTGCCTTCCTCACCGCTTCCTGAATAGGCCAACTCACCAGATACGATTATAATAATGGTGAATGAATCAACTCTAGCAATACTATATTTGTTATCGTTTATATGTACCCAATCTGTTTTAAAGTACGTATGGTGTTTAACTGTTTGCGCTGTATTTATGGCTGTACGATTATAATTTAGCTTAAAATCTTCAGTGAGCTCAAAGTCGAGAACTTCACGAGACTCTGCAACGTGTAAATCTCTCAAATTTCCAGAATCATCTTTACGATTATAATCATAAACTCTATAGGTAACATCTGATGTTTGTTGAATTTCAGCTAGCATAACACCACCGCCAATGGCGTGTATACGACCTGCATTGATAAAAAAGGCATCCCCTTTTTTAACTTTGTGTTGATTCATAACATTTTCGATACTCAAGTTTTTAATATGCGTATCATAATCTTCTTTAGAAATCTTCTCGCTAAATCCTACTGTAAGCTCTGCACCGCTATCTGCCTGCATAATATACCACATCTCAGTCTTTCCTACCCCAGTAGGTGAAGTCTCATCAGTAGGGTGTACTTGTATTGAAAGATCACTCGCTGCATCTATAAATTTAATGAGTAAAGGAAATTGAAGCCCAAATTGTTTATAAACGCGTTCTCCTAAAACTGAAGCAGGATCTTTTGCTATAATTTCTTTTAAAGTAGCTCCCTTTAAAAAACCATTTTTCACAATACTTTGCCCCTCTTCTAAGTCTGCAATTTCCCAGCTCTCCCCTAATTTAGCGGCAGAATTATTACCTTTATTAAATAGTTCATTCAGTTTATTTCCGCCCCAGATTTTTTCTTTTAAAACGGGTTCAAATGTAAAGGGATAAAGTGTGTTACTCATAGTCTGAAATTATTCATTAGTAAGCGCTTTTAACGCTTTTGAAATATGATTTTTAGATTTAATACTATTATAGCGCATTATTAAAGATCCCGATTTATCGAAAACAAATGTCTCCCTACCCGGTAAAAGCCCCATAAGCGATGACTTAACACCAAATTGTTTTCTAACTTTTCCTTTAGTATCTGATAGCATTATAAAAGGAAGTTTATGTCTCTTTGAAAATTTTGCGTGGGATACAGTATCATCAGAGCTAACACCTATTACTTCTGCTCCTACATCTTTAAAATCTTCATATTTATCTCTAAATTCACAAGCTTCTGCAGTGCAGCCGGGTGTAAAATCTTTAGGATAAAAATAAATAACTACAGCCTTACTCTCAATAGTCGTTGAACTAAACATTTCGGCATGCTGATTTTCTAATTCAAAAACGGGTAGTTTATCTCCTAACTTTATCATAGCTTAACTTCCCGAATACGTGACAAAATTACGAGGCGTCTCATACAGTGTAATTTCAATTTTAAATTTAGCCTCTAATTTCTTACGAAGCTTATTGTAAATTACCACACAAATGTTTTCTGCAGTTGGATTTAAATTTGAAAATTCTGGTACATCAAGATTCAAATTTTTATGGTCAAAAGGTTCTTCGATTTCAGATTTTATTAAATCTTTTAAAATTTTTAAATCAATCACAAAACCGGTTTCAGGATCTATATCTCCAGTCACCGCCACTATTAGATCATAATTGTGCCCGTGATAATTAGGATAGCTACATTTTCCGAATATTTCAAAATTCTTATCAGCATCCCAGTCTGCTCTAAAAAGCCTATGAGCAGCGTTAAAATGCGCTTTTCGCTTAACTGTTACACTCATTGCTCAATATGTTTATAAAATTTATCAAAAATGATCTTAAACCATTCTGTATACACATTAGGATTACTAATCATATCTATTTTTATATCCTCTAGAGACATCCACTTCCATTCTGACACTTCATCAGGATTGAGGTTTGGCAAACCTTCATAATTTCCTAGAAGTATATGATCAAATTCGTGCTCAGTTAATCCATTATCAAATGGCGCTTTATATATAAAGGAAATGCTTTCATCTAAATCTGTAACAAAACCCATTTCTTCCATAAGTCTACGCTTACCAGCAGCAATATTAGATTCACCCTCACGCTGATGACTACAACAGGTATTCGTCCATAAACCCGGAGAATGATATTTATGTAAAGCTCTTCGTTGTAACATAAGCTCTTTGTTTTCATTAAAGACAAATACTGAAAATGCCCTATGTAATAAGGCTTTTTCATGAGCTTCCATCTTAGGCATTAATCCTACTTGTTGATCATTTTCATCAACAAGAATGACAAGTTCTTCATTCATATTTCTTTTTAGTTGTAAATGTACAAATACAACTAAGGGCTTACAATAGAAAAAGCCTTCTTATTCAGAAGGCTTTTGGGTATTTGTTATATTAAATGCGCATTAATAGTCTTGAACAATAAATTCACTTCTACGGTTGAGCTGGTGATCTTCTTCACTACATTTAACACCATTACTGCATTTATTTAAAAGTTGTGTCTCTCCATAACCTCTACCGGTTAATCGCTCTTTGTCTATACCACCTTTTTCTATGATATAGTTTATTGTAGATTTATTTCGTCTTTCAGATAAAGCTAAGTTATAGGCATCTACTCCTCTACTATCTGTATGAGATCTTACGTCTATTTTCAACATAGGATACTCTTTCAATACTTCAATAATTTTAGCTAACTCAACAGCTGCATCAGGACGTATATTTGATTTGTCAAAATCAAAATAGATAGGATTAATAAGCTTACCTAAATCAAAGTCTGGAGGAATACTTGTTATAGATTGTTCTAATTCTATAATCACAGTAACATCACTACTCTCTTTAGGTACGTTAATTAATTTCTCTGCAGTACTATATCCTTCTTTTTCTGCCCTCACGAAATAATCAGTGTCGCAATTAGGATTTTCAAATAAATAAGAAGCGTTCGGTTCTTCAGTTTCACCAGAAACTATAAGCTCATTTTCTAGATTACGAACCCCTACTAAAGAATTATTTAGTGGTTTCCCAGTAGCTTTATCTACAACAAGAATGGTCACTTTACTGTCACAAGCAGTACGTACAAAACCGTATATATCATCATCTAATGGGTCATTAGCTCTATTAGAAGCAAAATAACCGGTTTCAGATTCAGTGTCATATATAAATGTAAAATCGTCTTTAGTGCTATTTATAGGCTCACCAACATTAGTTATTTCGTTTTTTTCAGAATCATAACTGTAAATATCTAAACCTCCTAAACCACCACGGCCATCTGTAGAAAAATAGAGTTTACCATTACTATCAACAAATGGAAATGTTTCTCTTCCTGGTGTATTTATACCAGCACCTAAGTTTTCAGGAGTACCGAAACCACCGGCATCTGTTAGCTCAACTTTCCAAATATCAGATTCTCCAAAAGAACCATCACGGTCTGACGCAAAATATAAGGTTTTACCATCTGGTGATAAGGCGGGATGGGCTGTTGAAAAAGAATCACTATTAAATGGAAGTTCTGTAGCTACCCCATACTGACCGTTGCTTCCTTTTACAGATTTATAGAGCTTAAGTTTATTTGTACGCTTAGAATCACTTTTATATTGATTTTTAGTGAAGTTGTTTCTTGTGAAATACATTGTAACCCCATCAGCAGAGAAAGTCGCTGTACTTTCGTGAAACTCGGTATTTACCGGGCCCTTTAATTTACTTGCAGACTTAACTTGTCCATCATCTTCAATAGATCCTGTATATAAATCTAAAAAAGGTTGGTTATTCCACTTATGAATTCGTGTTGACATTGTACCTGTATCTCTGGTAGATGCAAACATCAATTGCTCACCAAAAAATGAAGGTGCAAAATCTGAATAGCCCACTGTATTTACATTAAGTCGTTGAATTTCGTACGTACCATTTACATAACCTGTACGAACTTCTGCAGTAGTTCCATTATAATAATCTGTGCCTTCAGTGCTCATAAGCTCCTTGTAGCGCTTAATCATTTCAAGAGATTTATCATATTCTTTAATAGCTCTCAAAGTCTGGGCGTATCTAAAATACTGGTCTGGAGTTACATCAGCAGGGTACTTTTCTACTAATTTATTATACCACATTTCAGCTTCCGTGTAGTCTGCATTATAATAAAATGCATCTCCGAGCTTGCTAAAAAGTTCTGAAGACTCATAACCAGCTTCAGCAACTTTTAAAAATATCTTTTGAGAATCTACAAAAGCATACCTGTTGAATTGCTTGGTTCCATTTGCTATTTCTCGCTCCTGAGCATTAATGCTAAATGAAGCTAGTGATAGCAAAATTACCAGTGTAAAAATAATTTTTTGATTCATGGGGTTGAAAATTTAGGGAATTAAAAGAATCGCGGCGTAAGCATTCTGTTGTACTCCTTGAATAATTCAAAGCGTATAAAGAGTTCGTAGGTACCGTCATTATATGTTGCGTTACCAAGATCTGTGCTTTCTCTGTCATATGCAAAACCTATAAGCATTCCATCAGAAACCTGAAATCCTACAAGACCGCTTAAAGCAGCACTCCATCTGTAAGATGCTCCTAAAGTAAGTTTATCATAGAATAAAAAATTTGCATTTACGTCAACTGCTAAGGGAGCACCAGCTACCATTTTAACTAATGTCGAAGGTTTAAATTTTACATCTCTACCTATATCAAAAACATAACCTGCTAAGCCATAGTAATGAATACGTTCTTCAGCTACAAAAGTTTCTGCTCCGCTTGTACCACTTCTTTCAAAATGATCTGTCTGAAGTAAATAAGGTGCAGACAAACCTCCATAAAACTTAGAATCGTGATAGAATATCCCTACTCCCACATTAGGAGAAAGCTTATTATCTATATTAATCAGAAATGGATCACCAGCATTAAAAGGATTTGTTCTGCTAAAATCTACATCTAATAAATTTAAAGTTCCTTTGATACCAAAACTGAATTTACCCTCTGCTCCTGTTTCTATAGTATAACTAAAATCTCCACTAAAATTAGTTTCTCTAGCCGGTCCCAGCACATCATTCACTAAGCTAAATCCTACACCTACTTTACCCAATCCTACAGGACTATGTACTGAAAGATTCTGTGTTCGAGGCGCACCATCAAGGCCTACCCATTGACTACGATGTAACAATACAATACTGGTAACCCCTCGGTTACCTGCGTAAGCAGGATTTATTACCAAGGGATTATACATGTATTGTGTATACTGGGGATCTTGCTGACCGTAACTAGATCCTGCAAAAAGCAAAACAACTAGTACAATTAACTTACCTAAGTTTTTATTCATCGTCATAAGCTTGTTACTATAATTACTCATTGAGTGATGCTTTATTAATTAATGTATAAGAATGAAGCCAACTTACGTATTTCTCCACTATCTCGTTCGTAAGTAATGATGTAATAGTAAGTACCTGTAGGTAAACGCTCACCTCTTCTTACGGTTGCACGACCATCAGAGAATCCTCTAAATGCATTATCTGAATTAGGATCGTATGCCTTAGTACTGAACACTTCTACACCCCAACGGTTAAATATTTGAACCGTATTATTAGGGAAATCAGTTATGTTCTGTATCATAAATACATCATTTAAACCATCACCGTTAGGAGTCATAACATTGTATACAATGATATCCTCTCTATCTAAAACACCATCTAATCTTGTAAATGTAGGATCATTCGTTGGATCACCATCTTCATTATCTGGATTATCAACTGTTTCCACTTCATCATCACCGTTATCTGATAAATCCTCTATAACATTTCCGTTTGTTAATAAACCACTACCTATAGCCTGGTTAGTAACACCTGCGTTTTCAATGTCATCCTGAGTAATTACATAGATAGCACTAAAGGTGTCTGTATCTATTGCTCCTGCTGCTAAATCAATAGGACCTCCTGTTACAGTAACTAGTGGATCATCGATCACTATATCAAATATAGCTGTTTCTCCAGTATTTCTTACCGTAAAGGTATAGGTAATAGTCTCTCCAGCTTCAGGTAATTGATCACCATCCTCGTCGTTCCAAGTTCCAAATTTATATATACTAAGACCTGTTAAGCCTGGAGTATTTGTAATAGTTGGATCATTTGTAGGATCACCATCACCATCATCATCTACAGTTTCATCTCCATTGTCTGATGTATCAGTTACATCCTCATCAAATGGATCTTTACCTGTTGCTAAAGCAGAGTTGGTTACAAATCCTGCTTCAATATCATTTTGAGTGATTGTATAACTCGCTGTTACAACACCAACATCGCCCGGTGATAAATCTGCCGGATCTATAGTTAATCCTGTAATACCTAAGAACGCATCATCGATAACAATACCACTTACAACAGTATTGCCAGTATTAGTAACCGTGAAGGTATAAGTTATTGTCTCCCCTACTTGTGCAAATGTATCAGCGTTTTCATCATTAAATATTCCTGTTTTCACAAGTTGGATTAAAGGATTCGGTTTCTCTGAGACTAAAATATAAACCGTTGCTGTATCAGTTGCTACAGGTGAACCTGCATCAAATATCTGATATGTAAATTGATCATTACCTGCAAAGTCTGTATCTGGTGTATAGATAAAAGTACCGTCGGCGTTAATAACTACTGTTCCGTTTGCAGGACCATTAGCAGGTGACAATGCCACATCTACAGATTGTGTTTGTCCCTCTGGATCGGTATCATTATCTAAAACATTACCACTTATACTCTCATTCATTTCTCCAAAATAAGCATCATCATTAGCATTTGTAATGTTACCTGCATCAGGTATAACATTAATTATTACAATTGCTGAATCACAAGCTTGTGGATTACCGTTGTCACATACTGTATATTCAAAACTATCTTCTCCAACAAAACCAGGTCCTGGAGTGTAAGTATAGCTTCCATCAGGATTAACTACTACTGTTCCGTTAGCAGGATTTGTATTACTAGTTACAGTAATTGGATCACCATCTGGGTCGAAATCATTACTTAGTACATTACCATCAATACTAACTCCTACCTCTGTAGTATTTGTATCAGCATTAGCTACCGGTGGGTCATTCTGAGTTGTTTCAAGAGGAACAACTTGAATATATACCGATGCAGTATCACAAGCTTGAGGACTTCCACCGTCACATATTTGATATGTAAATGTATCATCACCTATAAAGTCTGTGTTTGGTGTATAGGTATAGCTTCCGTCAGGATTAAATACCAAAGTACCGTTTGTAGGCTGTGTTACTACTGTGAAAACTTCTGAACCGGCAGGACCGTCAGGATTCTCATCATTAGTTCCTACGTTACCACTTACCGGCTGGTTAACAAACGTATCATTGATATCAGTAACTGCTAATATGGTATTACCTCCATTTGGACTAGGATCAATACTGATGTAAACCGTTGCTGTATCAGTTGCTCCATTAGCATCTGTAATCGTATAGGTAAACTGGTCTGTTCCACTATAGATTCCATTTGGAGTATACGTAAGACTACCATCTGCTAGTATAACCACAGTTCCATTTGATGGATCTGTATTTGAAGTTACTGTAAAGCTATCTCCTTCAGGATCGCTATCATTAGTGAGTACATTTCCATTTATAGTTTCACCAATGAAACCAAAATAAGCATCATCGTTAGCTACAGTTATATTATTTGCATTTGCAATTACATCTACAGTTACAATCGCAGTATCACATAATGCTGGTGTACCACTATCACATACTGTGTATTCAAAACTATCCTCTCCTGTAAAATCTGGGTTTGGAGTATAGGTGAATGTTCCGTCAGGATTAACTACTACTGTTCCGTTTGTTGGATTTGTATTGCCAGTTACAGTAAGAACATCTCCGTCAGGATCAAAGTCGTTAGTCAATACATTACCATCTACAGGAGTGCCTGCTTCAGTAATTGCTGTATCATCATTAGCTACAGGTGCTACATTATCTGGAGTCCCTTCAGGGATCACTTGTACAGTTACGTCTGCACTATCACAAGCCTGTGGAATACCTGCATCACATACCTGGTAAGCGAAAGTATCTTCACCTATAAAGTCTGTGTTTGGTGTATACGTATAGCTTCCGTCAGGATTGAATACTAAAGTACCATTTGTAGGCTGCGTTACTACTGTGAATACCTCACTTCCAACAGGACCGTCAGGATTCTCATCATTAGTTCCCACATTGTCACTTACCGGTTGATTCACAAACGTATCGTTGATATCGTTGATCGCAAGGATGGTGTTAGCCGCACTAGGATCTACAGTAATGTATACAGTCGCTGTATCTACCGAACCAGCTGTATCTACTATGTCGTAAGTAAACTGATCTGAACCACTAAAGCCTGCATTAGGTACATAGCTTAAGCTTCCGTCAGCTGCTAAAGTAACTGTTCCGTTTGCAGCATTGGTGTTTCCGGTTACAGCTAATGGAAGGTCTCCTTCTGGATCGCTATCATTAGTAAGGACGTTTCCGGTTATTTCAGCTCCTAAGTATCCGAAGAATGCATCGTCATTAGCTACTGTAAAGTTTCTAGTATCTGCAATAACTTCGATAGTTACCGTTGCTGTATCACATAATGCTGGTGTACCATTATCACATACTGT
>NZ_JBITTU010000012.1:0-66428 GCF_044542075.1 Leeuwenhoekiella sp. NPDC079379
ACACATCGGAAAAGGAAGAAAAATGTCGGATTACACAAATTCGATTGACGAAATGAAAAAAATTATAAACGAATAAAAAACGGTGTACAACAACGTATCTAGCTCATAGCTAGTTAGTTGCTTAATAGAAGTTAAGGTATATTTGCTAGTCCGCCAAATTTTTTAATTTGGCTTATTGAAAAAAGATTATAAGAAAAATTAAAAAATTCGGCTCGTGCATAATCCGAAAATAATTTTATAATTTGCACGCTACGAGCCATATACAGAGACGTTGTACCCAATTTGAGAAAAATAATCTACATATTAATCGGACTACTAATTTTCGTGTCTTGTCAAGAAAAACAAAAAGCGGAAAAAGAAAAGCCTGCGTCCGAATTTGACTTGATTGCGGATTTGACCAACTTTCGACAAAATATGACTGAATTGGACACTTTGACAATTTCGTTTGACCATTCTGTATGTACTTATCAAGGATATGAACGAATTGAAATAACAAAACAATCTAACTCAATCAGAATTGTTAGTAATTTTAAAGAACTGACTTTTCAGGAAAACCCAAAATGGGAAAGAATTTACGACAAGAAAATATCCGAGAACGATACAATATGGAAATTTGAACAGTTTCTAAAACGAAATGAAAAGCGGAAAAATACTGACCAAAACAAACGTGGGATTTTAATGTTAACAGATAAAAAAGACACGATACGATATTCGACAGATGGACTTGTGGATTTAAATAGATTTCTCGCTGATTATTATGAAACAATGAGAAAAATTCACCCAGAAAATAAAAATGGAATTTATGGAGTTGATATTGTGGAGGAATAAAAACTGGGTACAACAATCGAGTAGACGAGTCCGCCCCTAATTAGGAATGGACGGCGGCTCTCACACCACCGTACGTTCGGGTCTCGTATACGGCGGTTCGTTAAATTAAAACTTTACTTTGAGGTAATATTCCAGCATACTCTCAAAACCTCGTTTTCTTAAACGTTTTTGGGTGATCGTAGTCCTAAGTATTGGAATTTGGGCTACTGCCCAACCTCCCATACGTGTCCTACTCCAGGCATAGGCCCGATCCTGTTTCACGCCTAATCTTATGAGGTTTTTACGTTTGCGCTCCGGTTTCTTCCAGTCGTGCCATATGCAATAACGTAGGCGGTTGCGTAGCCATTCGTCATTTACTGAAATAGGTTGACCAAAAATCAATCATTTAATTCAGGATCAAGATGAAAGACAACAAACCTCCCTGCTCAAAAAAAGAGTACCAAAAAGTAAGTTTTGAACTCAAACTAATGATCATTGACCAAATCCAGAACGGTCAGATCTCCGTTAACCACGCTGCCAAATCCTATAACATTTCAAGATCTTCTATTGATTATTGGCTAAAAAAATACAGTACCTTAGAACAAAAGAAACGAGGTATGAGTAAACAAGATGAGATCAAAAAGCTAAAAGATAAGATTGAAGAACTAGAATTTGTAAAAGAGTTTCAAAGGGATTACATCGCTAATTTGGAGAACCTATCAGGACTTGATCTGGCAAAAAAGCATTTGCCCGAAGCGTTGGCCAAAGAAATAGAAAAACGCAAAAGAGACCTTTTAAAATGAAATGGGTCTACCAATGTTTCGGGATATCTAAACAGGCTTTTTACAAACGTCTGTCAACACATCAAAAGTCTAACCAGCAAGAACAAGCCATACTTAACCTTGTTGAACAAGTTAGAAAAAAAATGCCTAAAACAGGCGGTTTAAAGCTTTATAAATCATTTAAACCAGCTCTTGTTGAAAACATATTAAAATGGGCAGAGATCGCTTCTATTCACTTCTTAGAAGACATCGACTGCTCATACCCAGAACCAAAAGAGAACATATCACTACAACTTCTAAGCATCACTTTTATAAATATCCAAATTTAGTTAAGGACTTTATTCCTACAGCTGCAGAGCAGCTGTGGGTAAGTGATATCACCTACATCAAAACAGATGATGGTAATGCGTATCTCGCGCTGGTAACAGATGCCTATTCTAAAAAATAATGGGTTATAAAATTGATGATCATATGAAAACAAGTCTTTGCATTGATGCATTACGAATGGTCTTAAAAAACGAAAATATAACGACCAAAAGCTCATTCACCATTCAGACCGCGGGTTGCAATACTGTAATCTTACTTATACCTCCTTTGCTGAATTAAACCAAATTAACATCAGTATGACTCAGCAATACGACCCTTATGAGAATGCCGTAGCCGAATGAATAAACGGAGTATTGAAACAAGAATTTGGATTGGGTAAAACAATTGTAAGTCTAAAACTAGCTCAGAAAATGGTGAAAAAAGCAGTCAAAATCTACAATTCAAAACGAATGCACTACAACCTAGAGTTTAAAACTCCGGACTTTGCTCACAGTAATCAAAATCATAATTACAAACAATACAGAAAAATACCGATATTAGTAACTCAATAAAAACAAAATAGTAAACCGGCAACTGGTCAACCTATTTCAGTATAAGACAAACGATGAACATTCCAAAAACATCAGATGATTTTCAAAATGACTTTTATTCTTCTATTGACTTAATGGATAAAATTGGAGAATTAAGGATTCAACAATTTATGGACAGACTGAATAAAGTTTCTGATAAAATAATAGTAGACGGAATTGTTAAAGTTTTTAAAAACGAAAAGAGACCTGAAACGGAATATATTGACCAAAAATACGCTGGAAAAATATTAGAAAAATTAAAACCAAAATCTGATTTAGATTTACTTGTGGTTTTAAAATCAACAATTGGGAATTGGAATAAAAGTGTTGAGGAATTCCCTTTTTGGATAAAAGAAAATTACGGAATTGAATCTGTAAAAAATAAATTGACTGAATTTGAAATTCAAAATCTGACCGAAATAGAATCGGACAAATTAAAAACGATAAAATGGTGGCTGAAAATCTAAATCGGAATAAAAAGCCAGCAGGTAACAACGTGTATAATTAATTGCTTTGGCAAGTGCTTATTTGGAAAATTCCTTCGGAATTTTCTCGCGTTCGTTTTTGTTTACTAAATTAGTTGCTTAAACACGCAACTAACCATACACAAACCGTTGTGCTACATTTACCAAAAAAACGAAAACGAATGAAAAAAAACTTACTGACTCTACTATTTGGACTTTTAGTAACATTAATCTACGCTCAAGAAAACGACAACATTGCAACGGAGAAAATTTGGAGAGTGAATTTTTTAAATCCAGGAGTAGAATTGGAATTACCAACTGGAACTTACTCAACTTTCTCAGCTGGACTTGGAATTGGGTATGGAGGCGGATATCCTGACTTGACTTTTGGAGGTAGTGGATTTATTTACATAATCAGTCCATTTTTAGATGTTCAAGAAAAATGGTTTTATAATCTAAATAAACGGAACAGCAAAAAGAGAACGACCGAAAATAATTCTGGAAATTTTGTTTCGTTGAGATTTATAACACGTGGGAATTCAATCGCTGAAAATGTAAACCGAACCTCTGACTTTGATTTCGCAATTGGACCAACTTGGGGAATTCAAAGAAAATACGGAAAGAATTTTCACTTACTTTTTGACGTCGGACCTCAATATTATTTGGACACAAATGGAAATGGAAATATTTGGCCAATAATGTTACAACTGAATTTAGGATTTGACTTTAAAAAGAAATAAAAAACGTTGCACAACAATGTATAACCGCAATTACGGCGGATTCGACTACGTCCGAATCCACTCGGAATTGCTAACGTCAGTGCTTAACCGAAAATAATCGCTAATTTAACCCGTAACTGACGGTTATACGAGACCGTTATCTACAACAGCTCCGAAACGAAATTCCGGCGGAATTTATTTCGGAACTGTAAAATTTCAAAGATTCTACTTCTAACACCAGGCGTCGACGGATTTAATAAAAATCAATTAAACGGAGACGGACAATAAAACGCAAAAATTGCGCGGATCTTAAACTAGTGCGGACAAAAAAATCGCGGAAACCACTCTTGCGCGGACAAGCTAAACGTGAATTAAACTAATTTTAAACTCCTACTTGATTCTCAAAAAAACGGATAATCCAGCTACCAAAACCAATCAAACGCCGAAAAAAATATCGCGGATCAACAAACGTCTTCACTCAGGCGTGTCGCTGAAGTAGATAACAACGGTTATAAAAAATAGCTGATTTTCAATAGTTTCCAAGTTTTGGTTTGTTTAATTTCTATAAATTTAAAACGGAAAGAAAGCAGCACTTTTAGCCGCTACTTTTCATAACCAAAACCGTTACCTGCAAGCTGAAAAAACGTCATTTCCTGAAATAGGTTGACTAAAAATCAATCATTTAATTCAGGATCAAGATGAAAGACAACAAACCTCCCTGCCCAAAAAAACAGTATCAAAAAGTAAGCTTTGAACTTAAGCTAATGATCATTGACCAAATCCAAAATGGTCAAATCTCCGTTAATTATGCTGCTAAATCCTACAATGTTTCAAGATCTTCTATTGACTATTGGCTAAAAAAATACAGTACCTTAGACCAAAAGAAACGAGGTATGAGTAAACAAGATGAAATCAAAAAGCTAAAAGATAAGATTGAAGAACTCGAGTTTGTAAAAGAGTTTCAAAGGGATTACATAGCTAATTTGGAGAACCTATCAGGACTTGATCTGGCAAAAAAGCATTTGCCCGAAGCATTGGCCAAGGAAATAGAAAAACGCAAAAGAGACCTTTCAAAATGAAATGGGTCTACCAATGTTTCGGGATATCTAAACAAGCTTTTTACAAGCGTCTGGCAACACATCAAAAGTCCAACCAGCAAGAACAAGCCATACTTAACCTTGTTCAACAGGTCAGAAAGGAAATGCCCAAAACAGGCAGTTTAAAGCTGTATAAACACATCAAGCCGGTACTTGTTGAAAAGAACATCAAAATGGGTAGAGATCGCTTCTATCTACTTCTTAGAAGACATCGACTCCTCATACCAAGAACTAAAAGAGCACACATCACAACAAACTCAAAACATCATTTTTATAAATATCCTAATCTGGTTAAACAATTCATCCCCCAAGCTGCAGAGCAGCTGTGGGTAAATGATATCACTTATATTAAAACTGATGGTGGTAATGCCTATCTAGCCCTTGTAACAGATGCCTATTCTAAAAAAAATAATGGGTTACAAAATTAATGACCATATGAAAACAAGCCTCTGCATAGATGCGCTGCAAATGGCTTTAGCACAACGAGAATATCCAGACCAAAAGATCATTCATCACTCAGACCGCGGTCTACAATACTGTAACCCTACCTATACTAACTTCGCAGAGAGAAACGGAATCAACATCAGTATGACTCAGCAATACGACCCTTATGAGAATGCCGTAGCCGAACGAATAAACGGAATATTAAAACAGGAATTTGGATTGGGTAAAACAATTGTGAGTCTAATTAGCTCAGAAAATGGTTAAAAAAGCAGTCAAAATCTATAACTCAAAACGAATGCATTACAGCCTGGAGTTTAGAACTCCGGAATTTGCTCACAGTAATCAAAATCATAATTACAGACAATACAGAAAAATACCGATATTAGTAACCCAATAAAAACAAAATAGTAAACCGAAAAATGGTCAACCTATTTCAGTATAAGACAAAAGTTGCGATTATATTTATGGTTTTAGGTTTCAATTTAGGTTTTAGCCAAGTTGAACTGCCTTTTTTTGAACAAATCGCGTTTGATTTTTACAAGGACACTATTATTGAAAAATATTCTTCCAACAAGAAAATTCGGATTGCAAAATATGCGGTGGACTTGCATCCTCATTATTACAGATTTCAGGTGGACGAATGTCTTACTAGAGAATTTCTTGATGAGAAAACGAATTTGCAGATTTTGAGCTCTTATGCTGAAAAAGAGACGGACTTTGATTTTTATACTAAGTTAATGAACTATGACGTAGTAGATAAAAAACAATTCCGGATTAAAAATTCAAAAACTGAAAGTTACCCATACTTGCGGATTTCAATGCCATATTATAAAAAAATGAGCTATATAAGTATATCGTTAACATCGTTGAACACCATAAAAAATGGAGTATTGAGTACTTTCTATTAATAGATGAAAATGGGAATGTAATAAAGTGGTGCCGAGATAAGGACATCATTATAACTCAGTATCACGGATAAAAATACTACAGCTAACAAAGCCTAAACGTAATGCGGACTTTAGGGCTAAAACCAATGGTCTGTGTATATTTATGAAGTCGCTAAATCTTATGGATTTAGCTTTGAAACAAAAAGAAAAAGCAAAACAATAAGCTTTAGCTACGTCGGCAGACGGAAACGAAAAGTTTCCTTGCCTCCGCACTACGCTTAGCCGAACCGTTGTAAGCAAGCTGAAAAAACCGGAAATGAACGAAATTTTGAGTTGGAATATTAACAAAGAAAAACTGATTGACTACAAATCGGAAGGTTGGACTGAAGATTATTTCGTTTCATCACCAAATAATGAATACGGAATTATAGTCTACAATATTGACGAATGGAGAATGGGAGCTTATGTTGGACTAATTGGAATTTACTCAAACTCTAAAAATCCGAAACTTGAACTGAATTCAAGTCGAACTTGGATATATTTCCAAAACGATAAAACATTTGATTTCCTTGAAAAATCGGAATGTATAGTTTGTAGAAAACCTGCCCACAATCCGAATAATCCGAAAGGTGGTTTTTCTTTTATTATCATAAATCTGAAAAAGAAAAAATTCGCATTCCTTGATTTTGACCCAACATCAATTTATTACGGACTTAAGGAAACGGAAAAAAATAAAGCAAAATTAATTGAGGTTCATCCGAGAGATTTAGAATATCTGAATAGAGAAAAACGGACAAACGAAATTGTAGATTTGGAAAACCTAAAATGGCTCGACTTAATTGATTTTGACAGAGCTTTAGAAAAGTATTATGAATAGAAAAGCCAGCTTACAACACCGTGCATAATTAATTGCTTTGGCAAGTGCTTATTTGGAAAATTCCTTCGGAATTTTCTCTGGTTCGTATTTGTTAACTAAATTAGTTGCTTAACCACGCAACTAACCATACACAACAACGTTGCCCACAATTTGAAAAAAATTCGGACATTGATTGAAAATTTTAGAAATATTGAATATTTAGAATTCGGAAACGAAAGACAAAAACTTGCTTTCTCTGAAATAAAAAAATATGAGATTTTAGAGAAACTCGAAAACTATAACCCAATTTTGACAGGAACTATTCCAATCGGAATTGATTTACCAGAAAGTGATTTAGATATTATTTGTGAATGTCAAAATCACTCTGAATTTAAAACATATTTATCAGAAAATTTTTCTAACAAAAAAGACTTTAAAGTTTATTCAACAAACCAAAACGGAATTGAATCAACTGTTGCGGAATTTAAAACCGACAATTTTTTGTTTGAAATTTTCGGACAAAATATACCAACTGAAAAGCAAAACGCTTATCGACATATGATTATTGAAAACAGAATTTTAAACGAAAAAGGAGCTGACTTTAAGAAGAAAATAAAAAAATTAAAATCTGACGGATTAAAAACGGAGCCAGCTTTTGCCGAACTATTAGGTTTGAAAGGAAATCCATATACTGAATTACTAAAATTGGAAATAAAAACTGTCCTGTTTTTAGGGAAGCCTACATAGAGACTTGCAATATTATTGGTTCATACCTTGGTTCTAAAAATAAAGACGCTGTAATCTGTGATTGTGAAAAAGCCAATGAGGAAAGGAAAAAAATTGTATTAGAATCTTTGGATGACTATTTTCGGAAAAGAAAAGTGAATTACGAATGTTACGAAGAAAAATAAAAATAACTGTACCCAACAATGGTAACCGTTGCACAAGTCTCTAATTCTTATAAAATCTCCCTTATTTAAGCCGCTCTTTAGCGGTTTTTCTATTTTAATAAAAGCCCTTATTATAAGCACAAAAAAGTTCTGATATCCCGTAAATCACTTCTGTAAATAAGTATATTTGTTTGGATATAAGGAGTTGGCAACAAGTTAATTGAACCGAGAAACTGATTGACTAACTGAAAAGCAACGTTCACTCATTTTCGATTTCAGAATTAATAAAGGAAATTTAAGTTTGAATTAAAATAACAGAATATGAAAACCATTTTTACCGTCTTAATGTTATTCTTGACATTTAATTCATTTTGCCAAGAGCTTTCTGGGAAAAAATCAATTAACAAACCAAACTATTCGGAGAATTCAGAATTAAAAATATTCTATTCAGACAAATCAAGCAAATTTCATTCTGACCAAAAACCAGCAGGAATATTTGTTAATGACAAATTTGTTGGAAGTCAAGAAGTGCTGAATTATATAAATCAAGATAAAATTGAGACAATCAATATAGAAAAGGAAAAATTTGAAATGAACGGAATAGAATATTATGGAAAGATTTATCTAAAAATGAAATCTGATTACAATCCAAAGTTCCTTACACTGAAAAAACTTTCTGAAAAATATTTGAAGTTAAATGAAAATCCAATAATATATCAAATAGACGAAAAAGTTGTTGAAAACAGCTCGAATGAAATTTTAGTAGACGAAAATTTTATTTTAAAAATTGTTGTTGAGAAAATAAACACATCTGAAAATAATACAGAAATCAATCTGATAAGGCTGATAACAAAAACGCCCGAAAACATACAAAAGGCGAACGAAATACGAATAAAAGGAATTGAAAATATAAAACCAGTTGCCAACAAAGGTAACCGTTGCACAAGACTTTAATTCTTAGAAAATATCACTTATTTAAACCGCTTCTTAGCGGTTTTTCTATTTTAAAAAGGCTCTGTTAATCAATATAAAAATGTTCTGATATCCCGTTAATCACTTCTGTAAAAAAGTATATTTGTTAGGATATAATGAGTTGGCAGTAATTTACAAACAGAATTCAAAATTGAATAATTAAAACTAATCTATGAAATGAAAACTAAAAAACTAATTTTTACATTAATTCTTGGAATAATCTTCTCTAACAGTTATTCCCAAATATCTGCATCCTTTTATCAGAATGAATCGAATTCTAAAATTGCAATTGGGTACGAATTTAACGACAAATTATGGACGGACTTTAGATTATATTCTGGAACAAATATTGAAAATATAACACCGGAAATAGTCCTGAACTATAATTTAGTGAAAAAAGAAAAATATGAAACATATATTGGAGCTGGAATTGTATTAAATAATATTAATGGAATAGTTATACCTATTGGAATCGGAATTAAACCATTTGAGAGTTTGAAAAAATTATCATTTAATATTGAATTAAATCCGTTATATGAAATTGACTTTGAAGACGTATTTATTCGTGGATTTATTGGAATTAGGTATGTTGTGAAATAAAAAACTAATGCTAACAAAGAGAGGGGATTATCAATGTTGATAAAATCTAACACTTCAGCGTATATCATAACCTTAATCCTCTCTTTGTTCTTTCTGATTTATACTATCAATTTAAAGAGAATCAAACTTAAGCCGTTTATAATTTATTGCTAGTTCTAGCCTACTTACGAGAGTCATCGCGGACTTTCTATTCGGTTTGTATTTGCTAAATTAGTTGCTGAAACACGCAACGAAATCATACACAAACACGTAGTAAACATAAAAAAATCGTCTGAAAATATATGAGTTGGATTTTAGGAATAATTATCATTTTAATTTTACTGTTTATAATCACTAACTTCAGAAAGAAAAAGTCGTTAAGAAAAATCAAAAATGATTTAATAAATAATTGGGGCAAACATAAAAAAAAAGATGAATTCCATTTTGGCTCCATCGAAAAATATTTTCAAAATAATAACCAAAAAGAAAAAGCATTTCACATAATATCAGACAGATGTGCATCTGATTTGGATATCAACGAAACATTTAAAATAATTGACAGAACTTCTTCAAAAATAGGTCAACAATTTCTCTACTGTAAATTAAGAACAATTGAAAACCAAGATAAATTGATGAAATTCAATATACTTGTTCTTCTTTTCGAAAAAAATCAAAATTTAAGACTAAAAACCCAATTGGAGTTGAGTAAACTGAACTCTAATGATTATTATAATTTTGAAGATTTGGTAACTTCAAAACCCGTTAAAAAGCCAAAAATATTATGGTTAATATATACATTAACAGGTTTATCAACATCTTTTATCCTCTTAGGTATATTCTTTCCCATTTTTTTTATATTTCTAATTCCAATACTTGCTTTAAATATGGCATTTCATTATAAAAACAAATGGAATGTATCAAATTATCTTGATGGTGTAAGCCAACTTTCCAAGGCATTAAATGTTTCCAAGAAAATAGCAAGTTTTCAAGAAGTTAAACATCATTTCCCAAACACATCATTCATTAAAGAAATAGAAAAAATAAAGCTCAAAACTGCATTTATTAGTTTTGAGAAAAACATTGATAACGAATTTGCATCAGTAGTTTGGCTAATATCTGAATTTATAAAAGTACTTTTCAATTTAGAATATCTAATTTTTTACAGTTTCATTGGCTCAATTACGACTAAAAGAGAAGAACTAAAAAAAATGTTTCATTTTATAGGAGAAATTGATTCTGCTATTTCTAATGCTTCACTAAAAGCAAGTGATTATAATTTATGTTCTCCAGAATTCACAGAAGACAAAGAAATAAAAGTCAAAGAAATTTCTCATCCATTGATAAAAAACTGCGTTGTTAATGATTTAAGTTTAACAAACAAAAGTTTATTGTTGACAGGTTCAAATATGTCGGGAAAAACAACTTTTATAAGGTCAATTTCCATAAATAGTATTTTAGCTCAAACTTTAAACATCTGTTTTGCTAAAGAATATATTGCCCCTTTTTTTAAAATATATTCTTCGATTAAAATTACTGATGACTTACTAGAAAATACAAGCTATTATCTTGAAGAAGTTTTGACCATCAAAAAATTAATAGATGTATCTAAAAGCAAAATTCCTCATTTATTTGTCTTAGACGAGATATTTAAAGGAACAAATACAATTGAGAGAATTTCTGGTGGTAAGGCTATTTTATCGTATCTCAATAAAGGCAAAAATATTGTTTTGGTTTCAACTCACGATATTGAGTTAACCGATATATTAAGTAAAGAAAATTTTGAGTTATTTCATTTCAGTGAACAAGTAGAAAACAACAAATTAAATTTTGACTATAAACTTAAAGAAGGTGAATTAAAAACAAGAAACGCAATCAAAATTTTAGAACTATATAATTATCCGTCTGAGGTAATTAAAGATGCAAGAACAACGGAAAAAATAACGTTTGCCAACACCGGTAACCGTTGCACAAGACTTTAATTCTTAGAAAATATCACTTATTTAAACCGCTTATTTGCGGTTTTTCTATTTTTATATCGTTTGTAAATTAGCAGAATGAAGTCTCTTTAAAATGGACTTTCACTCTTGATTTAACGTCATCGTGAACCTTAAAAACAAGCCGAGCATCCCTGCCCTACTTTTGGTGCGTTTTTCAATAAACTTCAGGTATTTTTTGAGGTTGTAGGCGATGGCAGAGAGCTGGATTTTAGGGAATCTTCAAAACTAGATAGGGTACTTAAAATCGTGCGTAACTTAATTTAAACCTGTAGCCGTATTTTAAGACTATACTTTAAAAAAAATGTTACTAAGTCCTGAACATAATGAAATTATCAAATTTGGCTTGCGAATAGCCTAATTTGACTACATCAATTCATAAGCGTTATTAGAATTTTGTTGCTCACAAAAGAATATGATAAAATGAAAATAACACTTACAAGTTCATTAGGAAACATAGGGAAAACACTTGCTGAAAACCTAATTAAAAAAGGTCACGAAGTAACAATTATAAGTCACTCAGTAGAACGAAAAGCGGAAATTGAAAACATCAACGGTAAACCGCATATTGGCTACTTACAGGATTTAGATTTTTTAGTTGCTGCTTTTTCTGGTGCAGATGCTGTTTTCTTAATGAATCCACCTGACTACACACAACCTGATATCAGAGAATATTACAGACAAACAAGTACAAATTTTGCAAAAGCAATTGAAACAACAGGAGTTTACAGAGTTGTACTTTTAAGTAGTTTTGGAGGGCACCTGACTTATGGAACAGGCCCAATATTGGGTTCGCATTTTTCAGAAGAAATCATCAAACAACTACCGAATATAAGTCTGACCATATTAAGACCAACCTACTTTTACTACAATCTCAATAATTACATTGATATGATAAAATATACCGGTCAAATTTTAGCCAATTACGGTACAACTAAATTTCCACTTGTTTCACCAAAAGACATAGCAGAGGTGGCAACTTATGAATTAGAAAACAATCAAAGTAATTTGTTTAGATATATTGCAAGTTCAGAACATACCGGACAGGAAATTGCAACGATATTGGGTCAAGCGATTGGTAAACCAGATTTGAAGTGGACAATAGTTTCAGACGAAGACATAAAAAAAGGAATTGAACAAAATGGAATACCTACCCACATAGCCAGTCTATTTACTGAAATGTATCACAGTTTAGAGAATGGTAGGCTGACTGAAAATTATGAAAACAATAAACCGTCAGAGATGGGTCGTGAGAGTCTTTTAGACTTCGCAAATGAATTTGCTACATTGTACAATAAATAGAATGATAAATGTCAAAACACATTGTTCATATTCATAGTATTAACGAGTACCATAAAATTAATAATCTCGCAAGCCCACAACATCCCCTAGTGAGCGTCATTAATTTTGAGGATATTAAGCATAAAACTGGTACTTCTATACATGTAACGCACGGCTTTTATTGCATCGCATTAAAACGCTTATACGAAGGGAAAATGAAATATGGACAGCAAGAGTATGATTTTGACGAAGGTGTTCTAGCATTTGTAGCACCCAATCAAGTAATGGCTATTGAAGTTGAGAACAACGAACTGAATCATTCTGGGTGGTTACTTCTATTTCATCCAGATTTTTTATGGAATACAGCTTTGGCTAAAAAAATTAAAAACTATGACTTTTTTGACTATCAGTTGAACGAGGCATTGCATCTTTCTGAAAAAGAAGAAAAAATGCTTATTCGGATTATGGAAGATATTTTTCAAGAGTATAACTCAAATATTGATAATTTTAGTCAAGATGTAATTATTTCACATTTAGAGCTTTTATTAACGTATTCAAAACGGTTTTATCAACGTCAATTTATTACACGCAAAAAGGCTAACCACACAATTTTAGATCAATTTGAATGTACTTTAAATGATTTACTTAGAGATGAAATGTTGAAACGTAATGGTTTGCCTACAGTTGAAAAAATAGCTAATAGACTCAATGTGTCTCCCAATTATTTGACAAGACTTTTAAAAACAATCACCGGAAAAAGCACACAATCGTTTATACACGAAAAAATAATAAAACTGGCAAAGGAAAAACTATCAACTACCGGACTTTCCGTTAATGAAATAGCTTACGAATTAGGTTTTGAACATCCACAATCATTTGGCAAATTATTCAAGCAAAAAACAGCAATGACGCCCTTAGAGTTTAGAAAAAGCTTCAATTGAATTTAATTAGAAAAATGAAATATAGTAAGCTAGTTCTTATAATTTATAAAAACAATAGCGGTTTAAGTGCTTAATCTAAAGTAAGTGAATGTAACAAGTCTGTACATAATTAAAACGTTAGTATATTTTAAGCTGCAACTATTCTTATATTAGACCATTGGGAATCTCTTTGACAAGTGGTATAAAAATTAATTCTAGTTTGATGAAAGAAAAATTAAGAGCACATATTGAAAATATAATACCGCTTACAGATGATGAGTTCTTACATATTCTATCATTTTTCTCATTTGAAACATATAAAAAAAATGATTTTCTTATTCACGAAGGAGATCAGGTAAAGTTTTGTTATTTGATTGTTACCGGGCTTTTGAAATTAGTTTACGATGACAAAAATAAAAAACAACATATTGTTTCCTTTGCGATGGAAGACTGGTGGGAAAGTGATTTTTCAGCTTATTTCTCGCAAACTAAAGCTAAAATGTTTTTACAGTGCATAGAAGACACTAACGTATTTTCATTGAGCTTTGCAAACTATCAAAAATTAGCAGCAGAATCACCCAAAATGAAACAGTTCTTTCTTGAAAAATCTAATTCAGGACATATAGCTTCACAAAATAGAATTTTATCTTTTTTAACATCAAGTGCTAAAGAACGATATGAACAACTTCTCAACCAATATCCTTTATTATTTCAACGTGTACCTAAAACCCTTTTAGCTTCATATTTAGGAGTTTCGCGTGAGACTCTTAGCCGACTTTCTTCTTAATAACTGCACTCCTTTATTATTGTGACATAGGTCACGCACAAGTAATACAAGTATTTAAATATTTGCAATTAGAGTATCAACTCCTAGTTCAACATTAATGCAAAAGAAAAAAGAAGAAAAAATGGAAAAACGAATCATCAATCCGTGGAAATGGCAAAACGAAAGAAGTTATGTACAGGCCGTAGAGGTTACAAAGCCAGAAGGTACGCTCTATATTTCTGGGCAAACAGCAATAGATGATATTGGCAAATCAAGCACTTCTAATATGAAATCTCAATTAATTCAAGCTATAGAAAACCTAGAAAGAGTTATAAAGGAAGCCGGCTATGAATGTGGAAATATTGTAAGATTAAACATTTATACCACTTCAACTGAAGAGCTATTTACTTGTTTTGATATTTTCCAAAATTGGGTGTCTGATCACGGCATAAAACAAGCAAGTACAGTTTTAGAAGTAAAAAGTCTCTTTGAAACATTAAAGGTAGAATTAGAAGCTACAGTAGTTAAATAGTATTTGATTTTTAAATTCAAAATAAAAAATAGTAAACTCATGCGATACTTTTTATAAACACGGTATCAGAAATAAGCTGAAGCTTGATTAATGAATTTTACCAATCGTTCGGTAATTGCATATTTTTAATATCTTTGCCTTATGAGACCACAAAAAGTAAATGACGACGAGTTAATAACTTCCCTATCAAAAATCTTAAGAACACATGGGTATGAAGGCACAAGTCTTAAAGACCTATCTGATAGTACGGGCTTAAAAAAAGCAAGTCTTTATCATAGATTTCCAAATGGTAAAAAGGAAATGGCTCAATCTGTACTTAACCATACGGGCAAATGGGTGGCAGATAACATATTTAACGTACTTAATAAAGAAGGGGAAACTGCTGAAAGTAGATTGAAAAATGCATTGTTACAAATACAGAAGCTTTATAACGGCGGACTAGACTCTTGTATATTTAGAGCTTTATCTATGCAGAATGGAATGGATTTGTTCAGTGATAATATTTCAAATGGTATGAAGGAGTGGTTAGAGGCATTTAAAAATTTTGGCTTATCCATACATTTATCAGAGCACTTAGCAGAAGAAAAAGCTATGCAAACATTAATTGATATACAAGGTAGTCTTGTGGTTAGTAAAGGTTTGCAGGATACTACCATTTTTGAAAACACATTGAAAAAGATAGAAGATAAATATATCTAAAAAAATTTCTTACTTAAATATACCGAATGTTCGGTAACTAAATAAAACTAAGCATACATGAAAAAAGTAATCTCCATATTTTTAAGTGCAGTACTGTTTCTTTTTGGGTGTGAAGAATCTAAAAAGGAAAGCAACATAGTTCAAACCACTATAAAATATCAAAAAACACTTCCTATGAAAATGACAAAATTTAAAACAATAGAAGTTGATGGTATCAACATAGCATATCGAGAAGCCGGAAACCCAGAGAATCCCACAATGGTTTTATTGCATGGCTATCCTTCGTCATCACACCAATACCGAAAAGTACTCAATGCATTATCAGACGAGTATTATTTAATTGCACCAGATTATCCAGGTTATGGAAACAGTGATTTTCCTGCTCCAGAAGTATATACATACACTTTTGAGAATATCGCCAATACAATGGATTCCTTTTTGAAAAAAAAGGGATTAGATACTTATGCTATTATGATGCAGGATTATGGTGCTCCCATTGGGTTTAGAATTGCGGTTAAACATCCTGAACGCATTACGGCTATTATTAATCAAAATGGTAATGCCTATGAGGAGGGACTTGGAAAAGGCTGGGAACTCATTAGAAATTTCTGGGTCGATAGAAATGAAATAACCGAAAAAGCATTGTTACCTGCCTTTACTTTAGATGGTTTAAAATGGCAATATACCCACGGAACAAGAAATCCAGCAAACGTAAATCCTGACACCTGGCATTTAGATTACCTTAGAATGTCAAGACCCAATGCTCATAAGGTTAATTTAGATTTATGGTATGATTACCAGGATAATATTAAGCACTATCCTTTATGGCAGAAGTATTTACGAGAGCATCAACCGCCATTGCTTATCGTATGGGGAAAAAATGACGAATATTTTCCGGAACAGGGTGCCCGGGCATTTAAAAAAGATGTAAAAACTATTGACTATAATATTTATGATACAGGACATTTTGCTTTAGAAGAAGATGGCGAAAAAATCATTGCCAAAATGAGAGCCTTTATGAAGAAATATTTGAAATAGCAAACGGCTGAAAAGATTTAAACTTTATAGTTGTTTCAATCCTATTTCTAAATAATCTTTCGGCTTTTCTATTTAACGTATTTATTAAAACCTAAAACTACAGGTTTTAATATAAGGTAAGATCGTATGTAACTGACAGCAAAAGATATTTTTACCAAATGGTAAATGACATAAAAAAGCAATGGCTTACTTTACAATAATGAAAGAATTTATAGAATACATATTACGATATGGTAATTTGAATAAACAGCAAATTGACTTGATTACAAGCAAAGCAAAAGAAATTGAACTTATCAAAGATGACTATTTTGCAGAAGCAGGTAAAGTTTTAAAACAGGTCGGTTTTATTATTGATGGTATTCTTCGTATTTGTTATTACAACAACAAAGGTGAAGAAATCACTAAAATTTTTATTGAAGAAAACCATCTTCTTTTCAACTTAAACAATGCTCCTTCAACGGAATATATACAGGCTGCAACAGATTGTAAGCTCCTTGTATTTTCTAACAAAAGTTGGAAAGAAATTTCCGATACTATAATTGATTGGGAATATATTATACAAAAGATTACGAATAAATCACTTGCGCAAAAATTGGAACGCGTAAGTCCGTTAGTTTCGCAAGATGCAACCACACGTTATCTAGAATTTATGGAAAAATATCCAACACTTGTCAATCGCATTCCCTTATCATACATCGCTTCATATTTGGGAATCACACAACAGTCGTTGAGTAGAATAAGAAAAAATATTCGCTAAACTGATTTTACCATATGGTAAACAGGTTCATTTTTAATCTGTGCACTTTTGTACCATCAATTTATATTAAAACATGAAGAAAATGGACAAAACAATTTTTATTACAGGCGCATCATCAGGATTAGGAAAAGCAACTGCCAAATTATTTGCGGCAAATGGTTGGACGGTAATTGCTACAATGCGTAATCCCGAAAAAGAAACAGAACTTACTGAGTTACCAAACATTCATCTTTTGAAGTTGGACATCAATAATGCCAAGCAAATTGCTCAAGTAGCTTCTGAAGCGGAAAAATTAAGTCCTGTAGATGTATTATTCAATAATGCAGCGTATGGACTTATGGGAGCTTTTGAGGGGACTAGCGATGAACAATTAACAAGACAGATCAACACTAATTTCTTAGGAACAATACTCGTTACAAAATCATTTCTTCCTTACTTCAGAGCAAGAAAAGGAGGTACGATTATTACTGTTACATCTTCAACCGCTAATATTCCTTATCCGTTTGTAGCAGTTTATGCAGCAACAAAATCAGCATTGGAAACGTGGACGGAAGGAATGAGCTACGAACTAAATGAGTTTGGAATCAATATCAAAACAATTGTTCCTGCTTATATGCAAACTAGCTTTGGAAATAATGCACAAATGGTTTCTCATCAAAATTATCAGGAAGTTTTTAATCAATACATCACGGCAATGAAAGCAGATTCAAATGCAAAAAAAGATACACCTGAAAACATTGCCAATGTAGTTTTCAAAGCTGCGACAGATAACAAAAAGAAATTACACTACACAGCTGGCAAACTATCAACAGTAGAATATGAATGGCTGAGAAAAGATGGAATAGAAAATGTAATTTCAACAACGAACAAGCGATTTTTTGAAAACGAATAATGACGTAAAAAAGCCCAGCTGCCAACAACGGTAACCGTTGCACAAGCCTCTAATTCTCAGAAAATCTCACATATTTAAACCGCTTTATAGCGGTTTTTTAGTTTTGGGCCATTCTCATAACAGAAAAAATTAGGATCCTCAAAAGAGATCTATAGGCTTCCTTTAATGCGGTTTTGAGTTCTAAAAACAAGTCGAGCATACCTGCCCCACTTTTGGTGCGTTTTTCAATAAACTTCAGGTATTTTTTGAGGTTGTAAGCGATGGCGGAGAGCTGTATACATTTGTTGGCCTGATTTAATCCAATGGTATTTACCTTCCTTAGCCCCATAAACTGAGTTAAGGTTCCAAAGACGGGCTCTACCGTGCTTTGTCGTTTGCCTTTCATATACCTGCCCTGAGTGCTTTCTACCCGGGCGATATTACGCTGATACTCTGCGCAGTAGTAAGTAACACTAAACTTCTTTTCCTGTGCGCTTTTGCCCAGACAGCTCCTGCGTATTGGGCAATCAATACACACGTGCTTGCGGGCACGGTATTCCTTTTTTCGGGTTCCAGTTCTATAATCGTTGAACTCTTTGGTAAACGGGATTATCTTGCCCTGTGGGCACAGGTAATAATCTTCGTTTTCAACATACTCAAAGCCATCGGGACCGCCTTTAAACGTTCCGTGAGCAGGTATAAAACTCTTGATTCACTGACGTTCTAAAAATGCGTAGTTCTCTCCGGAGCTATAACCCGTATCAGCTACACAATTCTCCCATACCAAACCCTGCTGCCACAAGCGACGCTTTAACCGTTTTACAATATCGGGCAGTTGCTGGTTATCCTTACCGTCAGCGTGATAGGCCCTGATGTCTGTAATCACGTGATGACCCGTATCTACACTAAGCTGACTCAGGTAATTGAGCTTTCTGGCCTTACTTATGTCATCCTCTCGCTTTTGCTCGTCGGTGACAGGGACACTGATGCGTGCATCAGGATCGGTAGGACTATAATGCGTTTTGTTGCTGGTGTATTTGCTGCCTTTATTTCCTGCTCCCGGACGCTGATCCTGATCTTTGCTCCAGCGCTAGTTGCGGGTGCTAATGGCTTTTAATTCTTCTTCGCTGGCTGTTATGCTACGCTGGTTTTTATCTGATTTATCATCTTTACTTTTACGAAAAGGCTGCTCTTTGTCCATCGCGCTGATGTGGCAACCTTGCGCAGGTGAGATTCTAATTCTTCCTCAGGTACTTTAAGTTCCAGAGTGTCCACCGAAGCATTGGCTTTTACCGGTGCGCTGTCGATAGCCTGAGTATGCCCACTCACCATTCCGGCTTCTACACAAAGGCTGAATACTTTTGTGAAAACCGATTCAAAGACATCTTCAGGAAACAACTGCCGCGTTCGACTGATGGTAGAATGCCAGGGCAATTCTTCATCAATATCGTAACCTATAAAATATAGGATATCCAGCCGCATACTGCAATGATCTATTAACTTCCGGTCGCTAATGATGTTTTCTAAATAGCCCACTAAGCACAGTTTAAAAAACACAACAGGATCTATGCTCTTTTAACCACTGCTGCCGTAAAAGTCACGGGTAAGTTCATAGAGAAAATCCAGGTTCAGCGCATCCTTTAAACACCGGTAGAAATTTGTGGCCGGCACCCGTTCACTCAACCGAAAACTGTTGAATAACTGCTCTTGATATACTTTTTTTCCCTGCATACCATGAAATTACAACACTTCTCTAAATTAATTATAAACCCTATGTTAGCTTTTTGCTAACTTGTGCAACAGGCACAATGTATAACCGCAATTACGGCGGATTCGACTACGTCCGAATCCACTCGGAATTGCTAACGTCTGTGCTAAACCGAATATTAACGCATATTAACCCGTAACTGACGGTTATACGAGACCGTTAGCCATACATTTTGAAAAAAATCTTACTCATATCAATAATCCTTTTAATAATCAGTTGTCAAGGAAAGACAACCGAAATTCGATTTTATCCAACATATCCGATTTCACCACAAGATTCGATTGAAAGAATGGACTTGGACAAATCAAATATGGATTTTAAAAATATTACCAATTGGATTAGCAAAAATCAATACCACGATACAAGGTCAATTATAGAATTTAAAGATGGTCGGATTTTAAAAAAAATAATACCTTACGTTCGTGGTAACGGATTAATCAAAGAACGAAGTATTTTAAGTATTACATCCGATTCAATCCTCATTGATGATGGATATCCAATAAGCGCACTAAAATGGGTGCTCAAACGACACTATACAAACAATGGCAAAAATTTTCGTTATCCTGATTCCCCAGAACAGGCTGGTGTCGAAATTACCTTAGACACCAACAAAACTGCATACGACTTAAAAAAAAGTTTAATAAATCTAACACGAATATTTGACGAGGTTAATAGCGAAGTAAAAGACACACTTCAGTTAAGGTTTATTTTCGATTATTTTAAGCAAATTCCACCTCCACCTCCACCGCCAAACTAATCAAATTCAAAGCGTGGACTAAAAAAACGTATGGCAACACCGTATAAAATTAATTGCTAGTACAAGTCTACTTACGAAAATCCTCGCGGATTTTCTATTCGGTTTGTATTTGCTAAATTAGGTGCTTAAACACGCCACTAATCTTATACAATCACGTTGCCCACAATATGAAAAAAACTTTGAGACAGACATTAACACTTGGTTTTATATTAATTGGAATTGCTGTTTACGGACAAAAATTTAATTTTGATATTCACAATACAACACTAAGTGAATATCTTGAAATGGAGCGGAATTTAGGAAGTGAACAAATTCCGAATATCCGAAATCACGTTTCTGCTGATAATGCGCAACCGATAAAATTTAAGCGTGAACAAAAGATTATTTCCGATTTAGTTGCACATTATTATTTCAAGAAAAAAGACAGTACAATGTCGTATATCCTTTATGAATGGGACGAGAGTTTATTGACTTTGAAAGCAAATACGAATGACAAAAAATCAAAGAAATATCAAAAGGCTCTTATTCGTAAATTCAACGAATTAGAGAAAATGATTGTGGATACTTATGGAGAACCTGTTTCGGAAGGCGATTTATCTGACTTAAGAATTGCCAACGATGATATAAAAGGCGGATTGAAAAAAAATGTAAAATGGTTTCCAAATGACAGTACGGAAATTGAAATGTACGCTAATATTTCAAATTACTATGAAAAGCGTGGAATGGTTACAACTTCCCCAACTCATAGAATTCGACTTTACGTAAGAAACACAAAAAAGGAAGAACGAATTACGCCTGAATTAACTGAAGAACGCCTTGATAGTTTAAATAAAATTTCTAGAAAATTTATTGCCTCGTTAAATGATAAGAGTTTTACCAACTCAAAAAGTTACTTATCGGTAATTATAATTGACCAAGTGACGGACGAACAACTCAAAGCACTAATATCTGGAATTGATTTTGACAGAGAACTTGAATTGGTATACAGCGGAATTCAAATGGCTATGAACGGTAAAGCGTTCGCAATGCTTCAATATAAATATAATGACGACCAAAACAGTCCACCAAAAGAAATGATTAAGGTAATTTTCGATGATAAAAACAAGATTGTAGGAATACAACCAATGAAAATGCAAAACTGACGAAAAAATACTGTGGGCAACAACGGTAACCGTTGCACAAGCCTTTAATTCTTAGAAAATATCACTTATTTAAACCGCTCTTAAGCGGTTTTCTAGTTTTATATCGTTTGTAAATTAGCAGAATGAAGCCTCTTTAAAATGGACTTATACTCTTGATTTAACGTCATTGTGAACTTTAAAAACAAAACGAGCATCCCTGCCCCACTTTTGGTGCGTTTTTCAATAAACTTCAGGTATTTTTTGAGGTTATAGGCGATGGCCGAGAGCTGCATGCATTTGTTAGCCTGTTTTAATCCAATAGTATTTACTTTTCTTAGCCCCATAAACTGAGTTAAGGTTCCAAAGACAGGTTCTACCGTGCTTTGCCGCTTACCTTTCATATACCTGCCCTGTGGGCTTTCTACACGGGCGATGTTGCGCTGGTATTCTGCTCTGTAATAGGTCACGCTAAATTTCTTTTCCTGAGCACTTTTGCCCAGGCAACTCCTGCGTATTGGGCAATCAATACACACGTGCTTGCGGGCACGGTATTCTTTCTTTCGGGTTCCCGTTCTATAATCGTTGAACTCTTTGGTAAACGGGATTATCTTGCCCTGTGGGCACAGGTAATGATCTTCGTTTTCAACGTAGGTAAAATTGTCTGGACCGCCTTTAAACGTTCCGTGTGCAGGTATAAAACTCTTGATTCCCTGACGCTCTAAAAATGCGTAGTTCTCTCCGGAGCTATAACCCGTATCGGCTACACAATTCTCCCACACCAAACCCTGCTGCCACAAGCGTCGCTTTAACCGTTTTACAATATCGGGCAGTTGCTGGTTATCTTTTCCATCTGCGTGGTAGGCTCTGATGTCTGTAATCACATGATGACCCGTATCTACACTAAGCTGACTTAAGTAATTGAGCTTTCTGGCCTTACTTATGTCATCCTCTCGCTTTTGCTCGTCGGTGACAGGGACACTGATGCGTGCATCAGGATCGGTAGGACTATAGTGGGTTTTGTTGCTGGTGTATTTGCTGCCTTTATTTCCTGCTCCCGGACGCTGATCCTGATCTTTGCTCCAGCGCTTGTTACGGGTAGTAATAGCATTCAGTTCCTGCTCATTGGCAGTTATGCCGCGCTGGTTTTTATCTGATTTATCGCCTTTACTCTTACGAAACGGCTGCTCTTTGTCCATCGCGCTGATGTGGCGAATCTTGCACAGGTGAGATTCTAACTCCTCTTCAGGTACTTTAAGTTCTAGAGTGTCCATCGAAGCATTGGCTTTTACCGGTGCGCTGTCGATAGCTTGAGTATGCCCACTCACCATTCCGGCTTCTACACAAAGGCTGAATACTTTTGTAAAAACCGATTCAAAGACATCTTCAGGAAACAACTGTCGCGTTCGACTGATGGTAGAATGCCAGGGCAATTCTTCATCAATATCGTAACCTATAAAATATAGGATGTCAAGCCGCATACTGCAATGTTCAATAAGCTTGCGGTCACTTATAATGTTCTCTAAATAGCCCACTAAGCAGAGCTTAAAAAACACAACAGGATCTATACTCTTTTGACCACTGCTGCCGTAAAAGTCACGGGTAAGTTCATAGAGAAAATCCAGGTTCAGCGCATCCTTTAAACGCCGGTAGAAATTTGTGGAGGGTACGCGCTCACTCAACCGAAAACTATTGAACAACTGCTCTTGATATACTTTTTTTCCTTGCATACCATGAAATTACAACACTTCTCTAAATTAATTATAAACCCTATGTTAGCTTTTTGCTAACTTGTGCAACAGGCACAATGTATAACCGTTGGCAATAATCTAAAAAATGAATCACACTCTAAGAATAACATTTCTAATATTTGTTTTAATATTTAATTCTTGTGGATATCAGAAAACAGAAGAAGATAGACATCCTGAAATCCCTATTTTTCCTAAGCATACAAACAATAAAATTTCCATAAAGGAATTTCCTTTTTATTTAACAAATATTAAATACAACCAAAAAAATGTATTCGCAAATAATGAAAATGGTGATTGGATAATTTTAGATAGAAAATTTAATAAAATTAAACAGTTAAATAAACCTTCTGCTTATGTGCATAGTTATATTAGTAAAGATGGAAATATTTACTTTTTAAAACCAAAAGAAAAAACTGAATTAAATGAAGTTTATAAATTCTCCATTCAAGACAATTTCAAAAAAGAGAAAATAGTAAATTTAATTCTAAAATCTAGAGAAGGCGTCTCAATTAGAGATTCGTTAAATTTAGTTTATAAAAATCAAACTAATAAATATATAGATAGTTTAACTTCTGATATTTATCAAAAAGAAGAAAAATTAATATCTGAAAAAATTAAAAAATTAAACTCAAATTTGATTTCGATTTTTCCATTAGTGAATGAAGTAAGTGTTTTAAAATATGAAAACAAAGAATTCGCTTTATATACAAGATATGACCACACAAATGAATTTAAAGATGTATTAGAAAAAACACAGCTGAATGAATTAAAACCTATATGGAATTTAGAAAAAAGTCCAAAATCATTTGGAAAAGTTACTTTAGGAAATTCATTCTCTGGAAATCATTATGTAGGCGGTTATACTCCTTATGGCTATAATTACGTAGAACTTTCATTAAATAACGAAACAACAAAGTTTAAAGCAAAAAATTCGAACAATGGAAATGGTGTAAATATTTTATATAAGAGCAAAGACACAATTATCATTAATGATTTTGAAAGACTATACTACATAACATTAAAAAAATAACTATTGCCAATCGAGTAGGCGGCCGTGAGCGGTAAGCCCACGGTGCACCTCTCACACCACCGTACGTACGGGTCTCGTATACGGCGGTTCGTTAAATCAAAACTTTACTTTAAGGTAATACTCCTGCATACTCTCAAAACCTCGTTTTCTTAAACGTTTTTGGGTGATCGTAGTCCTAAGTATTGGGCTTTGAGCTACTGCCCATCCTGCAACCCTACCTATACTATCTTTGCGGAGAGAAGCGGGATCAGCATCAGTATGACTCAGCAATACAACCCCTATGAGAATGCCGTAGCCGAACTAATAAACGGAATATTAAAACAGGAATTTGGATTGGGTAAAACAATGGTGAGTCTAAAACTGGCTCATAAAATGGATAAAAAAGCAGTCAAAATCTACAATTCAAAACGAATGCACTACAGCCTGGAATTTAAAACTCCAGACTTTGCTCACAGTAATCAAAATCATAATTACAGACAGTACAGAAAAATACCGATATTAGTAATTCAATAAAAACAAATAGTAAACCGGCAACTGGTCAACCTATTTCAGTATAAGACAGAAACTCACCTGCCGCCCCAGAACAATTTGACTACAACGAATACCAATCCGACTACTTTTTACGAAACGACAATTAAGAACTTTGCAACATACTTAAAACAAGAAAAATATGCAGAATCTTAAAGAAAAAGTAATTGCTATCACAGGCGCAAGTAGCGGAATTGGAAAATCCATTGCCACAAAGCTGGCTGCCGAAGGGGCAAAAGTAGTTCTTGCTGCGCGTCGTGAAGAAAGATTAAAGGAGGTTGTAGAAAATATTATTGAAAGTGACGGAGAAGCAAGTTATGTTATTGCCGATGTCAAAAATAAGGCAGACTTGGATAAATTGGTTGAAAAAGCCGTAGCTGAATATAGAAGACTGGATGTAATAGTTAATAATGCAGGGATTAGTCAGTTAAGCCAAATTGATGAACTGGATGTGGAAGGCTGGGAGCAAATGATCAATGTGAACCTGAAAGGTATTTTATATGGAATGGCCGCCGCAATTCCCGTGTTTAAAAAACAAGAATCCGGACACATCGTAAATATCATTTCTACGGCAGGGCTTAAAATAATCCCAACAATGGGTGTTTATGCCGGAACCAAAAATGCTGTAAGGACCATTTCTGAGGCTTTTAGGCAAGAGTCTGATGGAACTATAAGAATCACAGGAATTTCCCCAGGCTTCGTGAATACCGATTTTGCTGAAAATATTAAAAACGACCAAATGCGAACAGCTATTCTAAAAAGTCGAGATGAAATTGCCATAAGTCCCGATGCGATTGCAGATGCTGTAATCTATGCTATTAGTCAGCCGAAAGAAGTAGAGATTGGGGATATTGTGATTAGACCAGCAGTTCAAAACTAATAATTAGTTACCTTTAAAGTTATGGGAGCGAGTAATTCAGAAATAAAACATTTTAAAAGCATATCTGCATTAATGCGCTATTTAGGATTGCCCGCCCCACAACATCCACTGTTTACATTAGTAGATTATAAAAAAACACCGCAACTGGAAATAAACAGCGAACAAAAATTATGTATTGATTTTTATAAAGTCTCTTTTAAAAATACTTTCAGCGGAAAAATAAAATATGGTCAGGACTATTATGATTTTGACGAAGGTGGACTGGCGTTTTTAAAACCCAGTCAAATTGTAAAACCTTATGGAAATTTGGAAAGTTATGAAGGCTACGCTTTATATTTTCATCCTGATTTCATTCGCAAATTTCCGTTGTGCAGTAATATTAAATCTTATGGCTTTTTCTCATATAATGTTTCTGAGGCACTTTTTTTATCGTCCAAAGAAAAAGTTATTGTCGAGCAATTATTCCAAACCATAAACGCTGAATCCAGAGAAAACATTGATCCATTTAGTCAGGAGGTTTTGGTATCACAATTGGCTTTGTTGTTAAGTTATAGCAAGCGTTTTTATAATCGCCAATTTATTACCCGAAAAGAAGTAAACCACGAAATTATAAGTTCGCTGGATCAAATTTTAGAGGAGTATTTTCAGGATAAAAACGGATTGGAAAAAGGTTTACCTTCAGTAACTTTTATTAGCAACAAACTCGGTCTATCACAACGCTATTTGAGTGATTTGTTACGCTCGCTTAAAGGATTAAACACACAACAATATATTCAGAATACAATCATAGAAAAAGCAAAAGAAAAACTATCTACATCCAATCTGTCGGTAAGCGAAATAGCTTATGAATTGGGTTTTGAGCATTCGCAATCATTTAGCAAATTTTTCAAGACAAAGACAGATATTTCACCTTTGAAATTTAGACAATCCTTTAACTGACAATAAGAAAAACCCAGCACACAACAATGGTAACCGTTGCACAAGCCTTTAATTTTTAGAAAATATCACTTATTTAAACCACTTTTAAGCGGTTTTCTAGTTTTATATCGTTTGTAAATTAGCAGAATGAAGTCTCTTTAAAATGGACTTATACTCTTGATTTAACGTCATCGTGAACCTTAAAAACAAGCCGAGCATCCCTGCCCCACTTTTGGTGCGTTTTTCAATAAACTTCAGGTATTTTTTGAGGTTGTAGGCGATGGCGGAGAGCTGTATACACTTGTTAGCCTGTTTTAATCCAATAGTATTTACTTTTCTTAGCCCCATATACTGAGTTAAGGTTCCAAAGACAGGTTCTACCGTGCTTTGCCGCTTACCTTTCATATACCTGCCCTGAGTGCTTTCTACCCGGGCGATGTTGCGCTGGTATTCTGCTCTCTAATAAGTCACGCTAAACTTCTTTTCCTGTGCACTTTTGCCCAGACAGCTGCTACGTATGGGGCAATCAATACACACGTGCTTGCGGGCACGGTATTCTTTCTTTCGGGTTCCCGTTCTATAATCGTTGAACTCCTTGGTAAACGGGATGATCTTGTCCTGTGGACACAGGTAATGATCTTCTTTCTCAACATATTTAAAGCCATCGGGACCGCCTTTAAACGTTCCGCGAGCAGGTATAAAACTCTTTAAGCCCTGTGCTTCTAAAAAGGGATAGTTCTCGCCACTACTATAACCCGTATCGGCTACACAATTCTCCCACACCAAACCCTGCTGCCACAAGCGACGCTTTAACCGTTTTACAATATCAGGCAGTTGCTGGTTATCTTTTCCATCTGCGTGGTACGCTCTGATGTCGGTAATCACGTGATGACCCGTATCTACACTAAGCTGACTTAGGTAATTGAGCTTTCTGGCCTTACTTATGTCATTCTCTCGCTTTTGCTCGTCGGTGACAGGGACACTGATGCGTGCATCAGGATCGGTAGGACTATAGTGCGTTTTATTGCTGGTGTATTTACTTCCCTTATTTCCTGCTCCCGGACGATGGTCCTGATCTTTGCTCCAGCGCTTGTTGCGGGTGCTAATGGCCTGAAGTTCGTTTTCAGTAGCAGTTATACTGCGCTCGTTTTTATCTGATTTATCGCCTTTACTTTTACGAAAAGGCTGCTCTTTGTCCATCGCGCTGATGTGGCGAACCTTGCGCAGGTGAGATTCTAACTCCTCTTCAGGTACTTTAAGTTCTAGAGTGTCCATCGAAGCATTGGCTTTTACCGGTGCGCTGTCGATAGCTTGAGTATGCCCACTCACCATTCCGGCTTCTACACAAAGGCTGAATACTTTTGTAAAAACCGATTCAAACACATCTTCGGGGAACAACTGTCGCGTTCGACTGATGGTAAAATGCCAGGGTAATTCTTCATCGATGTCATAGCCTATAAAATACAAGATATCCAGACGCATACTGCAATGATCTATTAACTTCCGGTCGCTAATGATGTTTTCTAAATAGCCCACTAAGCACAGTTTAAAAAACACAACAGGATCTATGCTCTTTTAACCACTGCTGCCGTAAAAGTCACGGGTAAGTTCATAGAGAAAATCCAGGTTCAGCGCATCCTTTAAACGCCGGTAGAAATTTGTGGAGGGTACGCGCTCACTCAACCGAAAACTATTGAACAACTGCTCCTAATATACTTTTTTTCCATGCATACCATGAAATTACAACACTTCTCTAAATTAATTATAAACCCTATGTTAGCTTTTTGCTAACTTGTGCAACAGGCACACCGTATAAAATTAATGGCTAGTTTTAGCCTACTTGGAAAATTCCTGCGGAATTTTCTCTGGCAAGTATCTATTTACTAAATTAGTTGACTAAACACGCCACTAATCTTATACATCAACGTTGTAAAACATTATGCAAACAAGAAAAAAACTGTTAATTTCCTGAGCTAGTTTAAAAAAGAAAAAGCTTTAAGAAGTGGATGACCATTGATAAATTTAACTAAAAAATAATCAATAACTTCTTTTAAAGTTAGTCAGAGTTTGGATAAAATCATCATTTTATAATAAAGCTTTTTATTCCAAACAATAGAGAACTATTAATCCATCAAATGTTCACCCTCTAATTTCTCTCTGGTCGATTGAATTAACATCTCTCTTTCAGTATTAATTTTAGCTAAAAAAACATTATTAACGTCGCTTTTATTATCGTATTGCCCACTCCAACAAACCATATCTAGCATAATTGGGAGCATATTAATTCCTTTTTTTGTGAGGCTGTATTTAATTCTTGACTTTTTAATTTTATCTTTTCCTTTACTTATAATACCTACTTCCTCCAAGTGTTTCAATCGGTCTCCTAAAACACTCGTAGAAATCTTTTCTCCAGATTCTAAAAATTCATTATAGTGTCTTTTCCCATTAAACATTAAATCTCTGATAATTAATAAAGACCACCTATCTCCAAAGTGTTCCAAAGAGTAGTTTATTGGACAGTGTGATTTCATTTTCATTCTTCAAATATAATAAACTCATTTTAACTTCGAAATTAAAAGTTAATAGTGTTTTAACTTGCTTTTTCAAAGTTAAAGTCTAATTTTGTGACGAAAACAAAATATAAAAATTAAAGATGGAGAATAGCACAAAATCAAAAGAAGGATTAGATACACTAGCATTTTATAATATTGCGTTTGTAGTCTCTAACATTGAAGAATCAATGAAATGGTATAGCAATATTTTAGGGTTCAAATTATTAACAAAACAATCCATTCCGGCTCCGGAAGGAAAAATTGAAATGGCTTTTATGGAAGGAGCAGGTATGAAAATTGAAATGATTGAAAACTCAAATAATCAATCAATTGAGTTAATTAGAAAAGATGCAACAACTGATGCAGCGCCTACGGTAATTGGTTCAAAGGCATTAGTATTTTATGTTGAGGATTTAGGGGTGACAACGAACGAACTTGAACAAAAAGGAGTCAAGTTTCTATGGAAAGAACGATATTTAGCTGAGGACAGTCTTTATTGTACTATGATCTTAGATATTGACGATAATCGTATTAATATCTTCCAAAAAAACACCGTTATATAAGTTAAGCTGGGATAGTAATTATCAATAAAACTATCCCAGAATGGTAAATTCCAATACACGGAAAATACGAATACGTTTTACAACAAAGAACTGAGGTAAAAAACAACTCTTTTCTATATTAAATTTGAGACATAAGTATCCTTTGCTAAAATCTGTAACTACAGATCTTAACTGTTTCACTTATTTCATCTTGGAGCTATCCTTTATGTAGAACAGACACATAATTTTCATCGTTGGGTAATCCTGATTTAGCAATGGCATAGGTCTGTTTTACAAGCTTATTGAATACTGCATTCAATAATCATTATTTACTCGTGTCTTTCTCTCTTTCATACCACAATCGTCGGAGTCAATTGGCTAAAATCCATTCATATATTACCCTACAGCCCTAGTTGTTTTTACAAGAATTAAATGCAGATAAAAATAAAAGATTTCTGAGTACTTGTTACCAATGCTTTCAGTAATTAAATATAATGAGATAGCTTCGCAACTAAAATAATTATAAGAATTATCGGATAGTTTAATCAATGTTCTTTAGGGATAAAAATCCCATTTCAAATTATTAAGTTTAGATATAAGAAATACTAATGGAGGTGTTTTCACATTTTATAAAATCCCGAGTTCATATTAGCGAAGCCGAACTTAATTTAGTGCTCTCAAAGTTTAAAAACACAACCGTTAAAAAAGGGGCGCTTGTATTGAGAGAAGGACAAATTGCCAATCAATACTTTTTTATAAAATCGGGTGGCTTACGACTTCATTACGGTTCATTTGAGGAACAACATACGTCATGGGTATTTTTTGAAAATGACTTTTTTACCGAGATATCGAGTTTACACGCTCAGGTCCCTTCCCGTTTCAATATTGAAGCGATAGAACATACAGAACTTTTGGTAATCGGTAAAGTTGAAATGGATCAACTCTACAAGATGCTTTCGGTATGGCAGGAGTTCGGAAGAAAAATTTGGGAAGAAATTTGTATCAGACAAGTAGATCAAAACCTGAATTACCAAACCTTATCAGCCAAACAGATCTACCTCGAACTACTCAAAAATTCTGATTTTGTAAAAAAAATACCTGTCAAACAGTTAGCCTCTATCCTGGGTATAACCCCTAATGCACTGAGCAGAATCCGCAAAGAAATCAAGTAGTTCATTACCTACCATTTGGTAGTTTTTACAGGATTTTACCGCTATACATTTGTAAAAATTTAAAATTACAAATGATGAATATTCAAAATCAATATGCGGATACTGAGCTTATAAAAAATTGGATGGGCTTTGTCAACAACTATGCTACCGTAAACGGGATTAAACTCCACTATGTCGTGGGTGGTGAGGGAGAACCGCTAATTTGCCTACCCGGATGGCCCCAAACCTGGTATTCTTACCACCCTATTGCTCAGAAACTCTCACAATCATTTCAGGTGTTTGTCGTAGACATTAGAGGAATGGGCAGCTCTGAGAAGCCTGAATTGGGTTATGATAAAAAATCAATGGCAGCCGATATTTTTGCATTGGTTAAGCATCTAGGTTTAGGTAAAGTAAATCTAATGGGGCATGACATAGGCGGAATGGTAGCCATGAGTTATGCTTTTAACTATCCTGAATTTTGTGATAAACTTATCGTATTAGATGGTGCACATCCAGGCGAGGGAATGCTGCACATGCCACTCATCCCGGCCGAAGGTACTTTTGCGGGTAAGATGGATGCAAACATGCCTTACCCCTGGTGGATGGCGTTTAATCAGGTTAAGGCCTTACCCGAAAAATTATTGAAAGGACGTTTTCAAATCCTGCTTGATTACCTTTTTGAATACGTGATGATCGATGAAACGAAAATGAGTTCATTTGAGCGTGAAATTTATGCTGCCGTTTATAACGATCCCGAGAGCATTAGAGCATCTAATGCCTGGTATCAGACTTTTGCAAAAGATATAGACGATTCCAAATCCTATCAGCAACTGGAAATGCCCGTATTAGGCATTGGCAGTTATGTAAGCTATACTTATATGAAGATGGCTTTACCTTACGTAGCAAACGATTTAAAAGTTATAGGAATTCTGGATAGCGGCCATTATATGTACGAGGAACAGCCGGAGCAGGTTATTCAAGCGGTGGTAAACTTCTTAACTGAACATAAAAAATAAGGAGATATATTATGAAAAAATCAATTTTAGTAGCAGGTCCTACCGGTAATTTAGGAATGAGAATATGCCGAAAATTGTTAAACAAAGAGGCCATCATGACTGCTATAGTACGTCCCACGTCCAACCCTCAAAAAATAGAAGTACTTTCTAAAATGGGTGTACTTATTTAAAAGGTAGACCTCAATAATACCGAAGAAATAGCCGATGCGTGCGAAGGGAACGATCTGGTTGTTTCCGCTTTGGCAGGCCTGGAGATGTGATTGTTGATTTACAAAAAAGAATTTTAGAGGCTGCCCTAAAAGCAAAAGTGAAGCGATTCATTCCTTCCGATTTTTGTACCGATTACACGGATTTATTACCGGGCGAAAACCGGAACTTTGATCTAGTAAGCGTATTCAGATCTTATTTAGATAGCACTTCCATACAGGCATCTTCTGTGTTTAACGGTGCTTTCGCAGATATACTACAATTCAATACTCCGGTGTTAAACTTAGCGGAACGTAGCATTGGAGATTAGGGGGAGAAAGCCGACTGGAAATTGGACTTCACCACCGCGGATAATACAGCGGCATTTACTGTAAACGTAGCAATGGACGATGATGCTCCCAGATATGTAGATTATAAGTTTTCAAATCAGACTGAATGAGCTAAGGGTCTTTGTAAAAGAATGAACAGTTAAAATTTATAAACTTTGACAGCTATCACGTATGTAAACTTATTAGAAAAAATTGAATAAAATTAAAATCTTATATTTCCATAAGCAAATATAAACTCTTAACTAAATTTTATATTTAGTTAGCAAGCAGGCTGACTGTAGGGGGTTGGCCTGTTTTTTTTTTATTTACCCCTTTTGGCGATTCAATTTTATAAATATCGACTCCTTAAATCTTCATTTTTATAAATCGCCACATCCTTGATTCTTAAAACCTATTAAATTCCATCAAATCCTATTAATTTCTAGTTTTAAAAGGGCTAGTTATGGAATGGGACAAACATCTAGAAGAATTTAAGAAAAAATTAAAAAAGCTTCAAAAGCAATACGCCTATCAGAAGGAACTTAACCAAATCTGTTTATCCTATGTTTCCGAATTTTTCAATCAATTAGAGCAGGACTTTAAAAGTAGACCTGATCTGGAGGAAGCAGAAGAGATCTGCTTTTTTAAACATATAAAGCCCGTTGCTTTGGGTTATCATCTGTATTATCGATACCTTATTCAATTGGAACACGAAAAGCCGGTAAATACCCTTAAAACTCAAAAACGATATTACAAAGAGCTTTTGGATACACAGCATCAGTTTAAACTGCGTCATATAGGATTTGCTTATTATTTAAAATCAAAACAGACCCACTTGGACCACATCTACTTTTTGCGTCAGCAACCCCTCCCCTTTGATCCAGATGATCTGAGTACGCATCTCAATAGATATTACAACACATCCCGCGATTATTTAACTGCAAAATTACGCAGCAATGATTTAATTTCTGATTACCTCAGCGCCAGGCTTGATAAAGTAACCCATACCTCTACTTCTTATTCTGACTCCCCACATCTAGACTGGAGCGGTTCAAGAACCGATCTTATAGAACTTATTTATGCCCTGTACCACAGTAAGGTCATTCACAAGGGCAAAGCTGATATCATCGAAATAGCCCGGGCACTGGGAAGTTTTTTTAAGATAGATCCCGGTGATGTGTATAAGACCTTTGCTGAAATTAAATCCCGCAAGAAAAGCCGAACCAAATTTCTGGACGAATTGGCCACGAATCTACAGTTGGCTATGGATCGCGAAGACTTCTAAATACCCCGCTCCGGTTTACCCCCGGAAAAATAAATTAGGTCCTTCAAAGTACCCTCTATTTATAGAATTATCCTCAAATCAATCTTTAATTGGTTGATTTTGGTAATTGTTAAATTTTGACCGGGGCTCCGGTTTCCTAGGGAACAATCCTGCACAAATCCCCCCAAATTCGTAGAACGAAAGTCAAACCTTGATTGGGACTATCAATCAAAATGAATTAATCCTGGTAGTCCCTTTTTTTAAAAACGTTCTACTATGCCAGCTACTATTGTAACCTCAGATGATCTTAGGGAATTCAAACTCGAATTACTCGATGCTATTAAAAACTTACTATCCGAACAGTCGAAAGGAACACTTAAAAAATACCTCAAATCTTCAGAGGTGATGAATTTACTTCAAGTAAGTCCGGGTACCTTACAAAACCTAAGAGTTAATGGAACCCTACCCTATACCAAAGTTGGAGGAATCATTTACTACGATGCTGAGGAAATTCAAGCTGTACTAACAGCCAATCGTGTTGAGCACCATACTGATTAAAACATATGAATTACATAAGACACCTCAATGCGGTCTTCCAGCAATTTTCGATGGATTCCAGATTGAACCCCACTCATATAAGCCTTTACGTAGCCTTATTTCAGTATTGGAACATCAACCGCTTTCGTGAAGTGTTTTTTATCAATCGTGAAGACGTCATGTCTATGGCTAAAATAGGATCAAAAGCAACCTATCACCGTTGCCTAAAACAATTGCATCATTGGAAATACATTTTCTATTTGCCTTCCCATAATCCTTATAAGGGCAGCCAGATAAAGATGCTCAAATTCAGTACAAGTACTGATATGACTTCTGAGCCAAGTACTGGCACAAGTGATGAACAAGTTTTGGGACAAGCATTAGTACCTAATACAAACAGTAAAAAACAAAGAGAAAACTATAGTAAACCTAAGCTACCCAAAAATGAAAATGAGGTTTTAGATTTTTTTAAAAACAAACATTGGTCACTGCTTGAGGGAAGTAAATTTTTTAATCATTATACCTCGATTGGATGGAAGATAGGAGGCAAAATAAATATTGTGGATTGGAAGGCATCAGCCGAAAAGTGGATGCTTAAAGCCGATGAAATAAAAAAAGAACAAAAAGTGACTGAAGTGTCTCAAAACCGGGACAACCTCAAAACCATTAACACTAAAAATTATGGACAACCCCTCTAAAATTATTGAAGATGGCGTGGAATACTCGCTTGGGACGTTTGATGGGCACAAAGTGTACTACGATTTTGAAAAAGTTTTGATCTATCTAAGTGCAAAAGGCAAACTGCTTTTTGGTAATAAATTCAAGATTTATGAAGAAGACACCCAAACCATTCTGAGCCTTTGCCATTACTTCATCAAAGACAAAGAAAACTGCAGGAAAAACGGAATTGATCCGGATAAAGGAGTCTTGCTTTCGGGTCCCATAGGTTGTGGTAAAACCAGCCTAATGAAGCTATTAAAATACCTGGTTCCCTTGCAGCCGCCCTATTTAATCGCCCCTTGTCGCAACGTTGTATTTGGTTTTAACCATTTGGGTTATAAAACCATCGAGGATTTTGGTGATAATGGCGCTGTGTGCTTTGACGATCTGGGTGTTGAACCTTTAGGTAGTCACTACGGTAGGGATTGTAACGTGATGGGCGAAGTGTTACTGTCTCGTTATGAGCTTTACTTAAAAACAAAATCAAAGATAAAAACCCACGCCACAACAAATCTAAATGCCGAGGAGCTTGAAGAACGTTACGGAAGCAGGGTGCGCAGCAGAATGCGGGAACTCTTTAACCTAATCCCTTTTGATAAAAACACAAACGATAAACGCAAATAACATGAAACTAGCCACCTTTAATATTCAAAACCTATTTCACAGAGATCGAAGCGCGATCCAAAAATCGTACAGTAAATGCGTTTCAGATTGGGTTGCCGAACTGGATTCGTTAATCAGAAAAAAAGATTATAGCCATAGTGATACCAACCGTATGCGCGAACTCTCCTTCTTACTCGGTTTTGATAAATCGTACCAAACCCCTTATGCTGTGATGCGCAAAAGAGCAGGCTTTTTATTTTTAAAAGGAATGGATTATTCTAAAGAATTACAATCCTGCGAATTAACAGACTGGAACGGGTGGGTTGCCCTACAAACCATTCCCATTGGTTCAGTAGCGATCAAGAATAAGGCTCGAGTTATCGCAGAAGTTAATCCTGACATTCTTTTGCTCCAGGAAATTGAAGACAAAGCTTCTTTGTCCGAATTTAATACCCAAGTACTGCCCGAATTCAATTGTAAACCCTTTGATGAATTGTTTGTTATTCAGGGGAATGATAAGACCGGAAAGGAGACGGGAATACTGACTAAAAATGGCTATAAAATCCTGTGTGTAAAAAGCCATCAATATGACAGAGATTCTAACGGGGAATTGCTTTTTCAAAATGACTTCTTAGAATATGAAATTCAAACCCCTGCAAAAAATAAAATCTATCTATTAGTGGTGCATTTGCAAGGCGACGCTAAAGACAAAGAGTTTGCAGACCTAAAACGTAAAAAGCAAGCGCAACTCGTAGCTGAAGTCTATAACGTGCTCCGTTCAGAAGGAAAAAAAGATGTTGCTATTCTAGGAACGCTCAACGCACCTTCCTATTGTCACTCCCTGGCTCCCCTTTTGGTAGATACCGACTTAAAAGACATCACCAAACACAGTCGCTTTAATGTGGATGTAGACAAAGGAACAGATGCCGCCTATTTTAGTTTAGGAGCTTATCGCTTGGGCGTTAATATAAGACAAAAAGACTATCTCCTGCTCTCTCCTAATTTATTCTCTAAAGCTACCCAAGGAGGGCTTAACCGCAAGGCTATTTGGCCTGAGAAAAAACCGATGTGGTCAACCTATTCAACAATGCAAAATGCTAATGAGGCTGCTAGTGAGCATCCGGTCGTGTGGGCTCGGATAAATAATACGCTCTAAAAACTTAAGAAAAAAGCTCTGATTATTTTACCTAATAATTCATAAACTATTAAAAATTGACCGTGCAACAAAACTCACGTTTTCTAATGTTTTTAAGTAATTCGTTTCATCCCAATTACTCAAAAACCCCAACTCCAACAATACCGTCGTGCAATAATCTACCGTCTCGCGAAGTACCTGAAAATTCGCAAATTTCACTCCTCTACTCTTATAACCAATTTGCTCCCTGAGCCCTTTCTGAAGTTGATACCCCAGAAAAATAGATTGCCTAATATGCTTACCATTATTTGCCACATATACTTCTATACCCCGGGCATTGGGGTTACTGGAGTGATTGCAGTGCAACGAAATAAAAATATTAGCCCGAAGCTTCTTTGCCAGTGCTCCCCTATCCTTTAATGAAATCAGTGTATCCGTATAGCGAGTTAAGTAGATCTCATAGGTATCGCTGAATAGTTTTTTATTGAGCTTTACCAGTTCCTTCGCGATATTGAGCACTACATCCTTCTCTTGAATTCCGTTAACTCCTAATGCTCCAGAGTCACTCCCTCCGTGGCCGGGGTCAATAACAATTATGGTCTTATTAGAACTGCTCAACTGACCATAACTAAATACTGGAACTACTAAAAGCAGAAAGAACATCACCTCTTTTAATCGTTTCATATTCTTCTATTTGAATACAAATTTTTCAAAGAAACCAGACATTAAATACGAATAGTCTAAGGTTTAACAGGACTTCTCGTTAAAGTTTAGGGATTTTCTGCCTGCTGCTTGTTTTCCCAATAGATTTCGCAAAACATTTTTACTAACCGTAGTAAACGCAAAATCTATTCTTATGAAAAAATTTATTCTACTAGCACTCGCAATGCTCCTGATCACCGTACCAGGCTTTGCGCAAATCGGAGGAATCGAAGATTCTGTTGATGATGTATCCAGTACCATCCGCACCGTATTCCCTATCATACTGGGGGTTATTTTTTTAGTCGGTTTCCTGTTCAATGCCGGGCATTTTTTTGGAGAAAATGCAGATCTCAAAAAGGGTATCACCCGCGTACTCGTTTTTGTTTTGATTGCAGGCGCGGTTGTGGGAATCTTCACCTACCTCATTGGTATTGTAGTCTAAGTCGCTAAGCGACGCTTGGCAATTAATACTTGGATTTATGAAAAAGTATGAAGTTTATAAAAACATCAGGAAACAGGCAGTCATTTTCGGTCTGCCTGTTTCCTTATATGCCTTAATGATGGCTTCAATAGTGATGTCACTTCTGGTCATCATCTTTTCCTTCAGCTTTGTAATGATCATCGGCATCATGATATTCAATGTTGTCTTATATGCCGCACTGACTCAAATCCTTCGAAATCCACAGCTGTTTCAAAAGCAAAACACGTTTCCAAAAATCATTAGTAACAAAAGAAATACCGACTTTGATTATGAAGAAGATTACTATTTCTAACCCGCAACCTATTGCAGATATTCAGGACCATGTTCTTTTTGCCAATACTGGTAACGTAGTGCTTTGTTATAAAGGGACACTCCCTGAAATCTATTCGCTTTCAGAAAAAGACTTTGAAGATCTGCATAGTGCCTGGTTTCAGGCCTTGAAATCACTTCCTGTAGGTACTGTCGTTCATAAACAAGATATCTATCTTAAAAAATCCTTTTCTTCAAAAGAATTACCCAATAATACATTCCTGGCAAAGGCTACTCACGATCATTTTAAAGGTCGGGAGTTTATTGAACACCGCTGTTTTTTATTCTTCACATTGACTAAAAACAAAGCTTTCAACAATCCTAAGTACGTCAATCCATTTCGGGATGTTTCTAAAAACAGGGTCCGGAAATTAGATGATGATCTTCAACATTTCATCAGTGCCGTAAGCGATTCGGTTTCCTTTATCAATAACAGTAGAAAAATGGAATTTATTCCACTTCAGGCACCAGAAATTCAGGAATTAACAACGCAGTATTTCAACGGGTTTAATGAAGGTGTTGATACTGACATTCTTTTAGAAAAATCAGCTATAACTATTGGCGAAAATTACTTTGATACACTTGCTATAAATAGTGAATTATGCTTTGGTGACACTGTTCAAAGCAGTAAAACCAATGAGCGCTTTACTTCAGATGATTTTGTTTTCCACCAGGGCTTTATTGATGGCCTGGGGCTAAATCTGAACGAGAACCACATCATCAATCAAATTATATATCTCGATGACAAACAAAAATGGCGCAAGCTGCTTGACAAAAAGGTTGAAGAGCTCAATAAAAGTTCCAATTTCGGCTCTCAAAATAAAGTGGTACTCGGAAAAATTCAGCACATCCTGGATCAGATCAATGCCGATGAAAATGCTCGGATCATCCGGGGCCATCTCAACATAGTCTATTGGTCGAAAGATGCTAAAGAACTGGATAAAATTACCTCAAAGATCAAGACCGAGTTTAAGGAACTCGATATTGTTCCCTATTACCCGCGTGGCGAAGAACGAAAAAATTACATCCTAAACAGCTTCTGTTGTTTTTCATCAAACTTTTCCAATCAGGATTTATATGTAACCGATTTAAAACACGCCCTCTGCCTGTTCATCAACAACACCAATTATAAATCAGATGCTACCGGCATCATCTTCAACGATCGGGAACATAACATTCCCGTTTTAAAGGATGTATGGGACGAACGTAAAAAACGCATCAAGGCACGCAACTTTGCCATTTTTGCACCCACAGGTGAGGGAAAATCCTTTTTGGCCAATAATATTCTGCGTCAATATTTTGAAAGTGGGGTACGCCTGGTCATCATAGACTTGGGCGGTTCGTATACCAAATTTGCCAAACTCTATCCCGAACAATACACCGTGTTGCGCTACGAGAGCGGAAAGAACCTTGGCATCAATCCATTTTACATCAGCGATCTAAAGGATCTGACACCCGAACGATTGGAAGATTTATCGGTCTTCCTGTTTGAACTGTTCGCTTCAGATATAAAAGTCACCAAAGCTCAGTCGGTTTCCGTTAAAAAGATATTGCGCCAGTATTACGAAAGCACTCCGGAAAATCATTCCCTAAACGGATTTTACGCCTATATAGAAGCGCACCAAAAAAACCTTTTGAGCTTGCTTAAAATCCATCCCGATTACTTTAATGTGACGCGCTTTTTGCATGTGATGTCAGAGTATGTCGGCGATGGTCTATATAGTTTTCTTTTTGAGGTCAGCGAGGATCAGACCTATAAAATTGAAGATAAAAGCCTGATTGTTTTTGAACTGGATGAAGTCAAGGATAATAAAGAAATACTTTCCGTGATGTTGAAGCTGATTAAATCAGCTATTCAAAGAACCATTTGGAAAAACAGAGCTGAAAAAGGCATCATTCTCTTTGATGAGTTTGCCAAGCAATTAAAGTTTAAAAGCGTACTGGAAAGCGTAGAGTTTTATTATCAAGCTATTCGGAAACAAAACGGGGCTATTGGAATTATTTTACAATCTATCAATCAACTGCCCCATAATGCTACATCGGCTAGCATACTCGAAAATACGCAAGTTATCTACAGTCTGAATAACGAAAAAGGGTATGAAGAATTAGTCAAGAGACTCAACCTATCGAGCCACGATCTGAACCAATTAAAATCTATTAAAAACAATCTTTCGGGTCCACGCAGGTACACCGAAATGTTTATCAAAATCGGTAAAAAAAGCAACATATTCCGTCTCGAAGTTCCCAAAGAAGTGTATGCAGCATATCTAACTGATGGGAAAGAAAATGAGGCCATAATGTCCATTTATGAAAAGACCAATGATATGGAATTGGCAATTAAGGAATTCACATCTAAAACCTAAAACTATGAAATCGAATATTCACGAATACCAAAAAAAGTATACCGCAAGAAGTAAAACAAACATTTTAGTAATTGCTGTGGTATTGACCTTTTTAATACCTGCACATGGTATTTGCCAAGGGATGCCAGTTTATGATAACACCAATTTTGTGAGCCTGGTAAAATCGTTACTAGAATCTGCCAAGCAAACCAGTCAGCTTCTAAAAACTGTCGAATTTCTCAAAAAGCAAAAAGAGAATCTCGAAAAGGTAAATCAAGTGGTTAAGCAATTAAAGGCAGTACGCGAAATCGGTAGAAATTACAACCGCCTCATCCGGGTTATGGAAACTGATTTGAGAGCTATTCTGGACTCGCCATACATAAAACCTCAAGAGGTTACTAAAGTATCCCAGTCATTTAATGTAATTGTGGAGCAATCCCTGGAAACTATGAATTACATAGATGAGATCTTATCCAGTGATTATTTGAAAATGTCTGATGCAGACCGGGCACAAGTGCTTCAAGAAAGAGAGCAGCAATCTCAGGAAATGGTTTCAAACATCACCATCAGAACCAAAAGGTATAAAGACATTATTTCCTTCAGAAAAATGCAGGACAAAGTCAATAACCGAGAAACTAATTATTAAACGATAGCGCCATCATTGCAATGGGTATAGGATTAGAATATATCGACACACTTTTTCAAACGATCCAAAACAGCGCGTTCTCTCAATATACTATTGGAGGAATGAAAACACTTGCAGTTCTTTTTTTTCTGGTAAACATACTTAAAAAGTACAATGAGGGTATTGCAGATAAGGACGGCTATTCGTGGGGATTGAGCCCGGGTGAACTGGCTAAAAACTTCGCGGTCATACTTATCGTTATTTTCTCAACTCAAATCTTAGGCTTCTTTGATGCCATACTTGTTGCTGTAGAAAGTCAGTATCGGGATACGGCTCCTGCCCTGCTTCCATTGCAAATGCAGGAAATACCACTTGAAGAAGACGTAAGCCTATTAGATGCCGCCAGTAGGGCTATGACCTTGCTTTACGAGGCACTGATCACCCCGCTTTACGGCTTCAAGATCATTGCCTTTGTAATAAGCATATTTCTGTGGATTCTTGATCTGTTCATCTATCCGCTATTCCTTGCAGAACGCTTTTTCCTTTTAGGAATCTTGCAGGCCTTTTTTCCACTGGTGATCAGCCTGGCAGTGTTTGAAAAGTTTCGTTCTCTGGCCTATAATTTTTTCAAGTTGTACGCTGCCGTGTATATGCTTGTACCTGCTTTCTTTTTAGTTAATGTCTTTGTAAATACAATTTACACCGAGATCAATACCAATTTTTGGACAAACCTTTTCGGTACTGACGTCGGTCAGGGATTTTTTGCTCCCGTTGTTCAGCTCGGCTCTGTTGGCTTTATTGTCTTTCTCAAATTCAAACTTTATAGAAAAGCGATCTCTTTCACGCTTCGATTATTCACCAATTAAAAAGATAAAATGAAAACACCATACTCCAGTATTTATAAAGTCCTCCATTTAAACCGGCTCGTTGTTATATCATTAATTGTATTTGCGACACTCTCCAGTTGCTTTTCGGTTTGGATGGCTCACAACATTAATAACAAAGCATTGAACAGTGCTTTTGCAATTAACACAGACGGCACTATAATCCCACTGAAACTTGTCAATCAAAAAGAGAATTTTAAAGTTGAAGCCCTGGCACATTTAGAATTGTTTCATTCCTATTTCTATAACATAGATGCCAGTAATTATGAAAAGAATTTAGAAAAGGCATTGTGGCTGGGTAACAATTCAATTGATAATCTGTACCGTCAGAAAAAAACGGACGGCGTTTATAATCGCCTAATTCAGTATTCTCTTGTACAACAAGTTTTAAGTATAGATTCTCAAATAGACGAGCAACAGGGAGAACAAACATTTAGAACGGTAACGGTTTTTGAAATCAATCGAGGATCAACTATAGACACCTATGAACTGGTTTCAACCGGTAATTTAATTCTTGTAGACCGCAACTTTCCCAAAAATCCACACGGACTTTTAATTACCAATTATTTTGAAAACTCGCTTAAAAAACTAACTGATAAAAATTAATGACCGGCATTACTAAAAATCACAATTATGAAAGTAGAAAAAAACAAAATTGTAGTTGCCGCGGTACTCGCCACGGTAATTCTATTCCTGATATCCTATTCTGTTATGATACTGGGCGCTGATGATAAGGAGACCGAAAATCTCAAACAAACATTGATACCCAAGCTAGATGAGCAACAGAAAGAATATCACTCTAAGCTCGATGCCATTAATGATCTAAAAGAAGTACGAGAGACCAATGCTCCCAGTATTTATGATGAAAAAAATATTGACTCTTTAGGCTTTTATGATGCCGATCTTCCTGAAAAAGAAAAGGAACGAATCATCGATAGTATCTACACCGCCGGGCGTATCAACTATTCAGAAAACACTTTTGAAAATCTGGGAACCCGAAAAAAAGAAAGTCCGAAAGTTTTAGAACTGGATTCTATAGAATTTAATGCTGAACGTAAAATAGAAACCAAAGAGATGGGATTAGAACACCAGCTGTTCTTCGCATCTGCTCCACGACAAAGTCAAGCTACAACTTTAGGCACTACCGATGCAACGATCTACGCTGTAGTTAACGGAGATCAAGTTGTTAAGGCCAATTCCCGATTGCGTATGCGACTTACTCAAGATGCAACCATCAACGGAACGGTAATTCCTAAAAACACCCCCATTTTTGGCTTTATCAGTTTTCAACCCAACCGGGCTCTTATTGCTATTGAAAACATTGATCATCAATCAACAAAGTTACAAGCCTTCGATTTTCAAGATGGCAGCGCAGGAATCTATGTTGAAAATAATTTTAGAGCAGAGGCCACAAACGAAGTTTTAGATGATATCCTACAGGACATTAATATCCCCAGTGTTCCTCAGGTAGGTGGTATTAGCCAGATCCTACGACGAAATAATAAAAACGTCAAGGTCACTATTTTAAATAATTACAAACTAATTCTAAAGCCAAAACAATGAAAACACTACCTGTACTAGTTGCCTTATTAATTTCAATCTTCTGCAGTGCTCAACAACAGCCTTTAACGCTGGATACCATTTATGCGAACGATCAAAAAAATGTAGCCTTATTTTTCCCGTCACCCATACGTCAAGGGATTACGGGTTCAGAGAATTTTGTATTTACCTACAATCGGGAAAAACAACAGTATTTTGGCTTACTGCAAGCTAAGCCAGGAAAAGAAAGCAATCTACTGGTAATCAATAGTAAAGGTTCTGTTTTTTCGTATATTGTTTGCTATAAAAAGGAATTGTCTAAGCTTACCTATTTTATTACTGAATCCAGCAGTATTGGAAATGAAAGCCCTAAATTTTTAGATTCGGTTGATTTAATGAAGCCCGAAAATCCTGTAGCAGGCAAAGATGCTTATTATAAAAGAGCTTGCTTCTACTTGTTAGATCAAGATGTCAAAATTGGAAGCATTAAAAATCGCAATGCAGGTGTTATTCTTAGTGTAGAAAATATAGTATTTGATAAAGAAGAACTCTATTTCGTGATCCAGATTGAGAATAAATCTTCATTAGATTATGATTTGAATTTTTTAAAATTCTCAATTCAAACACGACAAAAAGGAAAGAAGAAATCGGTACAACGCTTGTATAAGGAGCCGCTATTTATCTGTAAGCTACCGGAAAGAATAGGAGAAAATAAAACGGTAAAACTGGTTTATGTGATGCCTAAACTTTCCTTAAGCGACGACCAGAAAGTACTATTGGAGCTCAACGAGCAAAATGGGGAGCGCAATTTAGAACTTGTTGTTTCTCACAAATACATTAATAATCCAAATTAAAACCATTATGAAAGATCTCATAATTTATACATCCCTCCTGCTGTTTTTTAGTTGTGGGATCAACGAGGAATCTAAACCTTCAAAAACTGCTCAAATTGTTGCCGAAAGCTTTTATCAAGGTGATGAAACTACGCTTAAAGAATATACTACTGAAGAAGGCTATGCTAACTTTAAAATCCTAATAGCTATGTTCGCCAAAAGCAAGAATACCGACTCTGATTTTAAAGTACTTGAAGAAACTGTAGAAGGCCAAGTAGCCTGGGTAAAGTACTCCACTTCCTACGATAAAACACCTGGTATTTTTAAACTGTTAAATGAAAATGGAGTTTGGAAAGTTACAGCTAGAAGGCCTGGGGAGAAAGGGCCTTTTTAAAAAAGATAATGCTATATTTTTGAGGCATTTTTAAAAAATGATTTTGGATTGTGACTATAATTTTGGTTTTACTAAGAAATAGTATTTTACGTAACGGTCGAAGAAAATCATATCTGTCAAAAACTTATTAAAAATCTGGGGTTTGAAATATTAATCATAGACACCGAACTAGCTAAAACCAAAATTTATCCTATAAGCTTATAAAAGTACAGATGCAATAATCTAAATAGAACACTTATCCAAAAAAAGGTAATATTATATTAAGCTCAAATCATAAGACGTTCTGTAATTAATTTTTAAACCAATAACACTTTTCACTACAATCATTTATAAAATCTGAAAAATTAAAACCGCAGCAGTAATGCTAGCGGTTTTTTTGTTTTAAGACTTAGGCATTTGTATATCTTACAATCTACGCAAAAGGTTCATTTGATACTCTATATTTTTCTAGTGTATGTTTATCTGGTAACTGTGCTATAGAATAGGTATTTGTACTGGTGTCAAACGCTACAAACCCTGCTTCTTCAAAGGCTTTTAAGGCTTTTTCCATAGGCCAGATATTCCATTTCTTATAAAAGTAATTTGCGTTATTAACTATACCTTCGATTTTGTCTAAGGGCGGACGCACAAAACTATGCTGCTGATGAAATGCAATAGCTGGTGATAAGAAAAATTTCATCCCTGCAGCTTTTGCTTTAAAAGCAAAGTCTGTATCCTCTGCTCCATAACCTTTATATTCTTCGTCAAAACCTTGAAGTGCTTTAAAGTCTTGTTTAGTCATCGCAAAACATAAACTCCAGAATAGTTCGTAATGATCTGTTTGAGTAACCTTAGGATAGAACGGACGTCGTGGATGCAATATACTTTTATCTATTAAATTTATAGTTTCTACTTGAGTTACCTGCTCGTTTAGATATCTCGGGGTAGCCATTATTAAACCTTTATAAGTATCCAGTTGATTATTTAAATTTTTTATATAATTATGCTCTGGTATACAATCTACATCTAGAAATAACAAATGATTAGTTTCTGCTAATTCTGCTCCCAGGTTACGCGCGTTTGCAATGGGCAATAAATTAGCTTTATCGCTTATTATATTATTTAAATTAATAGTTAACGGCCCATTATAATCAAGATTTAGTTTGGCGTCCATATTAATAATTATAAGCTCTTTAGGATGTATTGAATTGCGTTCAACACCACGAATTAAATTATTAAGATGCTCTTGTCGGCCATAATGAATTGTTATTACACTACACGCTGCTATTGGTATCATATTCTTGTTCTTTTGAAGCATTAATTACGGTTTTGAAAAATTCCTGAATTTGGGCAGCCAGTTTGTCAACTGTAGTAAAATAATGCTCTGGTGCTTTATAAGGTTGAAAAGTTTTGGCTTTCTTGATAAGGGGTTTTAAATTATGAACATCTACTTTGTGAGCTATATTCAGGTTTTCAAGTATTGCAGCTGTAGTTTCTTGTTCTAAATAAGGACGCTCTTCGGGAAATGCTAAAAATCTTTTACCAAGACTAATCATTTTTAAAACCATATTAGTTCCGCAACTTGCGATAACAATCGTATCCTTATGGATAAAATCTTCTATTCGTTCTACAACACCTTGATAGGTTATATTTTCGTTTTTAATAGTAGGGTCTACAGGTCCTATTATTTGAATGCTGTAATCTGGAAACTGCGCTAAGAGTACAGGTAATAGATTTGTTATAGCTGTACCGCCAAAACCGGTAACGATTGTTATATCATAAAAAGGTTTTTCGTGTTGGATAGATTGTTTTTCTGGTTTATCTATAAAACCTAAATAACACGTTTTAGCTATTATCCATGCAGGTGTATCAATACTTTCAAAATCTTTAGGGTAGTACGCTAATAGAAAGAGGGCTCCTCGGTATGCCTCAGTATGCGCAAGGTCTGAGCGATTTCCGGGCATTCTTCGGTACACATAAGGAACAGAAGATACTCGGGCTAATGCTGCAATCTCTACACTTACATCAACAATTAAGAAATCTATTGAGAATTTTTGTAATGCCTCTAAAATATACGTGTTGCGTTTTAAAATCTTAGACAAACCTACTGGTGAATAATGTAAATATTTAGGTTTATTGTAAGAGTCTGGCAATAATTGGGTTCCGTCAAGATCCTCATTGGGTAAATGCTGCACCTCAGCATAATCCGGAAAGTTATGGAGCGAATCTGTAAGTATTACACAATTAGAACCATAACCTTCTGCAAACCTGCTTGCATAGCGAGAATGCCCACTTCCGTGACTATGTGCGTAATACGCTATTTTGTGTATCATATAAAAATTGGCTAATTTCTAATATATGGTCATACAACTCTATATAATCATCTACCATACGCTCATAAGACATATGCTCTTCTGCATAAGTTCTACAAACATTTGGATTTATATCCTTTACTTTATCTAGTGCTTCTGCAAGCTGATTTACGTTTCCTTTTTCAACAATTACAGCTACTTTATCATTTAAAATTTCGTTTACTGCTCCAGTATCAAAAGCGATTAAAGGTGTTCCCGTCGCAAGTGTTTCTGCTAGAACAAGACCATAAGGTTCATCCCAAAGACTGGTGAACAAACAACATTCACTTTCCAGTAACTCTTTGTTTAATTCTGCTTGATTTAAATGTCCTAAGAACGTTACAAGAGGGTGATTTATATATTTTTTTATGTAAGTATCGTAATACTCCTGAGCTTCCTGATCTACAGGTCCTGCTAATCTAATTTCTTTATTTTTTAATAAAGCAGCTTCAATAGCTAGATGCGGTGCTTTCTCTTTACATATACGACCATACCAGAATACAAACGAGGAAGACTTATGAGTGACATACTCCCAGCGACTAACATCAATACCGTTGCGAATAGTTGTACACGAGGGTATATATTCTTTCCACTGCTTACAAAGACTATTACTCACGGAAGTAAAATACTGATTGTGTAAATCTTTTAAAATAAGATTGGCTACTTTTAAATCAGTTAAGGGTGGTGTATGTAAAGAGGTTATTACTTGCTGTGGTAACATATTTCCAAGCAGTAAGGCCTGTATATTTAATGAGTGATTGTGTATTATATCATATTTCTTAGATTTTATTTGATTAAATACACGACTATAGTTAATAAGATGCCCTAATTGCAAATTTTCAAACACCGGATAATCATTACTATTTAAATTTTCAAACACGTCATCTCTAAATTTGTCTATTGCAACCAAGTTTGCATTTGTTCTGCTTTTATGATGTGCATATAAATCTACTTGATGACCGCGATCTACTAATGCATCTACCAAAAGGTGAGTTATCATTTCTAATCCACCTGCATAAGGTTCTGCAATAGGAAACTTAGCGTGGGCAATTATTGCTATTTTCATAAGTTAATTGATATTGAGTTAGTTGATTGATATAGTTTTTATATAATTTGATATTAAAAAAATACATTCCGCAAGCCAATAATAAACTGTAACAAAAAATTGAAATTCCTAGGAAATGTAGTCGATGATTAACAAATATCATTGCTATACACTGTATAGGTATAACTAGATACAGACTATCATAAACAGGTTTAAAACGCGATTGAACTTTTGAAGTTCTTCTAAAAGGAAGTTTTGAATCTATAAAATAGGTAAGCCAGTATATACTTGACTGAAATACCAACCCCTGGTGGAATATGAAAGCTTTTATTGCTAAGTAAAAAGTGGCTGTAGATTGTAAAAAACTATAAAATTTAGAAAGATGACTTATAATAAGTGAGACAATTGTTAGGGGGACAATATAAAGCACCGATGCAGCGGTAACTAGATTAAAAGAAATTGACATCGCACTAGTTAAAAGAATTAAATACGAAAATAAATTGAAATTAAACCAGCAGGTGAGTTGAGGAATTAACTTTGTCTTTATCGCAACCGGAAGTTTTTTTGAATTTAATAAATAAATTAGATTTTGAAAATTCCCATAAATCCAACGTTCGCGTTGTTTAATAAATTCTGCAGGCTCACTAGGCGCTGCTCCAGAACCTATAACACGATCTATATATTTGGCGCTGAAGTTATTTTCAAATAATTGTATTCCTAATTGAGCATCTTCGGTTATAGATACAGTTGGCCAACCACCCAATTTTTCTAATGATTCTCTATTAATTACAGATAAGGTCCCGGTAGGAAGACTTAAACTTTCGCTAGCTGAAGATTTAGAATAAAATTCAAAATAATGATTGAATTCTGCATTAACAGGACAATCTATATCTAAATTATTATAGTGTTGTGGATATTGTATTAAATTATGATCATTATATATATAGTCACTATTTATAAACTTTAAAGCATTTAGGTTAAGTTCATAATCTGCATCAACAGTGAGTATCAAATCAGTCTGTGGGTGTATGTACGGCAACGCTTCGTTTAATGCCCCTGCTTTAAAATCTTTTACGTTTAAGAAATTTAAAAACTTAACTTGGTTCGAAAACTGCTCACAGTAGGTTTTTATAGGTTTCCAGTATGTAGAATCTGGTGTATTATTATATATAACTAAAACTTCGAAATGTGAATAATTTTGATTTATAGCCGCTTGTACCGTTTTTAAAACAGTAGAAACTGGTTCTTTATAAATCGGGATGTGAATACTAACGAAGAGTTCAGTTTCCACTGATCTATTTTGCTTTAGACTTAATTTTGATCTATTATCTCTGGTTTTAATAAAAGCCAATATTGTAACCAGTGCGAAATTTATTAATGTAAATATGTATAGATAAATTACACTATATAGCATCAAAATTATAATGCCTGTAAAAAAGCTTATTAACAGTAAAAATTTAAAGTAACTTGAAGTCATTGCTCAAATTTATTTTTTGACCAATTTAGACTTTAAGGATTTATAGCTAATAATAATTAAAAGTTAAAATATAATAATGCTTTCCCAATTATTATATTATTAAGAATTCAGAAAATTTTAATACAATCACAAAATATATTATAAACCATTGATTTTAAGCTAACTAAAACTTTAGAATAATTAATTTCTGGATTAGAATTACTGATATACCAAATTAAATTAATTACTTTTAGTTATACTATAAAATGGTTTAACATATTCCATTTTAAAAAAAAATAATCATTTCAGCTCAACAATAAGGTTTTAAATTAGAATGAAGTCTCGAATAGTAATGCCCCAAATTATATTTAAATTTTAATGATAAATTTTGTTCAAAACTGTTATTTTAGAATTAGCTCTTTAATGCATAATCTATCATTTTGCAAAAGTAGATTGTAAATTTATCTAGGCAATTTATTCAAGTTTATTAAACTAAACGTGAATCATTCAAATTACGAAGTTAGAAATATTATTAGTCGAACACTTGATATTGCCCGCCCTCTAAAGTATCAATAATTTTAAAGCTATTGGTAATTAATTCTGAAAATGGAGATTTTAAAAAGATAAGAAATTTTACAAAATCAAAATAAAGTAGGTCTTGACTCATCTAATTCTGGGTCAATGGGCGTGACCGGTTTTAGTATTTCAGGATTGTCAGTATCTACACCGCGTTTGTAAATAGCATTAGACACCGGGAACGTTTTAAAAGTGGAATTAGTAAATCCAGTTTTCATCAACTCATTAACCTGATTTTGATTGAGAGTAGGATCTATCCAATCCTCTGTGAATTGATCATCCAAAACTAAAGGCATACGCTTCTTTTCATTATGTATTTTTTCAAATAATTCATTTGCCGGAACCGTAATTATTGTGGTCGTAAAAAGCTCATCATCTAGCGGAGTATATAAACCAGCAAACATAAACAGCTTATGCCCTTCTAAAGTACAATAGTAAGGCTGTGATTTTTTGTTGTAATGATGGGGTTCAAAAAAACCATCAGCAAGTATTAAGCAGCGCATAGATTCTGCACTCTCTTTGTAGGTGTTGCTTTTAAAAATACTTTCGCTGCGGGCGTTTAGTGTATTGTATTTAAAACCTGCGGGATTTTCAAATGCAAATCGTGGGATCAATCCCCACTCTGCAGGGTAAATTGAGTTAGGTAGGTTCTGGGTGATAATATGTAAATTTGTCTTTCCGAAACCATTTATATGATAATGTTTTTGATATTCTAAGGGAATAGCAAATTCACGTTTTGTTATTTCCTCAATTTTGGTTTCTGATTTAGTTAGGCTGGTTGCGTAGCACATATTGCAATATATTTATAGTTAAATTTATTAAATAGATTTTATTATGAAAGCTACACGAAGAGAACTTTATGATTTAGCTAACAACTATTACCTAATGGCAGAAATCAGTCTATTAGAAAGCGATATTAGTTTTAAGGTTTATGAAATTAACTATAAAGCTTTTTGCTATTTAATTTGTATTTGTGATCGCAATCATAATTATAAGGGTGACGCTCATCTATTTATCTTCAGAAATAAATCTAAAAAATTTGCATTAAATCTTTGTTGGAAAAAACTGATTGAACCGAGTCTAGCCAACTAGTAATTCTTGTAATTTTGGATAAATTCCTATTAAATGGAAAAAATCCAATCTTATGATCTTAAATATTTTTTCTCCCTTACTAAAACTTTCCCTAAAAATTCCTTTTATTGCCGGTCTTTCATGCGGTTTTCCCTCTCCTGCAGATGATCACTTAGATGAGGCAATAGACTTAAATTCAGCTTATATAAAAAATAAGGATGCTACCTATTTTGGGCGTGTAAAAGGCGATTCTATGACAGGTGCAGGATTATCTGACGGCGATTTACTAATCATTGATAAGAGTCTTGAACCCCGCAATGGCAAGATTGCAGTTTGTTTTATCGATGGCGAGTTTACCGTTAAACGTATCAAAATTCAAAAGGATATCATCTGGCTTATAGCTGAGAATGAAAAATATCAACCTATAAAGGTCACAAAAGACAATGAGTTTTTGATTTGGGGTGTTGTAACTAATGTAATTAAGGATCTCTAATGTTTGCTCTCGTAGATTGTAATAATTTCTATGCTTCTTGTGAACGTGTTTTCAATCCTGATCTTAATTATAAGCCGGTAGTCGTTTTATCCAATAATGATGGGTGTGTAATCGCAAGAAGTAATGAAGCAAAAGCTCTGGGCATTCCTATGGGTGCTCCCGCATTTCAAATCAAGCAAGATGTTCTTAAATATAAAATACACGTGTATTCTTCAAACTATGCATTATATGGCGACATGAGTGCAAGGGTGATGAATATTCTTTCAGACTTCTCACCTGATATGGAGGTCTATTCTATTGATGAGATTTTTCTAAAACTTATAGGCTTTGAACGCTATGATTTAACCGCTTACGGGATCCAAATGATTGACTTAGTTAGACGCAGTACGGGAATACCAATTAGTGTTGGCATCGCTCCTACTAAATCATTGGCAAAGGTTGCCAATAAGATTGCTAAAAAGTTCCCAGAGCGCACGAAAGGAACTTATGTAATAGATACGCCAGATAAGATAGCAAAAGCTCTTAAATGGACTGAAATTGGAGATGTCTGGGGCATTGGGAGACAGTACCAAAAGAAGCTCCAAAATATACAGGTTTTAAATGCTTGGCAATTTACACAGTTGCCTAATGAGTACGTACGTAAAGAAATGAGCATTGTAGGTCTTAGGCTACAAAGAGACCTTTCCGGTGATTCAACTTTAGATTTGGAGGAAGTAGCTAAAAAGAAAAATATAGCGGTAACTCGATCATTTGAAAAAATGTATTCGGATTATGAAGATATACAGGAACGTCTTGCGACTTATGCCGGAAAAATAAGTTACAAATTACGCAAACAAAAGAGCAATTGTAAAGTTGCATATATATTCTTAAACACAAACAGACACCGAGACGACTTACCTCAATATGGAAATGGAATAACTGTACAAATGCCTTATGAGACCAATTCCACCTTTGTAATTACAAAAGCGGTAATGACGGGTTTGAAACGAATCTACAAGGACGGTTTTCAATATAAAAAAGCTGGAATCATCGTTATGGGATTAACTCCTGATACGCAAAAGCAACTCTCTTTTTTCTATCACGAAGATCCCAGACATAAAATTTTAATGCAAACTATAGACCGATTAAATAAAAATTGTTTTGATCAGGTTAAGTTTGGTGCTCAAGATTTAAAAAAGGTCTGGAAGATGCAGCAGAATCATTTGTCCAAACGGTATACTACAAGGTTAAGTGAGATAATTGAGGTGAAGTGTTTATAACTATTAATTACGGAATGAATTGTATTTATTTTAATTGAATATAGACCTAACCTCATCGTAGATCCGCTCCAAATTAGCCGCTAAATCAGCTTTAGAAAACTGCCTGGATTCTTCTGGAAGTGCCCTTTCAATATTCGATAATTTAAACTGTACTTTTTTGTCCGTTCCATCTGCATAGGTCACAAACTCACCCTGCTTCAACCGAAAGAATACATCGGCTCTAATTTTAGGGATTTCTTTCTCTCCTGTAGTAATTCGGGTATCAAAATCAAGATTGTGCCCACGACTAACGCTTTTGGTTGGGTCTTTAATAATCTCAAAAAAGCGTTCGTAATATTTGGCAGTATCCGGGTCATTCACCTTACCAAAAAACTGATAGGACAAATTGCTCAATATTGCCTTGCTCGCCTTATCACCATACATCATATCGTTCTGTATCTTATCCTGCATCACATAGACGGTTGAAATATTATAGCTTCGCAGCGTCGCAGGAATTCGATGCATATTCAATAAGCGAATGGTGGGAGCTTCTTCCATCAAAAGAAAGGATGGCTTTGACTTGCGAACACTCATTTGCTTGGTTATAGTATGAATAATTGTAGCTATCACAGTAGAATACGAAGTCTCAAATTTGGGATTATTCACTACGCATATCACCGCAGGATTCTCAGCAGAATTAATATTTAAAGGAACTTCATCTGCAGACAAAACCATAAAAATCCGTTGAGTACTGATACGTTTTAAGGCATTTGCTAAAGTGCTTTTTACACCAGCAGTTTGCCTTTCAGAATCTTTACCGCTAATAAACGCATCTGCCATAGCTCTGGATGTAGTATTGGTCTCCAGAAACTGTATCAGACTATCCGTATCGAGATATTGATAAATAGCGATTAAATGCGGGAGTGTACAAAACTGGGGATACGAAGTTTTTAATTTCCAAATCAATCCACCAATCAATCCTTCGGCGGCATCTGTAAAGAATTTGGTTGTTCCTGTAGCACCGGATTCTCGTTGTTCTAAAAGGTTTTCAATCAAGACCCGTGACACCTCGTTTACGCTTTCCTCGTTCTCTAAATAGCGTGGTGCGATAGGATTTACCCTATGAATGATTTTATCGAAGGAAATGACTTTAAATGGGATCTCACTATTCTTGAAAAGCGGGTATGCCATTTCGGTGATTTCAAAATCTTTATAGTCGTGAATCACTCCACAAAAATTATACTTCTCAAAATGTTTTAAAAAACCATAAACTACGCTTTCGGTCTTTCCACTTCCTGCAGAACCAATGATGGATGCTCCCCGTTTAATATTATCAATCTTAAAATTACCGGTATTTGTTTTGAAATTGACCTTATATTCCTCATCAGCTCTTTTAACCTCACTAACCTTGTGTAGAAAAACATATAAAACCGTATTTATCAATAGTAAAGGGCATATCAAATAAAGTGAACCTGGCATTAATTGGTTAGCATTTAAAATCCATATTGATAGCGAAATAATGCAAAATAGATTTAAAGTAAAGGCATATTTGGTAAGTCGGTATAGGATATAAAAAACAAAGCTGCTTAAAAAGATAAAAAATAGGATGTGATACAAATTATAGATTTCCATAGCTATTTAAATTCCTATTGAACTCGATTTAATGGCCACGTCTAACCCTTGTCGTAACCTTTTAAAAATTCGTAGCGCCAACTGTGCCTGACTTATAGGAATATTAGGAATAACCGGTATTCCCGTTTTATGTATTAGTTTGAATGCTATTGCTTTTTCATTAGCTGGTAATTTCATTAGAGCAGCGAAGTATACATTCGGATTTTTAACAAACTCCTTTCTGGCTTTGTAGGTTTCGGTAAAATTTCGGTTGTACTCAAAGGATTTATCAAAGGTTTTTTCTGCTGCTTCAAAAAATTTATCCCGGTCAAATCCCCTACCCACTTTTCTACCATGCATCTCAACTTCTGATGCTTTATACTTGCTTCCCGGCGAAAGACTCACGGAGTTAGATGCATCCTTTCTGCTTACGATGATATGAATGTGACTTTGATTCCCTGCCTTCTGCATTCCCTGAACAATCCGCATTCCGTCTTGATGATGCGGTGCTTCCTTTTCCAGTTTGTCTATTTTCATTTTCAGATGGTCAATTTTTCCTTGCGCTTCACCTCGTTCTATTTTCCGTATTTCACGCTGTAGCTGAAGTATTTTACTCGCATAAGGTTGATTTTCTCTAACCTGTATATCTGTTCCTTTGAAGCTTCGCTGATGCTCAATTTTTGCGTAGTACATTATATCATTCACGGTGACTGCCCTGCCATTAATTTCACGATTAAAAGATTTTACATATTCTTTCATCAACTCACGCGTATACTTTTTCAAGTCGGCTGTACTGTTTTCCAATCGTTTTAATTCATACTTAGACGGGCTCACCGTGATGGAATAAAACTTAGGCTCCTTACTTTTAAGCTTAGCCGTATTTCCATCAATTTCTTTGATCACTTCTTCGGCAAAAATTTCATCACCATATTGATTAAAAAAATGTTGCTTCTCTTCTTGTTCAAGACCTTGGTTTTCTTTTTCCAAATAGGCAACAAAACCTGCTGAGCTCTTACCGTAAGATTTACCTAATTTTTGCGGTGTAATTGTGATATACATAATGATATTAACTTTAAGATATATTGTCTCGAATTTGCTTTTACCGCTTCTCTCTTCCTTCGGTCGTGAATTTCGTAGACTCGATTTCGCGAAAACGTACTTCCCGTTTTTCCTTCAAATTTTCCTTTTCTAGAATCAAAGGTTTTTTCTTCGGCTCTGCCTCTTTGAAAAGTGTTTCCATCATCGCTACAGTTGGTTTGGTTTGGTTCTTTTCAATATCTCTTAAAATGGCAATTACCCCGTTAATTCGTTTTTTAATTACGTGTTCCAAAGTTTGCATTTTAGGTCCGATAGCTTCGGTTGGAGAAATACCATTATCTTCAAAAAACTCAAGCATCAACAATAAGGTCATTGATTGAGATTTAGAAAATTGATGACAAAAACGCCTGAATTTCTTAACCACTGAAGTCTTGATGCTCAGACTCTCAAATCGTTCATTTTCATATCCTTTATCCATTTTTCCGTGAAAAATTTGATGTTTTTACTGGGCTTACACGGTTTTTCCGTGAAAAATAGCATTGATTTTTAAAAATCTTTAAATCGTTAATACTCAAAACGCTGTTTATGAGTAATTTAAAATCGAAAAGGAATGCTTAACATCGCGTAGCGTGTTACCCTCTTGCTATTCCTTTTCGTCAGCCGCAGGCTGACAAAAATCCATACCATTATAAAAAGATAATGGCCTTTGGTTACGGCTGAAAACAAAGCTGACTTTTTAAGAAGTAGACTTTCTATGTTTAAAATTATTCGCATTGAAAGTTGAGAACTATTGCAGATACTCTAATTAAGAACGTGTTCAAAATGAAAAAGACCCTTGAAATTTCAAAGGTCTTTTAACACGTATTTACCGGTTCTAAATGTTGAGAATGAAGTTGCTACCATCAAGATTCTGTAGAGCTTCTCCCTCAAAATTTTAATATTCCCCGGGGAGCATCAACGTATCATCTACAAAAAATAATCGCAGTTCATCAATCGGAAAATCTGTCGAATAATAGGACTGTTTAAATAGTATGTTGTCATTTCCATCGCTATAAATTAGTTCTGCTTCTTTAGAATTTAAATGCTGCTCATCTTCTGAAAACCGTTTAAAATCTATGGTTATAAAATAGCTTTTAGACTGTAAACTTTTTGCCATAATCGATGCATCGGTTACTAGCCAAAAGCAATTAGCCGTCTCTGCTAAATATTTAATACCATCAGTAAATCGGGTTTTAAGCATAGCTATACTGTAGAATGTTTCGGTACCGCAAAAATTTTGCAACTGTTCTGTGATTTGATTACTTTGTGTATTCATTTTATTAAAATTTAAAGTGAATTTAAGAGGGCGCTACTTCTCACAGGAATGCCCTCTTTTAATTTGTTTTTGTCTTAAGATTTAGAACCCATCAAAAGAATTTCACTGGCTTCCACTTCCGTCACATATCTTTTGACCCCTTCATTATCTTCATAATTCCGAGTTTTCAATTTTCCAACAACGGCAATCTCTTTGCCCTTACCTGCATAATTTTCAATGATTTCTGCGGTCTTACCCCAGGCTACTATTGTATGCCACTCGGTAGTCTGAACTTTTTCGCCATTTTCTTTCTTGTAATACTCATTGGTAGCTAGAGATAAGCGGGCTACTTTTTTACCGCTTTCGAGGTTTGTAATGGTTGGTTCCTGACCAACGTTTCCAATTAACTGTACGTGATTTCTTAAAGTACTCATGATAAAAATATTTAGATATTAATTAAAAATGCTGCCTAATCCTTTCAGACAGTTTTCTTTTAGTTCAAAGGATTTACTTATTATATCCAGAGCGTTTTCCTGTTTTTGTCTTTTTAACTTTTGTGTTGCTTCTTTTTTATGGATACGGTATGATTTCATACGATTCATTTTAGATTTACTTCCCATAGCGCCTTCGCTGTTACCTTTTTTGTTGCTTGATGTTGTACAATATTTAGATTTGGAAAGGCGTATAAAAAGTGAAGTGAAACGAGAACGGTTTATGCCGCCGTCCAAAAATGAATGTTGTTGTTTTGCCTTCAAAAAAGTGTAAAAATGCAGAGGTATCGGATGTAATTCTAAAGGCTTCTGGAAAATGCATTATTCAAAGAAGGGACACAAATCGTAAAATTAAAATCCGTATAAGCGGACTTGACTTTAAAGGTGGAGTTTGAAATGGAGTTTGACCGCGTACTAATTTTATTAAGATAAAGCGGTCAAGTGAAATGAAAAATCGAAGCTTTGAAGTTATGTCCAACACCTGCCTAGGGAAGCTCTTTTTCCGTAATGAAGCTTTTGCGAAATGTAGTGGCAATGTGCTGACCGGGTTATGATAGAGGATTATTTTTGTTTAGAAGAATTTAGAGCGAACTTAACTTTAAGGCTGTAGCTTGAAATGGAATTTGGCCGCTCCTCAATTTTGTTGGGATAAAGCGGTCAGGTGAACTAGAAAACGGAAGCTTTGAAGTTGTGTCCAAGACCTGCCTAGGGAAGCTCTTTTCCCGTAATGCAGCATTCGCGAAATGTAGTGGGAATGTGCTGACCGGGTTATGATAGAGTATCATTTTTGTTTAGAAGAATTTAAAGCGGAACTGACTTTAAAGATGTAGCTTGAAATGGAGTTTGGCCGCTTCCCAATTTTTATTGGGAAGCGGCCAAGTGAAATGAAAAACGGAAGCTTTGAAGTTGTGTCCTAGACCTGCCTAGGAAAGCTTTTTTACTGCAATGAAGCTTTTGCGAAATGAAGTGGGATTGTTGGGAATTATTAAAACTACCTTTTTTTCATATACTCCTGCCATTGCACGATGAGGTATTTGGCTTTGCCAGACTTTTTAAGATCCAAAAAACCGTAGTCATAAACAAAAAGATAGACGTCTCCCTGAGTGTTTTTCCAATAGTGGGTAAAGAAATTAGGATCGAAACCTTCACTGATTAAAGCAGATTTCTGAACCGTAGTAAACCCCTGATAGTTGAATGTTTTAAGAATTTTTCGATTGACTTTTAACTGGCGATCCACTTCCAGAAAAAAGGCTTCCTTCTCCTGTCGCAGTTCATATTGATGTATTGACTTGCATTTAACTGAACAGAATTTTTTATCAATTCGTCCTTTAACGGGTGCCTCACAAACGGGACAGGTTCTCATAGCTATTATTTATAAACGTATATTATACGGTTATATACGCTTTATATGTTTAGTTTGCTGTAGTATTGGGAATATGGAAACTATCATCGTTAATCTCCTTTTACAAGACAATGAACCTGCATTTGCACTAAGATTTGAAAATGACCCCGTCATTATAACTAAAATTCAAACGCTTCCTTAGGTTCAATACAGTAAAACCCATCATTGTTTTTCATTTACAGGCAACATATAACCTTAAATACACTTTACGGGCTACTGAGGCGTCTCCGCTTTTTGTTGACTATTCTGCCTGTATTTCATCTAAAAAAACAGAAACTACAACGCCCAAAATTAAAAGGCAGCAGTTAAGTAAGAAACTCGTAGACCCTGTATACATTCCTATTCTCAAAAAATACGTCACCTATTTACGGGGGAAACGTTTTAGTGAAAGTACGTTACGCACGTATTACGGTTTTGTTTTAGGTTTTGCAATCTATCTAGACAAAAAAAAATTGCTTACCGATGTAATACTGGAAGATTTAAGCCTCTACATACAAACTTTTATCAAGAAGCATAACTATGCAGTAAGTACGCATCGGCAGATGGTAAGTGCGTTTAAACACCTTGTCCAGTTTACGCCAAAATTAAATATTGACGAATTGGAATTACAGCAGCCTAAAAAGTCAAAAATATTACCCGAAGTATTGAGTCCGCAAGAGTTAATAGACCTTCTAAGATGTACTCGTAATTTAAAACACCGGGCAATTCTCGCGCTGCTTTATTCCTGTGGTTTGCGTGTAGGTGAACTTCTAAACCTTAAATTGCGTGAACTGGACATAGACCGCAATCAACTTCTTGTACGCCAGGGTAAAGGTCGCAAAGACCGCTATGTGGTATTAGCAGATAGTTTTAAGCCCTTACTATTTAATTATTTAAACACCTATCGCCCCTCAGTTTATTACGTAGAAAATCTTAAAGGCGGAAAATATAGCGCTGAGAATATTCGTGCTTTTTTAAAGAAATCGTGTAAGCTAGCGTCCATAAAAAACGCGTTACCCCGCATACGCTTAGACATAGTTATGCTACTCACCTTCTAGAAAATGGAATTGACATACGGTACATACAAGAACTACTGGGTCATAGCCGAACACAAACTACTATGATTTATACGCATGTAAGCCGAAAAGATTTAAAAGCCATAACAAGCCCTTTAGATCTTGTTGTAAAGCAGTTATCTAAAACTGATAAACCGAATAAAAATTTACTGTTATCACGCAATTTATAGGTGTTACCTGTATATTTGTTAATGATATAACCAGTTAGCCCACATTAATACCAAAAATGAGAAGTTTTACGACAATATTAATTTTATTTCCAATTCTGTTCTTTTCTTGTAAAGAGAATACTGATAAAAACCAATCGTCAAGCAAAATGAAAACTGATTTTATTTCTCGCATTCATAAAACCGATTATGAATCTGACTCATACAAGATGCTCGGAAAAACCGATTATGAAAAACATTTAGCTGACTTTAATGACATAAAATGGAGTGATGAATATTGGAAAGAATATCGTGATTTGACTTTTAATTTTCCTGACCTTGAAGTGTTGGATGAAAAAAGCGGAAAATATTTGTCAATTTCATTGGCGCCGAATGATGAAGATAGTTTCCAATTTTCAATCGGATTGGGAAACCACCGAGAAAACGGAAATGTTGGAAATCCAACCCGAACCGTAAAACTGTACGGAACGGAATCGGAAAATGATGAACTGCCTAAAAAATTGATTCGATTGATTTTCGACAGAGATTATGAGCAAATCAATGCTGAATTGAATGAATTATTTCTATTTGACGAAATAGAAGATGTTTACATTAACCAAGAATAACGTGGGCTAACAATGTATATAGCCCATAGCTGGGAAAGTGCCTAAAACAAAGGCTTGGGCGTGTTTGCGATGACCGCCAAATTTTTAAATTTGGCTCTTTGCGAAAAATAAAATTAAAGAGATAATTTAAAAATTCGGCTCAGTGCTTAACCGAAAAACACGTACCTTTTTGCACGCTACGGGCCATATACTGGACCGTTGGCAACAAGTTAACTGAACGTCATTTCCTGAAATAGGTTGACCAAAAATCAATCATTTAATTCAGGATCAAGATGAAAGATAACGAACCTCCCTGCCCAAAAAAACAGTACCAAAAAGTAAGTTTTGAACTTAAGCTAATAATCATTGACCAAATACAGAATGGTCAGATCTCCGTTAATTATGCTGCCAAATCCTACAACGTTTCAAGATCTTCTATTGACTATTGGCTAAAAAAATACAGTACCTTAGAACAAAAGAAACGAGGTATGAGTAAACAAGATGAAATCAAAAAGCTAAAAGATAAGATTGAAGAACTAGAATTTGTAAAAGAGTTTCAAAGGGATTACATAGCTAATTTGGAGAACCTATCAGGACTTGATCTGGCAAAAAAGCATTTGCCCGAAGCGTTGGCCAAAGAAATAGAAAAACGCAAAAGAGACCTTTTAAAATGAAATGGGTCTACCAATGTTTCGGGATATCTAAACAAGCTTTTTACAAGCGCCTGGCATCACATCAAAAGTCCAACCAGCAAGAACAAGCCATACTTAACCTTGTTGAACAGGTCAGAAAGGAAATGCCCAAAACAGGCAGTTTAAAGCTGTATAAACACATCAAGCCGGCACTTATTGAAAAGAACATCAAAATGGGCAGAGATCGCTTCTATCTACTTCTTAGAAGACATCGACTCCTCATACCAAGAACCAAAAAAGCACACATCACAACAAACTCAAAACATCATTTTTATAAATATCCAAATTTAGTTAAGGACTTTATTCCTACAGCTGCAGAGCAGCTGTGGGTAAGTGATATCACTTATATTAAAACAGATGGTGGTAATGCCTATCTAGCCCTGGTAACAGATGCCTATTCTAAAAAAATAATGGGTTACAAAATTAATGACCATATGAAAACAAGCCTCTGCATAGATGCGCTGCAAATGGCCTTAAAACAACGGAAATATAACGACCAAAAGCTAATTCATCACTCCGACCGCGGTTTGCAATACTGTAACCCTACTTATACTAACTACGCGGAGAGAAACGGGATCAACATCAGTATGACCCAGCAATACGACCCCTACGAGAATGCTGTAGCAGAACGAATAAACGGAATATTAAAACAGGAATTTGGATTAGGTAAAACAATTGTGAGTCTAAAACTGGCTCAGAAAATGGTTAAAAAAGCAGTCAAAATCTACAATTCAAAACGAATGCATTACAGCCTGGAGTTTAGAACTCCGGAATTTGCTCACAATAATCAAAATCATAATTACAGACAATACAGAAAAATACCGATATTAGTAACTCAATAAAAACAAAATAGTAAACCGAAAATGGTCAACCTATTTCAGTATAAGACAGAACCGATAAACTGATAGACTAACTGAAAAGTAACGTTGACTCATTTTCGATTTTAGAATGAATAAAAAAAGTTGAATTTGAATTAAAACAACGGAATATGAAAACCATTTTTACTTTCTTAATGTTTTTCTTGACATTTAATTCTTTTTGTCAAGAAATTTCTGGAAAAAAGTCAACAGACAAACCAAATTATTCAGAGAATTCTGAAGTCAAAGTTTTTTATTCTGACAACTTAAATAAATTTCACTCTGACCAAAAACCAGCAGGAATATTTGTTAATGACAAATTTGTTGGAGCTCAAGAAATAATGAGTTTTATAAATTCTGATAAAATTGAGAGCTTAAAAATCGAAAAAGAAAAATTTGAAATGGACGGAACTGAATACTCTGGAAAGATTTTTATAAAAATGAAATCTGATTACAATCCGAATTTTATAATATTAGAAGAGCTTTCTGCAAAATATTTGGAGTTGAATAAAAATCCAAGAATCTATCAAATTGACGAAAAAATCATTGATAACAGCAAAAACGGAATTCTAATAGATGAGAATTTTATTTTAAAAATTGTTGTTAATAGAGTAAAAACATCCAAAAAAAATTCAGAAATCAATCTGATTAGACTTCTAACTAAAACGCCTGAAAATATAAAAAAGGCGAACGAAATACGAATAAGAGGAATTGAGAAAATAAAACCAGTTGCCAACAACGGCTATAATTAATACGGGTTTTAAGCTTTTGGCAAAGGTCTATGTAAATTTAGAATGTCCGCCAAATCTTTTAGATTTGGCTTTTAAATAGAAAAAATAAAAACAAACAAAAAGATTTGGCTAAGTGCTAAAACGGAAACAAAAGCTCACTTTCATTCCCGTACTAATCATAGCCAAGACCGTTGTAAAACATTTGAATGAACCAACAGAAAATAAATAACATTTTTGCACTTGACTCGAAAGAGAGATACGGATATCTGTTGAGAAAAGTAGCTGACTTTGAAACAATCTATCTAATTTCGGACAACGAAGATAAATATGTTATGATTGGTTCGAATGATTTGAGCGTTATTCCTGTTTGGCCAGAAAAAGAGTTTGCTGAATTATTTCTGACTGACGACTGGAAAAACTACAAAGTGGTTGAATACGACATTCACGAATTTATGGAATGGCTGACTGATTTGGAAAAGGAGAACGTAGATTTAGCAGGGTTTCCCAATTCCGATTTTAATACTGTTCACGTTTCTGCTGTGGATATGAAAAACCACCTATTATTTGAGTTAAGTCAATATGAATAAGAATAATCCTGAATTAATTAAAGAAGCCAAAAATAATCCGAATGGTTGGGTTTATGTTTTGGACAAAGAATTTGAAGGAAAACAAGAAGTCCCGCCCGAATTCATAAAAGGAGCTTGGAAAGTGGACGAAAAAGGAAAAATTGTTGGAGAATTTATGCCGAATCCGAATTATCGAGGAGATGGAAAATAAAAAACGTTTTACAACAATGTATAACCGCAAATACGGCGGATTCGACTACATCCGAATCCACTCGGAATTGCTAACGCCAGTGCTAAAGCGAATATTAACGTATATAAACCCGTAACTGACGGTTATACGAGACCGTTGTACAACATTAAATAAAGGATTAAAATTATTATTCCAAGATGTTCCAAATCATACTTGAACCCCAAAAATGACAAATAAAAATATGGAGAAAACTAAATTACCAAACGGAAAATTAATTTACACATTAGCATTATTGAGTTGTACACTATTTTGTTTCGGTGGAATTACAATTGTTTTTGCACTGATTTCATATATACTCGCTAGAAAATCTGAAAAAATATATGAGCAAAATCCGAATGCATATTCTAATATCAGCAAAATAAAAAAAGGAAAGACTATTGCTATTATTGGACTAATACTTAATCTCATAATTGTTGGAATTACTATTTGGACATTAGTTACAATTGGATGGGATGCTTGGTCTGATGAGTTCGTTAGAAGATGGAATGAAGGATTACAAAACAATAGTCGTTAAATAAAACGTAGCACAACAATGTATAACCGCAATTACGGCGGATTCGACTACGTCCGAATCCACTCGGAATTGCTAACGTCTGTGCTAAACCAAAAATAATCGCTGATTTAACCCGTAACTGACGGTTATACGAGACCGTAGTGCATAATGTCCAAAAACCGCAGAAAATAAATGAAAAACCTGAATGGAACTTGGCTAAAGATTAAAACGGGAGACGACTATTGTCGACCAGAATTTATTGAATTGAATAACGACCAAATCATTCATTTTGAACTTGAATTAAAATGCGGAAATGAATTATCAAAAGTCCGAACTGAATGGAGTGAGAAACTTTCCGAATCAAAGTATGAATTCGTAAATGACAATCGAATACGAGTATTCAGAATGGGAAAAACTCACACTGTGTTGAGCGAAACTGAATCTAAAACAGAGGATACTGAATTTGCGACTGATTATGAAAGAATTGAACCAACCAAAACGGAACTTGAATCTGAAAAAATTGAGACACTCGAATTCAAAGCACAGTGGAATAAAGAGAAAATACCATTAACGTTCAACAAAATTTTGGATAGTCCAGTAATCCAAGAAATGAACAAAAGAATGAAAAGAAATGGACGGAAATTAATATTAGAAAATTTGCAAGGAACTTATTTCGCATCAATTTTCGAAAATGACGAACGAGAAACACTAATTGGAATAAAGGAAATTGACGAGAAAAAAGCAATTATATTTGGTTTCCCAGAAAAACCATACGAAATTAAAGCTGAATAAAAACACTATGCACAACACCGTATAAAATTAATGGCTAGTTCTCGCTTACTTACGAAAATCCTCGCGGATTTTCTATCTGGTGATTATTTGCTAAATTAGGTGCTTAAACACGCCACTAATCTTATACAATCACGTTCTACGCAATTTGAAAAACTTACTCATAATATTAATTCTGACTTTGATTTATGTTTCTTGCAAAACAGAAAGGAAAACTCAATTGCCAAAATCTGACTTTTCTCTGAAAAAAGATTATGTCGAATTGACAAATAAATTGACCGAATTGGACACGATAAAAGTTTGGATGAATTTAAGTCAATGTACTTATCAAGGAATCGAAAAACTGACAATAACACGAAAAAAAGATTCTATAAAAATCCAACCTGAATTTGCTGAATCAATGATTGTCGGAACTGAATTTATAAAAGAAAAAGAAATAATAATTTCTGTAAACGACACAATTTGGAAATTTAACGAATTTCTAAAAAGAAACGAAAACAGATCACAATCTGACAGTTTAAAATATGGTCGATTACAAATAACGTTGAACTCTGAAAAATTAAATTTTTTCACTCACGGACTTGGGGATTCTGGAAAATTTTTATTTGATTATTGCAGAACAATGAAAAATATAATGCCTGAAAGTGACAATCACATTTTCGGTGTTGAAATTATTGAAATAGAAGATGGAGAAATGGAAGAAACTGAATTAGAATCTGAATAAAAAACTGCGTAGAACACCGGTAACCGTTGCACAAGCCTTTAATTCTTAGAAAATATCACTTATTTATACCGCTTTTAAGCGGTTTTCTAGTTTTATATCGTTTGTAAATTAGCAGAATGAAGTCTCTTTTAAATGGACTTATACTCTTGATTTAACGTCATTGTGAACTTTAAATACAAGCCGAGCATCCCTGCCCTGTAGGCTTCCCCTTTTTAGGACACCTTAAAATTCAATAAATAGTTATTATTTAGTTCAGGTTTGATGAAGAATTTAAATTCTTCATCAAACCTAGGCATATATTCTTTTGGGGATTTATTCCCTAAAGAT
>NZ_JBITTU010000013.1:0-8983 GCF_044542075.1 Leeuwenhoekiella sp. NPDC079379
GCTCTCGCTAAATTTGCTGTTTTTCATCGTGACAGTGTGAATTTAAAATTAGTAAATTCGAATTAACAACTGTCCTGTTTTTAGGGAAGCCTACACAGTGTAACAAGCAAATAAAAAACAGTCTTTTACCCGTTTATAACCTATACTATTAAAATGAGTTTCTTCTAATCGATCGAGTTCTCGTTGTGTTAGGTAGCACCTTTCCGTTCGATCTAACTTTAATTTAAAACTTTGAAAGGGATCCTTAGGTAACCATTCCATTTTAACAGCGAGATTGACCATTTTCATCAGGCGTTCTAAATGTTTCATTGTACCATTATTAGAACAGGTTTTTCTTTGCTTTTTAGGTTTATAGGTTCTAATATAGCGTTCAAACTCGGTTATAAAACGGTAGTTCATATCAACTAGGTAAAGTTATCAGTTTTGAAATGATCCAAAAGAAATGACTTGATATACTTTTCAGTTGAGTAATAATTTTTCATTGTACCTGGCTTGAGCGAAAGTCCCATATTATCGTTATGGTACTTCACTAGTTCCAAAAGCGTTATTCGCTTTTCGTCCTCTCCAAGATATCTCAGCTTTATAGCTTTTGAAGTTATTACCTTTCGTTCTGCGTGAAGCTCTTTATGTGCATTTAAAACTTCAGCCTTCACATCGTCCATATAAGAGTTGAGTGTGATTAGATAATCTGAAGTTTCTTTGGCCTTAACGCGTAGTACATCCCAATCTTTAACATCAATATCACGCTTAATACTCAGTTCTGAGCGTTTCTTATTGACTGTAATTCTGATATAGATATCCAGTTTATTTAGATTGTTTCTTTTGGGGCGCGTAAAGAAGTTCACGCCTAATGTGCTGTTTGTCGGCATTTTGTAGGTCTTTAGATTAAACATTAATTGCTTAAAGACTACATCCAGATGGCCTAAATGCTATATAAATCTACGATAATTTGCACACCTTATTGCACACCAATTGCACACATTTTGCTTGATTTCATATGATATCGATTGATATCATTAAAAACAAAAAAACCTGTTAATCAATAGATTAACAGGTTTTTGATGCCCACTGTAAAGTGGTTCGTCGGGGTGGCAGGATTCGAACCTGCGACCTCCTGCTCCCAAAGCAGGCGCGATGACCGGGCTACGCTACACCCCGAGGTGTAAATTTTAAAAAGTTTTGCGGAGAGACAGGGACTCGAACCCTGGCGACAGTTACCCGTCGACAGATTAGCAATCTGCTCCATTACCACTCTGGCACCTCTCCTTAAGAACGAAGCGTCTCTCTCAAAACGCGGGTGCAAATATATATCTAACTTTTAAATCAACCAAAGGTTTTTAGGGAATTTATCGCTTTTTTTTTGACTCTTTTTTTAATTGCCTGAAAACAAGATTATCACCATAAAAATTATTCTGGATATTCTATTCGCAAATGGTAAATATTATTCAGTTTTGACTTTAAAACCTTCTTTATCGTTTGTATTTCTTTAAATGTAATGTTCGCATTTAAAAACTGATTATCGTCCATCTGCTTATTAACAATTTTCTCGACAAAAGAGTCTATTAATACAGATGTAGGATTTTTTAAACTCTTACTCGCGGCTTCAACACTATCTGCCATCATTAAAATAGCAGTTTCCTTACTAAATGGCAAAGGCCCGGGATATCTAAAATCTTCAATCTTAACATCTTCATCCTGCTCCTGAGCTTTCTTATAAAAATAATATACAGTACTTGTACCGTGATGCGTACGTATAAAATCAATCACGCGATCTGGAAGATTATTTTTACGGGCTATTTCTATGCCATTAATTACGTGATCTATAATTATACGGGCACTCTCATAAGGTGACAGATCTTCGTGAGTATTAATACCTGTAGATTGGTTTTCAGTAAAATCTGTAGGATTAGCCATTTTACCTATATCGTGATACAATGCACCTACCCGAGTAAGCATTGAGTTAGCTCCTATCTCATTTGCCGCGGCTTCAGCAAGGTTTGCTACGTTTAAACTATGATGAAACGTTCCTGGGGCTTTATTTGCCAAATCTTTCAGTAATTTAGAGTTGGTATCTGTTAACTCGAGAAGAGAAAGATCACTTACTAAACTAAAGATTTTCTCATAGGCATAAATTAAAGGTTGTACAAAGAGTGTTGCTAGCCCTGTAATGATAAACATACTAAAAGTCTCCCACTCGAGATTGTCTACAGTTCCCTCATGAATTATATGAAAAGCAAAATAACCTAAAATATAGATGAAGGTTATTTGTCCTACCGAAATAAATAAATTAGCCCTCTTGTACAATTCTGAAACGGTAAGAATGGTAACTATCCCGGCTATTACTTGCAAAAACATATATTCTGAAGTGTTAGGCACAATAAAGCCTAATAAAAGAATAGCTATAACGTGTGTAAACAAACCCAATCTAGCATCAAAGAATGCCTTTATAACCAGCGGAAGAATACAAAGTGGTACAACGTAAACATAATTAGCATCATACTTGACAATGATTGTGGTTAACAAAACCATTAAAATTATATTGAAAAATATGAAGGTTACCTTCGTATTATTTTCAAAAACTGCTTCCCTATAATTACGTATAAATAATAACAACATAGTTAGAGCTACCGAAACTAAAAGAACATACCCAAATACGACCCAGTTGTATTTGCTCGCAGTCCAGGTTTGAGACTCATATTCTGCTTGCAGTGATTTTAAGATCTGATAGGTGTTTTGCTCAACGATCTCTCCTTTAGCGACAATACGACTTCCTTTATTAACGACACCTTTAGTAGGTGCTATTTTACTTAACTCTGCATTTAACTCCTTATTGGTTAGTTTTTCGTCATAAACAACATTAGGCTGTACTACATCAAAAAACAATTCTTTAAATCTATTTACAGCCTGTACATAAGGCCCGTTAACTAGCCGTCTATTGATTAAAACAGTAATTTCTGCAGTAGTATTTAAATTCTCAATAGAAGTTTCTTCAATTTCATTACCGCGCCGCAGATAAACTTTTCTCCCGTCTTCAAAAGATGCAATATCACTTATAACACCATATTTATAAATATCCTCAAGAATTTTAGAACCAAAAGCTTTTAGCTCTTTCTGCCGATCTCTAAATATTGAATCTGTAAATACAGATGCAAATTGATTTTCATAAGCCGCTTTAGATTGGTTAGCTATATCCTGATCATATATAAAATAAGGAATGATATTATTTTCAGCTTCAGAACGCTCACGCTCTAACTGATCTTCACTTTTTAATATTGCAAAATCAACCGGAGCATATAAATTATCATACTGCCAGGGTTTATTCTGTTGAAAATCAAACTGAAATTTTCCACTCTTCGGAAAAAGATATACAATAAGAATTGTACTCACAATACATAACAAAATCTTGTATAATGATCCTTGATTTTTATAAAATCTATTTAAAATGTCCTTCATATAGCTAACGAAAACAATTGTATTAAAAAAGGAAGCTAAATAACTTAATTGCGAAGCAATTCTATCATCAATATTCACTTTTGAGCACAGTCTGCAACCTGAAGCAACTTCTTTTTTAACTCAATTTCAAGAGTAAAAGTACTAAAATTAAATGGTTGAGATTATATACGAGGCTGTTGCCCAATAATAACGTTTTCGTAATAAAATGACTAAATTTACGGAGCTTAAAATTTTAAATAAAAATCACATATTATGCATAAAGAAGTTGTCATTGTATCTGCTGTACGTACACCCATAGGTAGTTTTCTTGGAAGTTTATCATCCTTAACTGCCGTTGATCTTGGTACAGCAGCAATTAGAGGTGCGTTGTCTAGAATTAATTTAGACCCTACCCTGGTCACTGAAGTTTTTATGGGTAATGTGGTACAAGCTGGCGTAGGGCAAGCTCCTGCTCGCCAGGCTGCGTTAAATGCAGGAATACCAGACACTGTACCATGTACAACTGTAAATAAAGTGTGTGCTTCTGGGATGAAAGCAGTGATGCTTGCTGCTCAATCAATCGCACTAGGAGATAATGATGTTGTCGTAGCCGGCGGTATGGAGAGTATGAGTCAAATCCCTCATTATGTTCATATGCGCAACGCAACTAAATTTGGCTCAGCTACGCTTATAGACGGAATGCAAAAAGACGGTTTGGTAGATGCATATGATGGTAATGCCATGGGAGTATGTGCAGACTTATGTGCAAAAGAATATGATTTTTCTAGAGAAGATCAAGATGCATTTGCAATAGAAAGCTACAAACGCTCTGCTGCCGCCTGGGAAGCTGGTAAATTTAAAGATGAAGTAATCCCTGTAGAAGTTCCCCAGCGTCGCGGTGAACCTACAATCGTTGATGAAGATGAAGAGTTTAAAAATGTTAGAATGGATAAGATTGCAGGTTTACGTCCCGCCTTTTCAAAAGATGGCACTGTAACAGCAGCTAATGCTTCAACTATAAATGATGGTGCCGGTGCGGTAATCGTTATGAGTAAAGAAAAAGCTAATGAGTTAGGCCTTGAAATTTTGTGTACGATAAAAGGATATGCAGATGCAGCACACGAACCGGAGTGGTTTACAACTGCACCTTCAAAAGCCTTACCTAAAGCTTTAGCTAAAGCAGGAGTTAATCAAGACGAGATTGATTTCTTTGAATTTAATGAGGCGTTTTCTGTTGTAGGCTTAGCTAACATGAAAATTTTAGGCTTAACTGCAGACAATGTTAATATAAATGGTGGTGCGGTTTCACTTGGCCATCCTTTAGGCTGCAGTGGTGTGCGTATTTTAATTACACTTATTAATGTTCTAAAACAAGAGAATGCTAATCTGGGTGCAGCAGCAATCTGTAATGGTGGTGGTGGTGCTTCGGCAATGGTTATTTCTAGGTAATAAGGCGCATTTTAGATCAGATGTTAATAATCTCATTGGTGGGTAAAAAGCATTTGAATTACTTTTACAAAAATTTCAAAACCGCCTGATGAATTACGGCATTTGCCCATTAAGTATTATACCTATGCGTTTAGAGCCTGCAGACCAGGCCGAGATGATTAACCAAGTACTTTATGGAGAACATTTTAAAGTACTCGAGATTCGTAAAAAATGGAGTCGCATTCGCCTCGCACACGATAAGTATGAGGGGTGGATAGATAATAAGCAGTATAAAGAGATTTCTGAAGAAAATTACGCTGTCGCGGAAGATAAACAACCAGTTCTTGCCAGCGATTTATTACAAATGGCTACTTCTTCAGACTCTCATATTCTTAGCATTCCACTGGGAGCTCAATTGGCAAATCTAGATTTAACAGGCGACTTGTATGAAGGTAATACGGCAAGTTCAGTAAATGACAAAACATCTTTTATAAATACAGCACTACTCTATTTAAAAAGTCCTTATTTATGGGGAGGGAGAACACCTTTTGGCTTAGACTGCAGCGGTTTTACACAAATGGTATATAGGCTTAATGGTCATTCCCTATTACGTGATGCCTCTCAACAGGCTGCACAAGGAGAAGCCTTAAGTTTCATTGAAGAAAGCGAACCTGGAGATCTTGCCTTTTTTGATAATGATGAAGGCCGAATTGTGCATGTAGGCATAATGCTACAGGATAATTACATTATTCATTGCCACGGTGAAGTACGTATAGATCGTATAGATCATACCGGTATTTATAATGCAGAAAGACGCACTCATACCCACAAACTAAGGGTCATAAAAAGAATACTTTAAACAAAAAAGGCAACTTAAAATATCAAGTTGCCTTTTTTGTTTAAAATCTCTTCAAAAGATTACTCTTCTTCTTTCTGAAATTTAGCTTTCTTGGACCCCGCATAAATATCATACTTTACTAATCGCGATTCTAACGAACCATTGTAAAGTTTAATTTTACGTGACGTACGTAACCCCACATGCTTCAGCGATTCTAAATTAGAAGTAATAAACCACGCCTCAGTATCTTTATAATTTTGTTTTAGAGTATCTCCTATGCTTTTATAAAAAGGCTCCATATCTATTTCAAGACGTTCACCATATGGAGGGTTAAACACCATATGAAGATGACGTTCTTTTTCCTTTTCAGTCTTAAAAAAGTCAGCTTCCTTGATAGCTATAAATTCGCTCAATTCAGCATTTCTTACATTCTCAATAGCTTTTTCAACAGCCGAAGGCGCCTTGTCATATCCTGAGATTGTAAAATGAAATTCACGTATTTTCTTTAGTGCAGACTCCTCAATTACATCAAATAAATCTGGATCCCAATCATGCCAGTTTTCAAAACCAAATTGTTTTCTATTTAAATTAGGCGGTATATTACAAGCAATCATCGCTGCCTCGATCAGCATCGTACCACTACCACACATAGGATCTAAGAAATCGCTATGCCCTTTCCAACCCGCAAGCATTAAACATCCTGCGGCAAGTACTTCATTAATAGGTGCTATATTTGTTGCTAGTCGGTAGCCTCGTTGATGCAATGACACACCACTACTGTCTAATGATATATTACAGGTATTGTTTCGTATATGAATATCTATACTCAAACTAGGGAATTTAAGATCTACATCTGGACGCTCACCCGTATTTTCTCTAAATTGATCTACAACCGCATCTTTTGCCTTTTGCGCAACAAATAAGGAGTGCGTAAACTCTTCACCACTAATTGTCGCATTTATAGCAAACGTGTCATTAACACGCATATATTGACTCCAGTCTATGCTTTTAACGGCATCATATAAAGCATCTTCATCCTTAATAGTAAATGTCTTAAGCGGTTTAAGAATTTTAATAGCTGTTCTACAGCACAGATTTGCTTTGTACATAAACCCCTTATCACCACTAAAAGAGACACTTCTAGTACCTATTTCTACATCTCCTGCACCTAATTCACGTAATTCTCGAGCTAGTAATTCTTCAAAGCCAAACATTGTTTTGGCTAGCATTTTAAAGTTCCCTTCCATTGTAAAAATTTAGATTGCAAAAATAGGTTAATTTTATCGGTCAATTACGACTAACGGAATCTAGCCAATAATTCTATGATATTTATATTACCTGTCGCAGCGGTTTTGCTGGGATTTATACTTGCATTACTTTTTAAACCCGCTATTAATAATGCCGTTAAATTGCTCTTAGCTTTTAGTGGCGCATTTTTACTTTCAATAACAATTTTTGAATTTCTTCCAGAATTATACGCCTCAGGTTCTAAAAATATAGGCCTATTAATAATGGCGGGATTACTACTTCAAATACTCCTTGAATTTTTATCTAGAGGTGCAGAACACGGTCATTTGCACTTAGACCAAAATACAAAAACAATCCCATGGTTACTTTTTGCAAGTCTATGTGTGCATTCAGCATTTGAAGGTTTTCCGCTTTCTCAAAATCAAGATTTAGTTTACGGTATCGTAGTTCACAAAATACCCATAGCTATCATTATAAGCTCATTTTTACTTGCTTCAAATATTAGCAGAATACAAATCATAATTTTCCTCCTATTATTTGCACTAATGACACCATTAGGTAGTTATTTAGCAACTTTAGATTTTTGGTCAGAAAGTATTAGAAACGATATAAATGCGCTTGTAGTTGGCGTATTACTTCACGTCTCAACCACAATTTTATTTGAATCTTCAAAAAATCATCAATTCAACGCCACTAAGTTTGGTGTTATCTTATTAGGGATTGGTTTAGCCTATATGCTTTAATTATGTTCAGTAGAGAAGAATCTAAACAAATACGAGAACAATTCTGGATATTCTTCGGAAAACGCTATCCTCGTAAGTGGTTATTATACGATACTAAAGTCAAAGAGATAAATCTTAAATTTAGTTTTGACAATGAGAAAGCGATGGTTTCTTTTGATATAGAAACACACGACGAGATATTTAGAGAATATTATTATGACAAATTTGTAAGTCTAAAGAACTTGCTAAGAATAGAAATATCTGATAATATAATTCTTGAAAAAAATTATTTACGCAGCAGCGGAAAAATTATTTCTAGAATCTATATTACAAAGTACGAAGTGAATATTCATAATAAAAAGCATTGGCCAGAAGTTTTTGATTTTTTTAATAACACGATGCCAAAGTTTGAATTATTCTGGTATGAATATCAGGATATTATTACAGCCTAGATTACGTCTAAAAAAATAAACATAAAATGAGAAATACTCCCTCCTAATACAAACAGATGCCAAATAAAATGATTAAATGGTATCTTTTTTATAGCATAAAATATAATTCCTACCGTATAAAAAATCCCACCCAATATTAGTAAGTTAATTCCCTTTTGAAAAGTATGGAATAAGAGATTATCCCAGTCAAAAATAATTAACCATCCCATTATTAGATAGAGAAGTAAAGAAAGAACTTCGAACCGGCCTGTCAAGTATATTTTTAAAATTGTACCTATTGCCGCGACACCCCAAACAATCCAAAAGATCAACCAACCGTTTCCCTGTTCTAAAGTTATTAATGCAACAGGTGTATACGTACCCGCTATTAAAAAATAGATACTTATATGATCAATTTTTCTAAATAGCGTTTTCCAAGAAACGTGAACTACTGCGTGATAAATGGTCGAAGCTGCATATAGTAGAATAATAGAAAAACCATAAAATAGAATGCTTAATGTGCTAAACTCCGAGTTTCCATTATTATATTTCAAAAGAAAATACAAACCTACTATTCCCAAAATAATTCCTACTCCGTGGGATACCGCATTCCAGAATTCCTCTTCTTTCCAATTCAAATTCATCAAGTAAAATTACAGAATACAAATTTGACAAAGCATATAAATTAAGTTGTGTCGTTTCCCTTCAGGTCGGGCTATAGGCTTCAATCTTTTTGAAGCTATTGCTTTAAGGATTTCCACTATTATCCCTAACGTAGTGTGTAGTAATTTTCTACTTTCTACTTTCTACGATTTGACTTTTAGGCAAAAAAAAATCCGCATCAACTAAATGATGCGGATTTCTAAAACAAGGCGGCGACCTAC
>NZ_JBITTU010000014.1:0-6214 GCF_044542075.1 Leeuwenhoekiella sp. NPDC079379
TGCGTTCCAATTTCCAAGAATTCCACAATTAGTATTTTCGTCAGTCGTGATAAGTTTCTTGACTAACTTTTCTAATTTTTTAGTTGTATGTATTTTAGTTCGTCTCAAATGGTGTACAACGGTCTTGTGTATGAAACGTAGCGTATAAAAAGACGCTAACTTTTCGGATTTAGCACGAGCCGAATTTTTAATTTTTATGTTTAATTTTCTTTTATAAATATAACCAAATTAAAAATTTGGCGTACTTTGTAAATATACAAAAACCTCTCGGAAAGCCTATAATAGCTATGTTTTATACACGTTGTTGTAAGTAGTGCTTTTTTTTCCGCAAACTTGCTAGCGTTGGCAGAAGACATACTCTTTTGCAATTTTTGGCGTAGCGTTGGCTGTAGCGAATTGCGAATGTGTATGGCTTTGAGCGTTGGCTTTGTTCAATTCCTAATTCTATTTATTCCCTTTTGCTCGGTTATGAGTTTTACATAACATTTCGCAATTTTTCGTGTCCGTTTTTCCACCTTTACTCCAAGCTTCTACGTGGTCAGCATCCATTTCCTTAATAGTGTAAATTTTTGTTTTATTTGCATTATTCCCTAATGCACAAAGAGGACAATTCGATTGACTTTTCTCTACTGCTTTTTTAGTTTGTATTGTATAAACTGCTTTTTTTGTGGCTTCATCAAAAACTCTTACTTCTAATAGTCTAGTGTCCTTTGAGCCACCAAGTATGTATTCAAAAATTCCTTTGCGTTTTTTTAAATATGGGTCGCCATAAAGTAATTTAACTTCGTCAGATACTGTTTTTGGGTTGTATGGTGTTTTGTGATAAGTTTCGTAAAGTCTTCCCCATTCAAGTCCGCACATTTCACTTTCTACGTCAATAAACACACTTGAAACCCAATCAATTACACTATTAAAATAATTTTTTAATTCGATTATGTTTGTGTCATATCTATGTTTGCTCATATAACCAACAATATTTCCTTTACTTACCCAATCTAAAGCACGTTCCATAAAAGCTTGACGATTAGCACTTCCATTAATATAAGCACTCCATTTTTGAATGTTTGCATTTTGACTGTTGCTAAATTCTTCTTTAGCTAGAGTAACAAAAGGACCAGAAAAAACAGCGTTATTAACTTCTTGTTCATTAAGTGGAACACCAGCTATATTAATTGTTCTAAACCATTCTTTTATTTCGCTTTCTTCTCCTTCACACTCAAATATTAACATTGGTGTTTCCAGAATTTTCTGTTGTTGGTCTTTAGCAATACCACTAAAATACTGTTGCATTCCGTTATCGTCAACAATTGCAAATTTGCCTGTTACAAATCTGCCAAAACTTGTAATTCTTTGTTGGCCATCAAGAACCTCAAAATTGTTATCACTTACTTTGTTAAAATAAATTAGACCTAGAGGATAACCCTTTAAAATTGATTTAATAACAGCAACATCTTTTTTTCCATCAGCATAAATATAATTTCGTTGATATTCTGGTTGAATGGTTAGTTTACCTGAAAGACCAAAAAGTCCTTTTGCCTCAAGTTCGTTGTAAATAAAACCATCACAGATGTCTTTTATTGTTATGTCTGTTTTAAGAGTTGTCACCATTTATTTTATATGTGTTTTATTAGTATTCTGGCGTAAACGATTAAAAGTTTACCATCAGAATTATCTGCTGTATAATATCTTCCATCAGGTTTTTCTTCGTATTTAATAGTTGCTCGTGTATTTGCTTTACTACCATTTACAATAGTTCCATCAGGATTGTGTTGTTTTGCATTTATGTATCTTTTTGAAGGCGTGCATTCAAATTCGTCTCTTCCAGATGTCAATCCAACAATTTTAAATTGTTCAGGTGAATATTTATCTAAAAAACTGATTGGAACTCCCATAACGCCATCATAGTCGCTTGGAATTGCATTTGTAAAAGGAACTTCTATCGCATCATAATTATCATAACGGTCGTAAGATTCTTTGCCTTCAAGCTTTTTGTTGAAGCGTAAATTGTCTGCCATTGTCATAAGTGGAATAGGTTGGTGACGTCTTCCGTGGTCAATATTAGTAATCCACATTGATGAAACATTTTTTAAATTGATGCCATCAATTACCTTATCTACATCATCCAAATTTTTAGTTTCAAACCACATTCCACCAGACCATTCAGTTCTACCTGACCACAATTTATTTTCTTTGATTAATGGAAAAACTTCTTTGTAAGTAACACAATTTTTATTGCCTACAAATACAAAAGATTTATCTGCTTCTACAACCCAAGCTAAAAAATCACGAAATAATGAAAACGGTGGATTTGTTATAATTATATCAGCTTCGTCTCGCAATTTTTTTATCTCGTTACTTTTAAAATCGCCACTTCCTTTTAAATATTCCCAATCAAGGTCTTCAACATCTATTTTTCCATCTCCAGTTTTGTCGTGAGATAATGTAAAAATTTTACCATTTGTTATGGTTTTGGTTTCGTCAAATTTTGGATGGTTAGTTTCAAAAAGAGTTGGTTGGTAATTACTTGCATTGTTTTTACTTTCGGGCGCAAAACTTGTACTGATTAATTTTTTAAGACCGAAACGCTCAAAATTCTGTGCAAAATATTTAGTGAAATTGCTCCATTCTGGGTCATCACAAGGAAGAAGTATTGTTTTGTCCTTAAATACATTTGGATTGTATTCAATGTAGGCGTTTATTTCTATCTCTATGTCGTGGTATTGAGTATAAAATTCGTCATTTTTCGCATTTTTTGCTTTAGATAGATTTTTATTCGCCATATTTTATTTCGGATGTTTTTAATGTCTAAAGTTAATATCATTTTGAGCGTTGGCAAGAAACAGCTCTTTTATTTTTTTTGAGCGTTGACTTTTCGCGTTGGCAAAAAAATAAATGTGCTGTTTGAGCGTTGGCTTTTTTAGTTCAAATGTTCAATTTCAGCACGATTTCCGCATTACTTACAACGTTGATGTATAAGACTAGTGGCGTGTTTAAGCACCTAATTTAGCAAATAAACACCGGATAGAAAATCCGCAAGGATTTTCGTAAGTAGGCGAGAACTAGCCATTAATTTTATACGGTGTTGTAACCCGTTTTTATTCTTTTTTCAACTTTAAATTGTATCCATTCATGAACAACTTTTTATTTTCTTCAGATACTTTTAATAGCAGAACGTTTGTATTATTTTTGTCAGTATAATAAGTGATTTTAATATCTGAATTAAATACTAAATCTGAATTTTCGAACTTTTTTTCAAATCCATTTTCCCATTTCCCCATTAAAATATTTTCTCCGCTAGAATTGATTAGTTGAATTTTTGCAATGGAATCATTTAAGAGTTGTATTGATTTAATTTTAGAAACTTTGTCATTAATTTCTTGGTTCCATTTCCCTATTAGTTCGGTATTAGTAAAATTTATTTCATTATTTTTTTCTGATTTATTTTTTGCACAAAATGTAAAAAGTAGAGATACCATTATTGCAAATAGGATGGTTTTTAGAGTTTTCATAAATTTAATTTTCGTTTTTTATATGTAGGTCGATTCGTTTTTTAAATGGGTTACAACGTTTAGTATAACCGCAGTTACGGGTTAATAAGCGTTAATTTTCGGTTTAGCACAGACTTTAGCAATTCCGAGTGGATTCGGACGTAGTCGAATCCGCCGTAATTGCGGTTATACATTGTTACCTGCTGGCTTTTATTCTTCATCTCTTATTTTTCGCAAAGCATTCAATTCCGATTGCAAATCAGATTGTGCGATTTTCATATTATCAGCACGCATTTTTTCAAGAATCTTTTCTCTTTCCTTTTCCATCATATTTTCTTCATACAATTCGGGTGAAGGTGGAATCGGATTTACAATTGGATTTTCAAAACTCCTACTTATTCCGCACATATTTAGTTGTAAAAATCCGTCTTCCATATGTCCGTAAATAATCCACTTTCCAGTCTCCGAAATATAAGGCGAGCAATATTTCCAATTTTTTCCAGTATAAACAGTTCCGATTTTATCTCCTCCATCCAGAGATTCGGTAACTTTTACTTTATAAGTCAAATCGAATTCGTTTACCTCAATTACCTCTCCAATAAAAATGCATTCCGAATTTTCAATTTCCAATTTTTGCCATTCCGAAAGTTTTTTAATCGCACAAGTACAGGCAATTACTTTAAAAGAAGTAAGTAGTAAAATTATTGCCAAATATTTTTTCATAGTTCCGGTTTTCAGCTTGCAGGTAACGTGTTATATCAAAACTAAATATACTCATAACACAGCAAATTTTACGGGACAACAGTAATTTAAACTTGATTATATAAATATATACTTTTGTGATATTAATAGTTTACAGAAACCTGTAAACCCACTATAAATGTATAGACATTTTAGAATTCAAACTCTCGGTTGTATTAGGATTTATTAATTAATCTGTATAGCTGTTTTAGGTCGGGATATAGCGTATAGCATCCCCTAGGCAACCCCCACTCAAAGCCTAGGATAGTGTATGAAGAGTGTATGAAATTTTATTGAACTATTCTTTAATCTCAGAAAAAAAATCAGACAATTTTACTTGACGGGCATCACAAATCCTTTTTAGTGTTTCGACAGGTATACGATATTCCTTTTTGTCAAGAATTCTTCTTACAATTTTCTCATCAATATTATGATTAAGTGCAAAGTCTCGATTTGATTTGGCATCTTTAATCCATTTGGAAATGGCATTACTTATGAGAAAATTGATATTCATACTGAACAAAGGAAGAATATCAAAGAAAATTTAATGCGGAAGATCTTCCGCATTGTAAGAAAAAATATTATATTTGATTCATATTTATATATTTGCGAAACTTCTTAGCATAAAATATTAGAAGCATTCGCTTTGAATCTCGCTATCAAAAACTGGTAATTTTTATGCAACGAGAGGATAAGCAGGGATGCTCACGACCCGGGCGTGGGCTCTCACTTATTGTTGCGTGGTATACCAGTGCCCTGATAGCATAAGTTGAGACCTGCGCCTTTTTGTATTGGGCCTGTTCCTCCACTATCAGAGCTCTTGTTTCTTTTCCTATAAAATTTCGCACCCCTTTTACCCCCTAAATTATATAGGCCATAGTGGCCGGCATCCCGTATGGGCTGTTAGTATTAACTTTTAATGCAGCATCGCTTATGTAAAATGCAACGTGTTTACGGGTACACGTTACTTCGTGCTAATCACCCGTGGGTTATGGATTGTTTCCCTACGAGGCAGCCAGTAGTTGGGTGGGGGTTGTCCTTGTAGTACAAGTGGCACGGGCTTTTACCATGTTCGGTTTAAGCACACCGGTGAATTAGCCTAAAAAAAGCTGCAGACCGCAAGGTCTGTGAAAAAGAGAAAAGAGGCTTTTAAAAAGCCGCATTAAGCAAAAAAGCCTTCCCTCAAAGATTGGCGTCCAGCGGGGAAGGCGTGAGCTTAAATAAAACGATTGTTTTACTTATTAATACGACGAAGTTATGAAAAATAAAGCTACGCGCCTTACGGGGGCTGCGTGGATACTTGTGGGCTTATTTTGGGCTACAGGAAATCTACTTTGGGCAGCATTGCCCCAACAACTCGTATCCGGTAGGGTTACCGATACGAATGACAACCCCATTCCCGGGGTTAGTATCACCTTAACGAACAGCAGCAGGGGTACACAAACCGATTTGCAAGGGGCATTTAGCCTGAATGCACAAGCGACGGATACCTTACGTATTGCCTACCTCGGATTTAAACCACTACGTATTCCGGTGGGAACGCAGGCGAATTTTAATATTGTATTGGAGCAGGACATCACCGATCTGGGTGAAGTCACCATCAATGCGGGGTATTACAATACTACCCGCCGCGAGCAAACGGGCAGCATTGCCCGGGTAACGGCAGAAGAACTGGAGCGCCAGCCGGTAACCAATGTGTTAACGGCTTTGCAGGGGCGGATGGCAGGAGTCTCTGTGGTGCAGCGCAGTGGGGTGCCGGGTAATGCGCCCAGCGTACAAATACGGGGGCAAAATAGTTTGCGCAGTGGTTTTGCCAATTCGGGTAACCTGCCCCTGTATATCATAGATGGGGTGCCTATAGACAGTGCTCCGCTTAACAGCTTTAGCGGACTTACCAGTCCGACTCTTGCCGGGATTGACCCTTTAAATTCCCTGAACCCTGCAAACATAGCCAGTATTGAAATCTTAAAAGATGCTGATGCTAC
>NZ_JBITTU010000015.1:0-5729 GCF_044542075.1 Leeuwenhoekiella sp. NPDC079379
CCCTACCATAAGGTGGTCTTTTATAAAAAAAGAATTCTTCCTCTTGCCAATACCTAAAGGCTGCTGGGTCTTCTCGCGGGTTTGACAGGTATAGATGAGCAAGTTGTAAAAGAGTTTCAAGACGTACGAGCGGTGCCTTCAGGTGTATCCCGCATTCCTCATCATTTACATACAACGCCCTCCCGTAAATCATTCCCAGATCAGTAAATAAGCGCTGTAACTCAAATTGCGTAAAAGACCCTATACCACTGGTTTGAACCCATTCCGGCACCAAATAGGCATTTGTATGGTCTTTGTCCTTGAGATTTTGGGCGCCCAATTCCCGAAAGCCGTGTAACTTTAAGGGGGTACCCTCCTGAGGGTAAAGCACAACCCGCACGCCATTTCCTAATTGTATCACATGTCCTCCTAAAGCATCACTACCCAAATCTTGAGAAGTAACACGAGGCAATCGGGCGATTAGGGAATCGGGTATCAGTTGAGTTTCACGCAGCTCGTCCGATTGCGTACCACCACTTTCATTCTCCTGAAGCCAGCTGCGAAACTCAGCCTCACTCAAGTTCAATACAGCAGCACCTTTAGGAGCCAGAATCCCTATATCATGTGGCCCAGTTCGTAAAAAGGCTTTTAACTCCGAATTTACAGTATCATAGGACAGCTGGTTTAACCAGTGCTTCTTTAAACCGAGCTGATCAAATTCCAAAGATTCTTCTGCCAGCATCCGTTGATCATAAGTACGTAATACTGCTCCCAGAGCATTCGTATCTTTTCGATTTAGAGCATCCAGTACATTCTGCTTCTGTTTTTGGAAAACTACTTCTGTAATTCCCTGTACTTTAAGCTGATTGAGTGCTGTTGCCACTTCCTGCACAGACTCCCACTCCCTACCGGTAAAACAAGTAAGCTCAAGACCCAAGGCAGGTAAGTCGCTACCTTTGTCAAGACCCAGTGAATAATGCCGGGCATAGGTAGTTGGTATTTGACGCAGATGATCTCCAATAAGATCATACACCAATTCATGCATCCATTTTTGCAGGAGAGCTTTAGAAGTCTGTTTCGAAGGCAATGTATTCCTCCAAAACAAATGCATTACAGTTTCTCTGCTTTTGTACTCTCCTTCCTCATACTGTTCCAATTTCACATACTGATTAGGGCGGTTTAAATATTCAGTTTTATAATTTTCAACTTCTTTCGAAGTGTGATTCTCAAGGCCCTCAAAATACTGAACGATATTCTGTTCTGCTTCATCCAGATCAGTTATAGGCCCAACCATCAACAAAGTAGCGCGATCCGGCTTATACCAATCCTTATAAAAGGATTCCACTTGCTGCCAATTAAAAGCTTTTATGTGGGAATAATAGCGTTCAGGGTATACAGGTGTTGTAATAGCATTTGAAATCTTGTTTAAGATGCGTTTCCTCTCAAAAGTGTTAGCACCATTTCTATGTATATATTCCTGATAAAAACTGCCTTGTTCAGCTTTTACGATTTTAGGATCAGGCGTAAACTCACCTGCTAGAAGCCGCTTGAAAAATTGAATGCCGGTAGTATATATTTCCGATTCTAAACTATTAAAAGAGTAAAAATATACGGTATATTCCATATTTGTACCAGCTTGCAGTGGTAGTTCCTGAGCTTGTATGGCTTCCAATAAAACTCCCGGCTTTGCTGCGGCTTCTTCCCTTAAGACACTATAAGGCAAGTGCTCCATAAAATGGGCCATATCGGTTTGCCCTTCCTCTTCCATATGATAACCCGTATGCACATAAAAATTCATGGATACCGTTTGCCCATGCCACGCTTCTTTGGAATGGATTACATACCGCATGCCGTTAGCTAAGGTTCCGCTTCGGGTACCCGTTTCTACAGTATCTGCTTGCGTTTGCCCATACGTAAAAGGACTGCCAAGCAAGAAACAGCTCCATAACAGCCTGAACAGGCTAAAGAGATTCATTAGTTTTAAAAGTTTAATATCCTGCATTTTGAGTCAGATTAGGGTTTTTTAAGATTTCGGCTTCGGGGATGGGGTACAGTAAATCGGTTTCCTGTACTCCTTCCAGCACTTCCAGAGCCTGCTCGTTACGTTTTAAATCCAACCAGCGATGCCCCCATTCGCTAAAAAGCTCTTTGTAGCGTTCTTCCATAACCTGCTGCAATAGCTGTTCCCGGGTAAGTGCTGTGGTAAAATTCAAGGGCTCCACACCGGCCCGCTGCCGGATCGCATTAAGATCGGTTACTGCCTGTTCCAATTCACCCTGCTGCGTACGGGCTTCTGCCCGTATCAGGTACTGCTCTGCAAGGCGCATAACCATGGAGTATTCGGTAAAGGCCCCACCACTGGCATCATAGCGTATCTTGTATTTATAGGGATAGAAATAGGTCTCATTACCGCTGGTCAAACTCCCAATCCAGTTGGCCTCCCTTAAATCACCGGCTTCCCAATTCTGCACGAAAGCTTCATTCATGATAACCGGGCTTCCCATTGGGGTGATGCGGATCAGCAGATTGCCATCCCGGGTATGCATAAAGGTTCCTCCCCAGCCCTCGGGTGATACCTGCCAGAGTGCTTCCCTACTGTTCGCTAAAAACACCGCATTTAAATCTTCAGACAACTCGTAAAGATCAGTAGCGGCCAGGACTTCACTACTGTAGGTTTCGGCCTGCTCCCAGTTTTCCAGATACAGATGTACCCGTGCCAGCAGGCCCAAAGCTGTAAAACGATTCGCCCGGGTCCTTTCGTTATCAGGATAGCGGGTATCTAATAGTTCAGCTGCCCGGTTTAAATCTTCGAGAATGAGATCGTAGACCTCTTCTTGCGGGCTTCGAGGTTTAAGGGCATTGACCATGTAATCCGTTTGTGTAATCAGGGGTACATCCCCATATAAATTGGTCAGGTAGAAATACACAAAGACCCGTATAAACAGGGATTCGCCTTCCAAAGCAGCACGGGTTTCCAGACTTAAACTGCTATTATCAGCAACCCCCTCCAGAATCGCATTACACATATAGATCGTGTTGTAGGCGCCGGACCACAAGGCCAGATTTAGGCGGTTGGTTGCTTCCAGTTGGTGTCCGGCAAAGGCTTCCATCTCAGGTACCGTATTGGTTAAGGTATAGGTATCAGCAGAAAGCCCGCCCAGAAAACTAACACTTTGGTTCCCCCCTGCTGCAAAGGCCGTATTAAACAATTGGATATAAACTCCGTCCATCGCCTCGCGTGCTGTCGCATCATCGCTAAATACGGTAAAACTGGTGATGCGATCATTGGGTACTTCAACTTCTACAAAAGGTTCACAGGCGCCTATCAACAACAAGGCCAGTAAACCCAAGAGAGTTTTATAGGTTTTTAAATACATGTTCATAACAGATTAAAAATTAAGTTTAAGGCCTGCGGTTACTATACGTAGGGCAGGCAAAGTGATACCTGGTGATTGTGGGTCAAGACCTCGGTATTTTGTAAAGGTGAGCAGGTTCTGCCCCTGTAAAAACAAAATGCACGAGTTTAAGCACAGGTATTCAGCGGGAAGCTCATAGCTAAGTCCCAGCGTACGCAGTCTTAAAAAGGAAGCGTCCGTATATACTATGTCACTGGTTTGATATCTAAAATTAGCCAGCAGGGCACTTACTCCTTGCGAAGCCTTTTGTATTTCTGCCACATCTCCGGGGTTTTGCCAACGTCGGTCATAATCTTCCTGCAGTATAGAACCAAATCTGCCCGGCGCAGCTGTGGAGTAGTACTGCTGCCCATCCTGCATGACAAACTCCCATAAAAAATCAAGGCCAAGCCGCCCGTAGGTAAACTGGTTACGAAAGCCTCCAAAGAGACTTCGGGTAAGGTCTTTTACTACCACGCGGTCGTCAAAGTTGTACACCCCGTCTTCATTAACATCCACAACCGTGTATAAACCCGTCTCCGGGTCTACCCCAGTATAATCATAGAGAAACTGAATGTTCAGGGACTCCCCCACTTTGTAGGTGTTGGCATACGAACTCTCTTTAAGGCCCGGGAAGGATACCAGCCGGTTTCGAGGAATACTCAAATTCATCGAGGCCTGCCAACTAAAGCGACCGGTATTTAAATTGGTGGAAGCTTCAAACTCCCAGCCTGTGTTTTCAACCGTGGCATCCAGATTGGCCTGTACGCTGGTAAAACCGGTTAGAGCAGGCAGGTTATAGCCTACCAGTTGATTAGACGAGCGATTGCGGTACCAACTGGTACTCAATCGTATTTGGTCCTTAAAAAAGCCCAGATCAAGCGCCAGTTCTAACTTACGATTTCGCTCCCAGGAGAACGCGGGATTGGTAAGTTGGGTAGGATACAGTCCTCCCCCTCCCGGAGTGGCAGAATAGGTGTCTAAATACCCATAATCCCCTACCTGATCGCTTCCGGCTGAACCATAACTCCCTCGTAATTTGGTAAATGATAGTACGGGTTTTAAACCTTGCATCCAGTTTTCTTCACTCAGGATCCACGCCCCACCTACGGCCCCAAAACTGGCAAAACGCCTTGACGGGCCAAAACGACTACTCCCATCCCGGCGTCCGGTAAGATTGAGGTAGTATTTGCGGGCATAATTCAGACCGATACGCCCAAAAGCTGCTGCGTAGGCATATTCCTGTGTAGTATTATCGGTCACCACCACTTGTTGTGCGGCAGCCAGATTGCCCAATAATTGCTCGTTGGAATAGCCTGTACCCACAATATTGAGTCCAGTGTTCTCCCGATGCTGAAAGGTGGCACCCGCCAAAGCATTTACTTCCAGATCGTCCCAATTATTACTGTAATTGATTTGGGGTTCGGCGATCCAGGATTGGCGGTTGGCATCTATATGCAGGGAACGGGCACGTACATTGGGCCTCAACGCAGGATCGTAAAAGCGAATGGGCTGTTTTACGATTTCAGTACTGTTTAACAGGGTATATCCTGTATTGAGTTTAACTTCAAGTTTAGGAGTGATGGCATACGACAGCGACAGACCGCTGATCAGCTGCTGCACCTGAGCTTCACTCTCCCGGTATAGGGTTGAGAAGGGATTGGTCCAGCTTGAGTCTTCCCAGTTGAGTTCCCCATCCTCCCCATACACTTCAGGTGCATTGGGAGCTAGGGATAATCCTGTGCTTACAAAGCTGCTGCCGTCAAACTGCCGGTTGCGGTCACTACCAAAGCTGGTATTAAACTGCACGCTAAAGCGATCATCACGGCTGTTATGACTCAGGTTCAAATTTGCCGTAAACTTGTTGTATAAAAAATCCCCGGGAAATACAGCGGTCTCTTGTTGATAACCCAGCCCTAGATTAAATCGCGTGGTCTCACTACCCCCACTAACCCCTAGATTAACCCCGGTGGTTTGTGCAGTACCTCCAAAAAGTTTTTCCTGCCAGTCGGTATACCGCTGCGAGTCCCAAAGTACCAAATCAGGAGCATTAGTCTGCGTAGGGGTTGCCCCGTCATTAGCAAAAGCCTCTTCCCTAAGATTGATATAATCCTGCGTGTTTATCAGGTTGAGCTTGCGGGGTACATTACCGGCTCCTCGATAAACGTGTACCTCAAACTGAGTTTCCTGTTTGCCTTTGGATCCCTTTTTTGTGGTAATCAGGATCACGCCGTTTGCCCCACGGGAACCGTATATAGCGGTAGCATCAGCATCTTTTAAGATTTCAATACTGGCTATGTTTGCAGGGTTCAGGGAATTTAAAGGGTCAATCCCGGCAAGAGTCGGACTGGTAAG
>NZ_JBITTU010000016.1:2500-5483 GCF_044542075.1 Leeuwenhoekiella sp. NPDC079379
CCCTATTCAGACTCGCTTTCGCTACGGATCCGATGCTGAACATCTTAACCTTGCTAGATAAAGTAACTCGTAGGCTCATTATGCAAAAGGCACGCCGTCACAACTTACGTCGCTCCGACCGCTTGTAGGCGTATGGTTTCAGGATCTATTTCACTCCCTTGTTCAGGGTTCTTTTCACCTTTCCCTCACGGTACTGGTTCACTATCGGTCTCTCAGGAGTATTTAGCCTTAGCGGATGGTCCCGCCAGATTCATACAGGGTTTCACGTGCCCCGCACTACTCAGGATACCACTATCTATAACGCTCTTTACCTATACCGGGCTATCACCGTCTATGGCCACTCTTTCCAAAGTGTTCTAATTCATTACGCATAAAATGTCGTGGTCCTACAACCCCGGAACTGCCGTAACAATTCCGGTTTGGGCTAATCCGATTTCGCTCGCCGCTACTATCGGAATCACTTTTGTTTTCTCTTCCTCCGGGTACTTAGATGTTTCAGTTCCCCGGGTTTGCCTCCTTGCGGATACTATACCTTCAGTATAGTGGGTTGCCCCATTCGGATATCTGCGGATCAATTTGTATGTGCCAATCCCCGCAGCTTTTCGCAGCTTATCACGTCCTTCATCGCCTCTGAGAGCCTAGGCATTCCCCATACGCCCTTATTTAGCTTATTGTACTTCTTGCTCTTATAAGGACTTAGGTATTGCTACCAAGCCTTTGTATTCTTTATTCTAATGAGTTCTATCTATAATTTCTTCTAATCATTACTGATTAAAAAACTTTTGTTTCTCTCGTATTCTTATTATTTCCCAATATGTCAATGAACGATCGCGAGTCGCGATAGACAATTAAATCATCTATGCTACTCACCACAAGCTCTGAAGATAATATTTCATATCTCCAGGCATTGCCTGGTGGAGAATATCGGAGTCGAACCGATGACCTCCTGCGTGCAAGGCAGGCGCTCTAGCCAGCTGAGCTAATCCCCCATTATTTAAAAGCTAGTTAACAGTTATTAGTTAACAGTACTTATAACGGCTACTCAACCTCTAAAAATTTCCTTCAATATATTTCTTATGAACTAACGTCTCAAGCTTATAACCTAAAACTTAGTATGTGCCTTAGCACATAGTAGTCTCAGGCAGACTCGAACTGCCGACCTCTACATTATCAGTGTAGCGCTCTAACCAGCTGAGCTATGAGACTGTCCTTTATTTATCAATCGAATGACTCACTAATTAAAGTGAGCCATCAATCGAAAAATATCTTGAATCAACAACATTAAAAACTAAAATAAATATTCGAACTTTTCTTTCCTTATAGTCGTGGCTTTGTCTGCTATGCAGCAAAGCTCTAGAAAGGAGGTGTTCCAGCCGCACCTTCCGGTACGGCTACCTTGTTACGACTTAGCCCCAGTTACCGGTTTTACCCTAGGCCGCTCCTTGCGGTGACGGACTTCAGGTACCCCCAGCTTCCATGGCTTGACGGGCGGTGTGTACAAGGCCCGGGAACGTATTCACCGCATCATGGCTGATATGCGATTACTAGCGATTCCAGCTTCACGGGGTCGAGTTGCAGACCCCGATCCGAACTGTGATAGGTTTTATAGATTCGCTCCGCCTTGCGACGTGGCTGCTCTCTGTACCTACCATTGTAGCACGTGTGTGGCCCAGGACGTAAGGGCCGTGATGATTTGACGTCATCCCCACCTTCCTCACAGTTTGCACTGGCAGTCTTGTTAGAGTTCCCGACATTACTCGATGGCAACTAACAACAGGGGTTGCGCTCGTTATAGGACTTAACCTGACACCTCACGGCACGAGCTGACGACAACCATGCAGCACCTTGTAATCTGTCCGAAGAAAAATCTGTTTCCAAATCTGTCAGACTACATTTAAGCCCTGGTAAGGTTCCTCGCGTATCATCGAATTAAACCACATGCTCCACCGCTTGTGCGGGCCCCCGTCAATTCCTTTGAGTTTCATTCTTGCGAACGTACTCCCCAGGTGGGTTACTTATCACTTTCGCTTGGCCACCCAGCTCTCAATCGAGCCGGACAGCTAGTAACCATCGTTTACGGCGTGGACTACCAGGGTATCTAATCCTGTTCGCTCCCCACGCTTTCGTCCATCAGTGTCAATCAATTATTAGTAGCCTGCCTTCGCAATCGGTATTCTATGTAATATCTATGCATTTCACCGCTACACTACATATTCTAGCTACTTCATAACAATTCAAGACTAACAGTATCAATGGCAATTCTACAGTTGAGCTGCAGACTTTCACCACTGACTTATTAGTCCACCTACGGACCCTTTAAACCCAATGATTCCGGATAACGCTTGCACCCTCCGTATTACCGCGGCTGCTGGCACGGAGTTAGCCGGTGCTTATTCTTATGGTACCGTCATCAGTCTACACGTAGACCTTATTCTTCCCATATAAAAGCAGTTTACAACCCATAGGGCCGTCTTCCTGCACGCGGCATGGCTGGATCAGGCTTTCGCCCATTGTCCAATATTCCTCACTGCTGCCTCCCGTAGGAGTCTGGTCCGTGTCTCAGTACCAGTGTGGGGGATCTCCCTCTCAGGACCCCTACCTATCGTTGCCTAGGTGTGCCGTTACCACACCTACTAGCTAATAGGACGCATGCTCATCTTGTACCGTAACCTTTACTATTTAAATGATGCCACTCAAATAGACTATGAAGGATTAATCCAAGTTTCCCTGGGCTATACTTCAGTACAAGGCAGATTGCATACGCGTTACGCACCCGTGCGCCACTCGTCAGCCTCCCGAAGGAGCTGTTACCGTTCGACTTGCATGTGTTAGGCCTGCCGCTAGCGTTCATCCTGAGCCAGGATCAAACTCTTCATCGTAGTGTTTTTATAATATTCCACGATATAAGGAAATCTAATTATCTGCTCCTAAAAGCAAATGCTCAAAATGGTTATTCTAGTCTTTAATTCAAATATTATCTATC
>NZ_JBITTU010000017.1:0-3687 GCF_044542075.1 Leeuwenhoekiella sp. NPDC079379
CTCTCGCTAAATTTGCTGTTTTTCATCGTGACAGTGTGAATTTAAAATTAGTAAATTCGAATTAACAACTGTCCTGTTTTTAGGGAAGCCTACAAATAAAAATGATATTCAGAATGGGTTTATTAAAGTTATCGATGTAAAGGATAATTCCAAATCACTATCAATTCCTTTAAACCTCATTTCAAAATCAATTCTAGATAAATATAATTTTCAATTGCCTAAGATTTCCAATCAAAAATTCAATAAGTATTTAAAGGAACTTTTTGAGTTTCTAGAATATGATGACGTACAAAAGAAAACAACCAAACTAGGAAATAAAATTATTGAAAAGGAAAGTATTCTATATGATAGAATAAGCTCACATACAGCAAGGAGAAGCTTTATAACAATAATGAAAAATCAACGTGTACCTGATAAAGTGATAATGAGTTATACAGGTCATAAAAGCCTTGAAGTTTTTAATAATTACTATCGTCCTAATGAAGATGAAAAAGTGGATTTTATGAATACAGTTTTTAAATAGAAATTATGGGGTTTTACAATAATGGCGAATACTACATAGTAGAAAAATCCGAACCAGATCTAATAGAATTTATCCTCAGTTTAAAATATTTTATCTCCAATGGACTTTTTAGCTTGAAAAAAGTAAAAAGTAAAATTCAAAGAGATTATTATGAAATTATAGAAAATATAGATTTTGAAAATATAAATGTTCCAAAAAAAATTTCAGTGAATGAATATGAAAAACAGCGATTTAAGTATGATATGAAAGAGTCTGTTTTTGTTTATTATATCAAATCCTTGAGTGATTATAATCTAAAAAATATAGACGCCTTTAACGCTGCTTTGAACCTATTATTCAGAGACATTGACTTGAATTCAAGCAAATATTTTCAAAAAGAAATAATTGAGGATTTTTTTAAGGATTTAGAAAACAATATGAATCAATATAATTTCCTGATTGAGTATAAAAAAAACTTAGATAACTTTAATTCTAAAAGCGATACTAAAAGGCAAATTATAAGTGATCAAACATTACAAAGCTATTTCAATGATAATTCAAAGTATGAAAAACTTATAGATGGACTAATCGAAGTAGGTCTTTTAAATAAAGAAAAAAAACTAATTGAATCTCATAGAATTAAATCAGATCTAGCTGTTTTGATAATAAAGTTGAACGACTCAAAAATTATCAATACTTATAATTTATCAAATGCTGAAACAGTCAAATTAATCAAAAATACTTTTGGCATATCTCCATCTTCAGCTAATTATAATAAAATATCAAATAAGAAATTGAAGGAAATAAATCTACAGGGTTCTAAGAGTAATGATAAAGAGTTTTATGAAAAATTGAATTTTATAGATTCCTTGCTTAGTTAAGCGTTAAAAATATGGTTTAAATGGTTTCGAGAACCACTTGCAACCATATTTGGATAGAATTAACCCTAAGATTGTACTGTTAATAACTCTTAAACAGTACAATATGGAAAACCCTTATGAAATTCTTCTGAATGAAGTTAAGGAAGTGAAATCACTTCTTATCAACCTTAAAAATAGGCCTGATAAAGAGCTTATAAATAAATTTTATACTAGAAATGAAGCTTCAAAAATACTTAAAGTTAGTCCTCAAACAATCAAAAGTTATATTGATAGAGGACTTTTAAAAGCAGAAAAATACGGTAAGTTCGATAGAATAAGGCACACTGAAATATTTGATTCTTCAAACAGAGTTAAATCTCTAAAATATAAAAGATAATGGGGGGTCAAAAAAAAGAAGCCCCACATACCTTGCGAAGTATAAGAGGCTCGAAAAATTTTTCTGAAAACGAATTTAATAAAAATGATAGTATAATTGATCAAATTGACTTAGAAAGTGATTTTTTAAGTTTAACTGAGAATAGTGAAAATCCATTTCCTTTTGATGTTTTCCCTAAAATAGTGCAGGAAATCATTTTTGAAGCTCACAACAAATATCAATTTTCTATTGATTATTTGGGAGCAGGTATTTTAACAGCTTCATCTGCTGCAATAGGAATTTCTCATAGGGTAAGAGTCAAAAAAGGCTGGGGTGAGAAAAGCAACCTTTTTACGGTTATCGTTGGGCGACCAGGCGATTCTAAAAGTCACGCTTTAAATTTTTGTTTCAAACCGTTGCACATAAGAGAGAATGAGCTTTTTTACAGATACGAACAAGAATTACAGAATTATGAAGATAGCCTAGAATCCGGAAAAAATAAAATTAAAAAGCCATATCTAGAAAAATTCTTGATCAGTGATTATACAATCGAGGCATTAATATTATCCCATTACTATAACAAAAGAGGTCTATATATCTATGTGGACGAGCTACACGGATGGATAAAAAATTTTAATAGGTATAGCAGCTCTGGCGAAGCAGAAATTTATTTAAGTCTTTGGAGTGGTACAACTATATCTACAGACAGAGCATCTGGAAAGAACTTACGCATTGAAGATCCATTTGTAGGTGTAATTGGAAGCACACAAATTCCGGTTCTAAAAGAATTTGCAAAAGAAGGTAGAAGTGCTAATGGTTTTATGGATCGTTTACTCTTTGTTTATCCTGAAAATCAGAAAACTATTAAGTGGAATATAAATAAAGTAGACGAAAGTATTTTACAAAATTATTTTACGATAATCTCTAATCTAATTGATCTAAAATGTGATCAAAATAGTCAGACTAATGCTATTCCCATCGAAGATAGTGCTAAGAAATATCTTTTTAACTGGCAGAATAATAGGCCAGATGATTACTTATTTGATTATGAAAGGAGCATAGAAATAAAGCTTCAGCAATATGTCATTCGATTTGCCTTAATACTACAATTGATTCATTATGCATCTGATAAAAAAACTAAAAATGAAGTTCAATTGTTTGCTGTGAAAGGAGCAATTAAATTATTCGATTATTTCTATCATAATGCAATCAAAGTAAGAAACGAAATCACAAAGAAAAATTATTTAGAATCCTTAACAGAATTACAAAAAAATATTTTAAAGGAACTTCCGGATAATTTCACAACTCAGAAAGGTCTAGAAATAGCCTGTAAAAAAGTTGATGGTAAACCTAGAGTAAGTGAGAGACAATTTAAAACCTATTTAAAGGATAGAAAATTGTTTAAAAGGATGTCTCACGGTAATTATAAAAAAATACTATAACTGCATTTTCCTCATTTTGTTCACTTTTGTCTTTAAAGTGCTGATTTACAGTATAAAGCTATCTTTTTAAAATGCAATATTCGTGCATAAAGTGCACTGCCAAAATGAAAAGATATAATCCCTAATACTTAAAGTGCAATTAAAATGTAATGGAAGTGCAACAATAAATTTCTTGAAACACTGGCTATTATTGAATAATGTAGAAAATGAGGATAATGCAACGTACTATGTATAAATATACTCTAGAAAAAAAATCGGTCAAACATATTTGTCCTGGATGTAACAAAAAAAGGTTTGTCAGATACGTAGATTCTGAAACGAATGAATATCTATCTCACATAGTTGGTAGATGCGATCGAGAAGTAAACTGTGCATATCACTATTCACCTAAATCTTATTTTGAGGATCGTAGTTGTAGGCTTCCCTAAAAACAGGACAGTTGTTAATTCGAATTTACTAATTTTAAATTCACACTGTCACGATGAAAAACAGCAAATTTAGCGAGAG
>NZ_JBITTU010000018.1:0-1952 GCF_044542075.1 Leeuwenhoekiella sp. NPDC079379
ACAAGCCTTTAATTCTTAGAAAATATCACTTATTTAAACCGCTCTTAAGCGGTTTTCTAGTTTTATATCGTTTGTAAATTAGCAGAATGAAGCCTTTAAAATGGACTTATACTCTTGATTTAACGTCATTGTGAACTTTAAAAACAAGACGAGCATCCCTGCCCCACTTTTGGTACGTTTTTCAATAAACTTCAGGTATTTTTTGAGGTTGTATGCGATGGCGGAGAGCTGCATACATTTGTTGGCCTGTTTTAATCCAATGGTATTTACCTTCCTTAGCCCCATAAATTGAGTTAGGGTTCCAAAAACAGGTTCTACGGTGCTTTGTCGTTTGCCTTTCATATACCTGCCCTGTGGGCTTTCTACCTGGGCGATGTTGCGCTGGTATTCTGCGCGGTAGTAAGTAACACTAAACTTCTTTTCCTGTGCGCTTTTGCCCAGACAACTCCTGCGTATTGGGCAATCAATACACACGTGCTTGCGGGCACGGTATTCCTTTTTTCGGGTTCCGGTTCTATAATCGTTGAACTCTTTGGTAAACGGGATTATCTTGCCCTGTGGGCACAGGTAATGATCTTCGTTTTCAACGTAGGTAAAATTGTCTGGACCGCCTTTAAAAGTTCCGTGAGCAGGTATAAAACTCTTTAAGCCCTGTGCTTCTAAAAAGGCATAGTTCTCTCCGCTACTGTAACCCGTATCCGCCACACAATTCTCCCACACCAAACCCTGCTGCCACAAGCGCCGCTTTACCCGTTTTACAATATCAGGCAGTTGCTGGTTATCTTTTCCATCAGCGTGGTAGGCTCTGATGTCTGTAATCACATGATGACCCGTGTCTACACTAAGCTGACTCAGGTAATTGAGTTTTCTGGCCTTACCCGGTTTTACACTGATTCGTGCATCAGGATCGGTAGGACTATAATGCGTTTTATTGCTGGTGTATTTACTTCCCTTATTTCCTGCTCCCGGACGCTGATCCTGATCTTTGCTCCAGCGCTTGTTGCGGGTGCTAATGGCTTTTAATTCTTCTTCGCTGGCTGTTATGCTACGCTGGTTTTTATCTGATTTATCACCTTTACTTTTACGAAAAGGCTGCTCTTTGTCCATCGCGCTGATGTGGCGAACCTTGCGCAGGTGAGATTCTAATTCTTCCTCAGGTACTTTAAGTTCCAGAGTGTCCATCGAAGGATTGGCTTTTACCGGTGCGCTGTCGATAGCCTGAGTATGCCCACTCACCATTCCCGCTTCAACACAAAGCGTAAAAACTTTAGTAAAAACCCCTTCAAACACATCTTCGGGGAGCAACTGTCGTGTACGACTAATGGTGGAATGCCAGGGCAATTCTTCATCAATATCATAACCGATGAAATACAAAATATCCAGACGCATACTGCAATGCTCTATTAACTTCCGGTCGCTAATGATGTTTTCTAAATAGCCCACTAAGCACAGCTTAAAAAATACAACAGGATCTATACTCTTTTGACCACTGCTGCCGTAAAAGTCACAAGTAAGTTCATAGAGAAAATCCAGGTTTAATGCTTCCTTTAAACGCCGGTAGAAATTTGTGGAGGGTACGCGCTCACTCAACCGAAAACTGTTGAACAACTGCTCTTGATATACTTTTTTTCCTTGCATACCATGAATTTACAACACTTCTCTAAATTAATTATAAACCCTATGTTAGCTTTTTGCTAACTTGTGCAACAGGCACACCGTATAAAATTAATTGCTAGTTCTAGCCTACTTACGAAAGTCCTCGCGGACTTTCTATCTGTGATTTATTTGCTAACTTTAGTGCTTAAACCACGCAACTAATCTTATACAATCACGTTATCTACAATAGCTCCGAAACAACCCGAATTCAAGAACTTAACGCAACAAATCAAAATTCTAGATTTGTTGTATGCCTATCAAAAACTATAATCGATTAAACCTTAAAGAGCGGGTTA
>NZ_JBITTU010000019.1:0-1506 GCF_044542075.1 Leeuwenhoekiella sp. NPDC079379
ACAGTATGTGATAATGGTACACCAGCATTATGTGATACAGCAACGGTAACTATCGAAGTTATTGCAGATACTAGAAACTTTACAGTAGCTAATGATGATGCATTCTTCGGATATTTAGGAGCTGAAATAACCGGAAACGTACTTACTAATGATAGCGATCCAGAAGGAGACTTTCCATTAGCTGTAACCGGAAACACCAATGCTGCAAACGGAACAGTTACTTTAGCAGCAGACGGAAGCTTAAGCTATGTACCTAATGCAGGCTTTAGCGGTTCAGATCAATTTACTTATGATATAGTAGATACAGCTGGTTCAGTAGATACAGCGACTGTATACATTACTGTAGATCCTAGTGCGGCTAACACCATTCTTGCGATCAACGATATCAACGATACGTTTGTGAATCAAGCGGTAAGTGGTAACGTAGGAACCAATGATGAGAATCCTGACGGTCCTGTTGGAAGTGAGGTATTCACAGTGGTAACACAGCCTACAAATGGTACTTTAGTATTCAATCCTGACGGAAGCTATACGTATACACCAAACACAGACTTTATAGGTGAAGATACTTTCGCTTACCAGGTATGTGATGCAGGTATTCCACAGGCTTGTGATAGTGCAGATGTAACTATACAGGTATTGCCTTTAACTACTAATGAGAATGATCCACCGGTAGCTAATGATGATACAGCAATTACTGAAGCAGGAACACCTGTAGATGGTAATGTATTGACTAACGACTTTGATCCAGATGGCGGACCACTTACTGTAACTAGTAATACAAATCCAACAAACGGAACAGTAGTAGTTAATCCTGATGGAACATTCACTTATACTCCAAACCCTGATTTTACAGGAGAGGATAGTTTTGAATACACAGTATGTGATAATGGTACACCAGCATTATGTGATACAGCAACGGTAACTATCGAAGTTATTGCAGATACTAGAAACTTTACAGTAGCTAATGATGATGCATTCTTCGGATACTTAGGAGCTGAAATAACCGGAAACGTCCTTACTAATGATAGCGATCCAGAAGGAGACCTTCCATTGGCTGTAACCGGAAACACCAATGCAGCAAACGGAACAGTTACTTTAGCAGCAGACGGAAGCTTAAGCTATGTACCTAATGCAGGCTTTAGCGGTTCAGATCAGTTTACTTACGACATAGTAGATACAGCTGGTTCAGTAGATACAGCGACTGTATACATTACTGTAGATCCTAGTGCGGCTAACACCATCCTTGCGATCAACGATATCAACGATACGTTTGTAAATCAAGCGGTAAGTGGTAACGTAGGAACCAACGATGAGAATCCTGATGGTCCTGTTGGAAGTGAGGTATTCACAGTGGTAACACAGCCTACAAACGGTACTTTGGTATTCAATCCTGACGGAAGCTATACCTACACACCAAACGCAGACTTTATAGGTGAAGATACTTTCGCTTACCAGGTATGTGATGCAGGTATTCCACAGGCTTGTGATAGTGCAGATGTAACT
>NZ_JBITTU010000020.1:0-1077 GCF_044542075.1 Leeuwenhoekiella sp. NPDC079379
GAGAATGAACAAGGAAGATCTGTGGGCGATCTATCCAGAGAATTAGGTATTGACAAGAGTACCTTTTATTACTGGCGTAAAAGGTATGGAGGAATGGAGCAGCAACACCTTAAGCGTTTAAAGGAGCTCGAGGAAGAAAATAACAGGCTCAAGCAAATGTATGCAGATGTAAGCCTGGACAACAAAATGCTCAAGGACGTTTTATCAAAAAAGTTCTAAGACCTTCCGACAAAAGAGTTCGAGTTAAGTATCTCATTAAAGAGTATTTAGTACCGGTTGTACGAGCCTGTAATGTTGTAGGGCTTACCAGATCAATGTGGTACTACCAGAGTAAAAAGGACGATAGCCAAGTCATTGATAAGTTGACTCAACTAGCAGAAGCCTATCCTACTCGAGGTTTTGATGAATATTATTATAAAATCCGTCGAGAAGGTCTAAAATGGAACAGAAAGCGTGTATTGCGAGTTTATCGAGAGATGAAGCTCAGTCTTAGGCGTAAACATAAGAAGCGTTTAATAAAACGCGTAAAACAGCCTTTAGAAATGCCTTCTGTTCTCAATGAATGTTGGAGTATAGATTTTATGAGTGATGCACTTACCGATGGTAGAAAAGTACGGGTGTTTAATGTAATTGATGATTGTAACCGAGAGGCTCTTGCTATTGAGGCAGGACTTTCCTATCCTGCCAGAGCTGTAGTAGAGACCCTAATCAATTTAAAAGAAGAGCTTGGAACTCCTAAATATATTAGATGCGATAATGGGCCAGAGTTTATCTCCAAAACATTTACAAAATGGTGTGAGAAAAACTTTATTGAAATCAAATACACACAACCCGGTAAACCAATGCAAAATGGGTACATAGAACGCTTTAATCGCTTCTTCAGAGAAGACATCTTGGATGCGTATTACTTCAATGATATTCATCAACTTCAAAAGATAAGCGACAACTGGAGGGAGGATTATAATTTTAATCACCCTCATAAATCTTTAGGGAATAAATCCCCAAAAGAATATATGCCTAGGTTTGATGAAGAATTTAAATTCTTCATCAAACCTGAACTAAATAATAACTATTTAT